>CANGYF010000002.1 GCA_947458265.1 Betaproteobacteria bacterium
GGCGGGGCTTCGGCTCGCGCAGGCGCCCCGCCGACGACACCCCCCGACGTGCCGGGCCGGCGGTTTCCGGTGCGGTGGCTGGGTGCCCTGGACTGCGGGAGCCTGTTGTCGTGAGATGCCCGCCGCCGCTCTGGGGGAGAGGAGGGGGCAGTGGCCAGGGCGTGCGCGTCGGCCGCGGTGGAGCCCGGCAACGGCTCGGGGAGATGCGTCCCCCTTATTGGGCCGTCTCCGTTTGCCGATCGCGCACACTCGACGCCCTCTTCAGATCGCGCGATGCCGCTACATTCCTCCTCCACCCCAACGGCGCGTGGAGGCCAGGCAGTGCGCGAAGGAGCGGGGGTGGGGGTTCCCCCCGCCGGGGCCGGGTGCCAACCCACCCCCCCCCGGGGGAACCCCCCCCCCCCACCCCCCCCCGGCGGGCCCAGCGCCGCTCCGCGTGCATGGCCTGCTGCCGGTCGCATGCGCAAGCCCGGCGCCGTGCCAGCCACCAGCCCTACGACCGCAAGCCCGCCGCCCGTATCACCTTCGCCCAGGTCTCGATCTGCGCCTGTATGTACGCCGCGAACTCCGCCGGCGAGCTGCCCACCGGCTCAAAGCCCTGCGCGATCAGCTTCTCGCGCATGTCTGGCGTACCGATGATCTTCACCGTCTCGGCATGCATCCGCTCGATCACCGCGCGCGGGGTCGCCGCCGGCGCGAGCAGCCCGTACCAGGTGGCGGCCTCATAGCCAGGCACGCCCGACTCGATCATCGTCGGCAGTTCAGGCAGGGCCTGGGACCGCGCCCGGGTGGTCACCGCGACCGCGCGCAGGCGACCGGCCTTCACCTGCGGCATGGCTGCCGGGGTGGTGGCGAACATCAGTTGCACCTGCCCGCCCAACAGGTCGGCCAGCGCCGCGCCGCCCCCCTTGTACGGCACGTGCAGCATGTCGATCTTCGCCAGGTTCTTCAGCAGCTCGCCGGCCAGGTGCGACGAGGTACCGTTTCCGGCCGACGGAAAGGCCAGCGCACCGGGCTTCGCACGCGCGAGCGCCAGCAGCTCCTTCACCGTCTTCACCGGCAGCGAGGGATGCACGACCAGCACGTTCGGCGTGATCGCCACCTGGGAGATCGGCGCGAAGTCCTTCACCGGGTCGAACGGCACCGGAGCCAGGCTCACGTTGATCGCGTTCGGTGCGACGTTGCCCATCAGCAGCGTATAGCCATCCGGTGCCGCGCGCGCCGCCACCTCGGTGCCGATGTTGCCGCCGGCGCCGCCGCGATTGTCGATCACCACCGTCTGCCCGAGCGCTTCCGAGTAACGCGGTGCCAGCAGCCGCGCCACGATGTCGGTGCCGCCCCCGGGAACGAAGGCGACGATCATGCGTACCGGCTTCGACGGCCAGGCCGTCTGCGCGGCGGCCGGCATGGCGGCGAGCGGCAGCGACAGGAAGGCCAGCATCGCGTGCCATCGGCCTGCACCCGCCGGGCGCGGTGCAGCGCGACCTTCGGTCAGTGCTGCGGTGTTCATCGGTTCCATCCCTGCGTTCCTCACGTTCCTCATGTTCCCCACGTTACTCATCCCGCCAGCGGCAGGTGTATCGCGCCACCCGCAGCCACCGAAGCTTCGATGGCCAGGGTCGCCTCCAGCGTCGCCCGGGCGGTGCGGGCATCGGGAAGGACGCAGGGCGCTCCCATGACCAGGAAGTCGAGCCAGGCGCGGGTCTCGTTAGCGATCGGGCCCCAGAACTCTCCCAGTGCCCAGTCGCCCGGGGTGCCGCTCTGCAGGAACACCATGTTCACGGCGTGGTCCGGCAGGTACACATGCGGCATGCCCTTCTCGGAATACATCAGCTGGTCGGTATGGTCGTCGTCGAGGATCATCACGCCCGCATCGCCGATGAGTTCCACGCGGGCCGCATGCCCGAGCGCCGGGTACATCGAAGGCAGCGCATAGCTCACCGTGAGGTTGGCCACCGTGCCTCGCCCGTAGGTCAGCAATGCGAAGTCGACATCGTCGGCGGCATGGCCGGCGGCAGCCAGCACGCCCTTCTGGCCACGCGCATAGACCTCGCGCAGCGGCTCGCCGTCGAGGAACCATCCGAGCAGGTCGACGTAATAGGTGAGCGCATCGACCACCGGCGTGGCATGCGGGTTGCGGCCCATCATCGCCAGTGCCTGCGCACGCGAATTGAACACCCGGGCCGAGGCGCCGAGGATCTTCCCGATGCGCCCCTGCAGGATCTGCTCGCGCGCGATCAGGTAGCGGTCCTTGTAGCGCCGGCTGTAGCCGACCCGAAGGTCGACGCCCGCCTTGTCCGCGGCCTCGATCACCCGATCCGCATCGGCCAGCGTCAAGGCCACCGGCTTCTCGACCAGCACCGACTTGCCGGCGGCGATCGCGCGCAGCACCGGCGCCACGTGCTCCCCCTCGGGCGTGGACACGATCACCGCATCGACGTCCGGATGGTCGATGATCGCGTCGTTATCGGTGCCATGGAGCGCGGCGCCGCACAGTCCTGCCGTGCGCGCCGCGTTCTTCGGATCGCTGTCGGAGACCGCGATGAAGCGCACGCCCGCATGCTTCGCAGCAAGGCGCGCGCGCAGCGTACCGATCCGGCCTGCGCCGACGATGCCCAGGCCGACCGGCTTCATCATTCCACCTTGATCCCGGCTTCCTTGATGACCTTCGACCACTGCGCGATCTGCTGCTTCACGTAGGCGGCAAAAGCCTGGGGCGTGTCGCCAACCGGCTCCAGGCCCTGTGCCATCAGGCGCTCTCGCACGTCCGGGGTGGCCAGCGCCTTCAGGATGTCGGCATGCAGCCGGGCGACCAGCGCAGGCGTTGCACCGGCCGGCAGGAACACGCCGTTCATGTTGTCGGTGACGAAGTTCGTGAAGCCCTGCTCCACCATCGTCGGCACGTCGGGCAGACTGGCCGAACGCTTCGCGCTGGTGATCGCCAGCGCGCGCAGCTTGCCAGCCTGCACATGCGGCACCGCTGGCGGCTGCGCCATGCAGCCGACCGGGTTCTGGTTGCCGACCACCGAGGTGGTCGCCGGGCCGGCACCGCCGTAGGGTACGTGCTGGATGTCGACGCCGGTCATCCCCTTGAACATCTCGCACGACAGTTGCGGCGTGGTGCCGAGCCCGGGCGAGGCATAGCTGAACTTGCCCGGTTGCGACTTGACCAGCGCGACCAGTTCCTTCATCGACTTCGCGGGAACCGACGGATGCACGACGAACAGGTTCGGCGAGGTCGCGGCGTTGGTCACCGGCACGAAACTCTTGAACGGATCCCAGCGCAGCTTCTCGTACAGTGCAGGGTTCACCACGTAGCTGGAGCTGGTGACGAGCACGGTGTAGCCATCGGGCGCGGCGCGGGCGGCGATCTCCACGCCCAGGTTGCCGCCGGCACCGGCGCGGTTGTCGATCAGCACCGTCTGGCCCCACAGGTCGCCCAGCCGCTGGCCGAGCAGCCGCGCCACGATGTCGGTCGGGCCGCCCGGCGCGAACGGTACGATCATGCGTACCGGGCGCGACGGAAAGGCGTCGCCGTCCTTTGCCTGTGCGAAGGCCGCGCCAGCGTTGAACAGGCCGGCTGCACCGAACAGTGCACCTGCGATGATGGCCCGCCGTGCGGGTAGATTCATGTCCACTTCGTTCTCCTCGTTGCATGCACCGGGCCGAAGGGCCCGGTCATTCGGCCTTGATGTTCGCCTCGCGGATCACCTTGCCGTACATCTCGACTTCCTCCCGGACCTGCCGGGCGAACTGCGCTGGTGTGTTCGCCACCGGCTCGAAGCCCAGCGGCCCGAGCCGGTCCTGCACGTCGGGCAGCATGACAATGCGTGCGATCTCGGCATGCAGCCGGTTGACGATCGACACGGGCGTACCAGTCGGTACGAACACGCCGGTCATCAGGTCGTTCACGAGGCCGGGAAACCCACTCTCGGCCATGGTCGGCACGTCGGGGTTCTGTTTCCAGCGCTGGGCACTGGTCACCGCGATCGCGCGCAGTGCGCCAGACTTCAGCTGCGGCTGGGCCGGCGGCAGGCCGAGGCAGCCGATCGGGGTCTGGTTGCCCACCAGCGAGTTGACCGCCGGCGCCGCGCCGTTGAACGGAACGTGCTGGATGTCGATCTTCGTCGCCACGCGCAGCATCTCGCAAGTGAGTTGGCCAGTGGTACCCGTGCCGGGCGATGCATAGCTGAACTTGCCTGGGTTCGCGCGCACCAGCGCAATCAGTTCCGACAGGTTCTTCGCAGGCACCGACGGATGCACGACCAGGATGTTCGGCGTGGTGTTCGCGCGGGTGACGGCGACCAGGTCCTTGAACACATCGTAGCCGGGCTTGCTGAACAGCGTCTGGTTGACCACCACCGAACTGCTGGTGAACAGTACCGTATGGCCGTCAGGTGGCGCCTTCGCAGCGAGCGCCATGCCGATGTTGCCGCCGGCCCCGACCCGGTTGTCGACCACCACGGGCTGCCCCCAGGCCTCGGTCATCTTCGGCCCGATGACCCGGGCCGCGACATCCGTCGGGCCGCCGGGGGCGAACGGCACGATGATGCGCATCGGCCGCGACGGGAACGAAACCGGTTCGGCGGCCTCCGCAACCGCAACCGGCAGCGCCATGCAGACGAGCAGCAGCATGCCGGCCTTCATCACTGCAGCATGCCGCGGCAGGCTAGCGGCCGGGTTCCCCTGCGCTTGCGCGCCGTCATCGATCGTTGTCATTGTCTCAGTCCGTCTGAAGTTTCGCGGCCTTGATCACCTCGGCCCAGCGTTTGTATTCCTCGCGGATGAAGCGCGCGGTCTCGGCCGTGGTGCTCTTCATCGGTTCTGCACCGATGCTGGCGAGCCGCTCGCGTACCTCGGGCTCGAACATCAGGCGCGACAGTTCGGTGTTCATCCGGTCGACGATCGGGCGCGGCGTCTTCGCCGGCAGGAACACGCCGTACCAGGTCAGCACTTCGAGCCCCGGGAAGCCGGCCTCGGCGATGGTCGGGATCTCGGGGGCATTGGGCACCCGCGCGGGCGTGAGCGTCGCCAGTGCGCGCAGCTTGCCCGAGCGGATCTGCGCCAGCGCAGCGCCGGTGCCGATCGTGATCAGCTGCACGTTGCCGGCGACGGTATCCATCATCGCGGTGGCCGCTCCCTTGTACGGCACATGGACCATGCTGGTGCCGGTACGCACCGCGAGCAGTTCCGTACCCAGGTGGTTGGAGGTGCCCACCCCGCCGGAGCCGAAACTGATCTTGCCCGGGTTCGCCCGGGCATAGGCGACCAGTTCCTTCACGCTCTGCGCCGGTACCGACGGATGCACCGCAAGCAGGTTCGGGATCCAGGCGACCAGCGATACCGGCTCGAAGTCCTTGAACGGGTCGAAGCCGAGCTTTCGGTACATGCTCGGACTGATCACGAAGCCGGGTGCGACCAGCACGGCGGTATAGCCGTCCGGCGCGGAGCGCGCGACGATCTCGGCACCGAGGTTACCGCCGGCGCCGGGACGGTTGTCGGTGAGCACCGGCTGGCCGATGGCATCGCCCAGTCGGATCGCCAGGGTGCGGCCGAGGATGTCGGTGCCGCCGCCGGGCGGGAACGGCAGCACCAGCCGTACCGGCTTGACCGGCCAGGCGGGCTGGGCATGGGCGGCGCCGACACAAAGCAGGGCCAGCGCGCCGATGGCGGCGGTCGCGGCGGTCGTGGAACCGGGTCCGTGGTTGCGCATCTGATCCTCCTCCGTGCAGGCTCGACCACCGGCGCCTCGGAGGCAGTCGGTGGCGGCTCGGCCCGCGGCGTTTGTTGTTGCTGCCTATTGTGCCGCAGCCCGCGCTCAGCCGGGGAAGCGGCGCTCCAGTTCCGCCACCTGGGCGGGATCGAGCAGGCGGGTGCGCCGTCCGTCGAGCAGCAGCATCAGCCGGGCGGTCTGCTCGAGTTCCTCGACCGCATTGACCGCGGCCGCCAGGGAGCGCCCGGCCACCACCGGACCGTGGTTGGCGAGCAGGATCGAATGGTGCTTCGACGCGACCCTGCGCACCGCCTCGGCCAGCGCGGCATCGCCAGGCGGGAAATAGGGCACCAGGGCCAGCCGCCCGACCTGCATCACCGCATAGGCGGTGATCGGCGGAAAGACGTTGTCCGGATCGATGCCGTCGAGGCAGGAGACCGCGACCGAATGCACCGAATGCAGGTGCACCACCGCGCCGCAGTCCGCGCGCTCGCCATACATCGACAGGTGCAGGAAGCTCTCCTTCGAGGGCGCATCGCCATCGACCAGCCTGCCGTCTGCATCCAGCCGCGACAGGCGCGCCGGGTCGAGTCGCCCGAGGCAGGAGTTGGTCGGCGACATCAGCCAGCCATCGGACAACTTCACGCTCAGGTTGCCAGCCGAACCGTGCGCGAGCCCCCGGTCGTAGAGCGACCGGCCGAGCATCACGAGTTCCTCGCGCAGGCGGTCTTCGTTCGAGGCGTTCGACACGTTCAGCATCGCTGGATCCTTCCGTTCGGTGGTGCGGTCCGCCCTCAGCCGGCGAAGTCCAGTGCGGTGCTGAAGAAGTCCGGGTGGCCGAAGTTACCGGACTTCAGCGCGAGCCACATCGGCTGGCCGCCCTCGGCCGCAGTCCAGGGCACGCCGGGCGCGATCACCGGCCCGATGCGCAGGGCCGGGATGCCCAGTGCACCGACCACTGCCCCCGAGGTCTCGCCGCCGGCCACCACCAGCCGGCGCACGCCGGCGTCGACCAGCCCGCAGGCGATGCGCGCCAGCACCTGCTCGACCCGTAACCCTGCATCGTCGCCCAGCAGCCTGCGCGCTTCGGCAACCTGCTCCGGGGAAGCGCTCGAATAGACCAGCACCGGGCCGGCGGCGAGCTTCGGTCGTGCCCAGTCGAGCGCCTGTACCACCGCACGCTCGGCATCGTCCAGCGCCGCGGGATCCACGAACCACGACGGCGCCCCTGCGGACATGCGAGCCACCTGCTCTCGCGTCATCGCCGAGCAGCTGCCGGCGATCACCGCGCGATGGCCATCGACGGCGGGCAGCGCAGCACTGTCGATCGATGGCACCCAGCCGCGCGCGCGGAAGTTGGCTGGCAGTCCCATCGCCATGCCGGACCCGCCGGTGACCAGCGCCAGGCCGGCGCAGGCCTCGCCCAGGGTCATCAGGTGGCGCTCGCTCAGCGCGTCGGCGATCGCGATCCGCACGCCGCGCGCCTGCAGCGCGTGCATCTCGGACACGACGGCGGCAGCGCCCTGCTCCACAGTCTCGAAGCCGACCAGACCCGCCTCGCCGCGCATCTGCCTGGACAGCACGCGCACCAGCGACGGATCGGTCATCGGATTGAGCGGATGGTCGCGCATGCCCGACTCCGACAGCAGCCGGTCGCCGACGAACAGGTAGCCTCGATAGACGCTGCGGGCATTGGCCGGGAACGCCGGACAGGCCAGCGTGAACGGCGCGTCGAGCGCATCGAGCAGCGCTTCGGCAACCGGGCCGATGTTGCCGGCGTCGGTCGAATCGAAGGTCGAGCAGTACTTGAAGAAGAACTGCCGGCACCCCGCCGCCTGCAGCCAGCGCAGCGCACCGAGCGAGCAGGCGATCGCGTCGGCCGCGGGGATCGATCGCGACTTCAGTGCGACCACCAGTGCATCGGCCTGCGGCACCGGCAGGTCCGCAGCCGGCTCGCCGAGCAGCACGACCGTGCGCATGCCCTGCGCGACCAGCGTGCTGGCGAGGTCGGTGGCCCCGGTGAAATCGTCCGCGATGCAGCCCAGCTGCAGGCCCGGCGATGGCGCCATGCCCATCGGCCCGCTCAACCCAGCGCCGCGACGACCCGCTCGGCGAACAACCGGGTGTTGCCACGGCCGCCGAGGTCGCCGGTGCGTGCACCGTCGTCGGCCAGTGCCGCATCGACCGCCGCGGTGATCGCCTGCGAGGCATCGACCAGCACCGGCTTCGAATGCTTCACCCCGAGCCACTCGAACAGCATCGCGGTCGACAGGATCATCCCGGTGGGATTGGCAATGCCCCTGCCTGCGATGTCCGGCGCCGAACCGTGCCCCGCATTCGCCACCGCATGGTCGTCGCCGGCATTGAGCGCCGCCGCCAGCCCGAGACCGCCTGAGATCGCGACCGCAGCATTGGACAGGATGTCGCCGAACATGTTGGTGAGCAGCACCACGTCGTGCCGCTCCGGACGGCTGTACAGCTCGGCAGCCATCGCATCGACATCGAACTCGTGGAACTCGACGCCGGGATTGGCCTTCGCGGCGGCGTAGGCCTCCTCCATGAACAGCCCGTCGGACATCTGCAGCACATGCTGCTTGCCCACCGCCGTGACCTTCTTCCGCCGGCGCAGCGCCCACTCGAACGCGACCCTCGAGATGCGGCGCGAGGCATTGCGGGTGATCTTGCGCACCGAGATCGCGAGGTCGGGCGTGGGCATGAACTCGCCGATGCCCATGAACATGTTGCGATCGGAATAGAAGCCTTCCGTGTTCTCGCGCACGATCAGCATGTCCATGCCGCGCCGCGCGTCCGGCACCGCCGCGCGCGAGCGCGCCGGTCGCAGGTTCGCATAGAGGTCGAGCCGCTTGCGGATGGTGCCCGGCACGTTGATGCCGCCCTTGTCGCGCGGTGGGTAAAGGGTCATCCCGCACGGGCCGAGGATCACGCCGTCGGCGGCCACCGCCTTCGCGATCGCCTCGTCGGTCAGCGTGGACCCGACCTTGCGGAAGCTCGGCATGCCGACATCGACCGTCTCGAACGACAGGCCGAGGCTGAATCGGCGCTCGGCCGCATGCACCACCTGCATGGCGGCCTCGACGATCTCCGGCCCGATATCGTCACCGGGCATCACGACGATGTTCATCTCTGCTCCATCAGCCGGCATGCCGGCGGTTGTGGTTGCTTCCGACATGCCGGCCTTGGTGGCCTGCACCGTGATGCGACGCCGTTCATTCGGCCTTGATCTTCGCCTGCTCGACCACCGCCGCCCAGCGACGGTATTCGGATTCGATGCGCTTGACGAACCGTTCGGGCGATCCGCCGGAGACGACCATGCCCTGGTCCGCCAGCTGCTTCTGCAGGTCCGCGTCCTTGAGCGACCGGTTCACCGCCTCGTTCAGGCTGTCCACCACCGGCCTCGGCGTGTCGCGCGGCGCCAGCAGCCCGAACCAGAGGTCTACCTCGAAGCCAGGCAGCGTATCCGAAATGCGCGGCACGCCAGGCAGCGCGGCGGACGGCTCTGCCGTGCTCACTGCCAGCGCCCGCATCTTGCCCGACTGGATCAACGGCAGCACCGGCGGCAGGCTGCCGAGGATGAACTGGCAGGCACCCGACATCAGGTCTGCAATCGCAGAGCCGGTGCTCTTGTAGGGCACATGGGTGAAGCGCACCTTCGCCTGCGCAGCCATCATCTCGGTGGCCAGGTGGGTGATGCCACCGATGCCGCTCGATGCGTAGCACAGTTCGCCCGGCCGGTTTCGTGCCAGCCGGAAGAACTCCGGCATCGTCTTCACCGGCAGCGACGGATGCACGGCCAGCACGAACGGCACGTAGCCGATCTCGGCCACGCCGCGGATGGTGCGGATCGGGTCGAACGCCGGCTTCTGCAGCGCGGCCGATGTCGAGAAGCTGCCCGACATGATGATGATCGAATAGCCGTCCGCAGGCGCCTTGGCCAGCAGTTCCATGCCGATCAGCCCGCCGGCCCCACCCCGGTTCTCGATCACGAACGACTGCCGGTACTGCTCCTGCAACTTGAACGATACCTGTCGCGCGATGATGTCACTGCCGCCGCCGGGGGCGAACGGCACGATCACCCGCACCGGCTTCACCGGCCACGCCTGCGCGGGTTGCGCAAGCACCGGCATCGCCGCGAGGGCTCCGATGGCAACGCAGACCGCCGCTGTCGCTGCTGCCGCAAACCCTGCACGTGCCGCTTCCGCGCGTATCGATCGCATTCCCCCTGCCTGCATGGCCCGCCTCCCGTTGTCCATCATTCGACCTGCATGTTTGCAGCCTTCACCACCTTCGCGAACTTCGCGATGTCGGTGACGATCAGCTGTCCGAACGCCTCGGGCGTACCACCGATGGTGACAGCGCCCAGCCCGAGCAGCCGGTCGCGCACGTCGGCGAGCTGCAGGACCTTGTTGATCTCGGCGTTCAGCCTGAGCACGATCTCGCGCGGCGTGCCGGTGGGCAGCATCGCGCCGTACCAGGTCGATGCCGCATAGCCCGGCACGCCCGCCTCGGCGATGGTCGGCACCTGCGGCAGGACGCCGGCGCGGCGCTCCTCGGTGGTGGCGAGCACCCGCATGCGGCCGGACTGGATATGCGGCAGCGCGACCGGCATGGTGTTGAAGCCGACCACCACCTCACCGCCGACGATGGCCGCCGCCGAGGGCGCACCGCCCTTGAACGGCACGTGCAGCATCTGCACCCCGGCCATCAGCGCGAACATCTCGCCGGCAAGGTGCTCGGGGCTGCCGGAGCCGGACGAAGCATAGGAGATCTCGCCTGGCCGCTTGCGCGCCAGCGCGATCAGCTCCTTCACCGACTTCACTGGCAGCGACGGTGTCACCACCAGCGCCTGCGGCACCGAACCGATGCCGGCGAGCGGGATGAAGTCGCGTTCCAGGTCGTACTTGAGGTTGCGGTACAGCGACTTGCTGACCGCATGCGACACCGAGATGAACAGCACGGTATAGCCGTCGGGTGCTGCCTTGGCCGCGATCTCCGCCGCCAGGTTCGCGTTCGCACCCGGACGGTTCTCGACCACCACCTGCTGGTTCAGCGCCTCGGCCAGCCGTACCGCGACCGTCCGGGCCATGATGTCGGTGCCGCCGCCCGGCGCGAAGCCGACGAGGAAGCGGACCGGCTTCGACGGATAGGGCGCCTGCGCCCAGGCCACACCAGCCGGCAACAGCGCAGCGGCCACCAGCGCGCCGCACAGCCTGTTCGATATCGAGTCATTCATCGGGTCGGTCCTCCTTCGATCGGAACGTACTCGGCGGCACAGTAGCTGCCGCCATGGAAGCGCACGGCCGGGCTGCCAGGCGCACCGAGGGTGGCCTGCTCCAGTTCGGCCGCCCACTGCTCCGCATCCTGGACCGGCACGTAGCCGATGCGTGCCGCATCCGGGCTGTGCCACTTCGTCCGACGGTTCGCCGACACGCCGTAGACGATCGCAAAACCGTATGCGGGTGCCTCGATCGCGCAGCGCACCAGCTCCGCCATATCGCGATGGCCGATCCAGGTCGACAACTGGCGCGCATCCTCCGGCCGCTCACGGAAAGAACCGATGCGCAGGCAGCAGGCATCGACCGCGTACTTGTCGGTGAACATCCGGCACAGCGCCTCGCCGAACACCTTCGACACGCCGTAGCGCGAATCGGGCCGCACCGGCTCCTCGATGCCCAGTTCGCGCGTCGCCTCGTGGAAGCCGATCGCGTGGTTCGAACTGGCGAACACATAGCGCCGGACACCGGCCGCGCGGGCCGCCTCGAACAGGCCCAGCGTCGCCACGATGTTGTCCGGCAGAATCTGCTCCCAGCCGCCCTCCTTCGGGATGCCCGCCAGGTGGACGACGCAGTCGATGCCCTGCACCGCCGCGGTTGCGACCGCAGGATCGAGCAGGTCGCCAGTGACCACCTCGTCGGTTGCATGCCGCGGCGCCACCGGCACCCGATCGGCCAGACGCAGCAGCGGATAGCGACCGGCGAAGGCCTGGTGCAGGCATCGCCCGATGCCACCGCCGGCACCGGTCAGCAGGACGCGCGGCAGCCTGCCTGGTCGCTCGACCCCGGCCGTCATCGCTCAGGATTCCGGTTGCACGCCTGCAGCGCGGATCACCTGCCCCCAGCGGTCGACCTGGCCCTTGAGATAGGCCGAAGCCTGCTCCGGCGACGAGCCGACCGGTTCGCCACCATCGGCAGCGACCCGCTTGCGCACGTCCCCCTGCTCGATGAAACGGGCAGTCTCCTGGTGCAGCAGCGCGACCACCGGCCGCGGCATCTTCGCCGGGCCGAGCAGCATCAACCACGAGGTAGCTTCGAAGCCGGCCACGCCGCTCTCGGCCACCGTCGGCACGTTCGGCAGGATGCCGGAGCGCTTCGCCGACGTGACGGCCAGCGCGCGCAGCTTGCCGGCCTGGATCATCGGCTGCGAGGACAGGATGGTGGTGGCGATCATCTCGATCTGGCCTCCGAGCACGTCGGCCAGCGCCGGCGCCGCCCCCTTGTACGGCACGTGGATCATCTCGATCTTCGCCAGGTTGGCCAGCATCGCGCCGGCCAGGTGCGGGCCGGTACCGATGCCCGACGAACCGTAGCGGATGCTGTTCGGCTTCGCCCGCGACGCCGCCACGACGTCCTTGATCGACTCGAACGACGACGCGGCCGAGGCGACGAACACGCGCGGATTGATCGTCACCAGGCTGATGGCAGCCAGGTCGCGCAGCGTGTCGAACGGCAGCTTGCGGCTGAGCGATGCGTTGATCGCCAGCGATTCGTTGGCGAGCACCAGCGTGTAGCCGTCGGGCGGTGCCTTCGCCGCCATGTCATGGCCGATGTTGCCGCCGGCACCGGGCCGGTTGTCGACCACGAACGACTGGTTGAAGCCCTCGGCAAGCTTCTGCGCGACCAGGCGGCCGGTGATGTCCGAGGCAGCGCCCGGTGCGAACGGCACGATCAGGCGTACCGGACGTACCGGATAGCTCTGGGCCGCAACCGGGGCCGCCGGCAGCGCCAGCGCCAGCGTAGCTGCGATCGCGATCGCGCTGGCTGCCAGCGGCAGCATCGGGCGCGCATGGGTGCGCATCGAATCAGTGTCCATCCAGTCCTCCATTGCGGCCGGCGTCTATGCGCCGGGCCCGGTCGCTGCGCCATGCCTCGCTCGGCAGGCGCGCTGCACGGCAGTGCAGGAGCGCACTGCCGGTTGCCAGCTTACTCGTCGAAGAACGCGGCGAGCTTCTCGTAGGTCTCGTCCGGCGCCTCTTCCATCGGATAGTGGGCGCACTGCAACTTGTGGAAACCGCGGATGTCGGTCGCGTAATGCGGCCAGGCATCGACCGCGCTGAACTCGCGCTGGGTGTGGCTCTTCTCGGCCCACATCACGAGCATCGGGCAGGTCACCCGCTTGCCGGCCTCCCAGTCGGCGGTGTCGAGCGGGAAGTCGACCGACAGCGTGGCCCGGTAGTCCTCCGACATGCCGTGGATGTGCTCGGGCGTGCAGCAGCGCACGTACTCCGCCATCGTCTCGTCGCTGAACTTGCCTTCACCCTGCTTCGCGAACTTGCGCCGGATGTAGTACTCCTCCTTGCCCTCGAGCAGCTTCTCGGGGAAGTCGAACGGCTGGGCGAAGAAGAACCAGTGGTACGAGTGGGCAGCGTAGGTCCACTTCATGTTGTTGAGCTGCCAGTGGGTCGGGATGATCTCGATGCTGGCGAACTTCTTCACCTTTTCCGGATGGTCGAGCGCCATGCGGTGCGCAGTGCGCGCGCCGCGATCGTGGCCCGCCACCATGAACTCGTCGAAGCCGAGCGCCTTCATCACGTCGACCATGTCCTGGCCCATCCGCCGGAACGAGTAGTTCGTGTGGTCGGGCAGGCCGCGCGGCTTGTCGCTGTCGCCATAGCCGCGCAGGTCGGCGCAGACCACGGTATAGCGATCGGCCAGCCGCGGCGCGATCTTGTACCAGGTGACATGGGTGAGCGGATTGCCGTGCAGCAGCAGGATCGCCGGACCCTTGCCGCCGACGCGCAGCTTGATCCGACAGTCCGGATCGCTGGTCGGCACCATCATTTCCCGAAAACCTTCGAACATGCATTCCTCCCGTTGACTGCGGCAAGTTTGCATTTTCAAGCACACAAATGCAAACTGAAACACCGCCATCGATGCCCGCCGGGCCGACTGCTCCCTCCGGACCCTTGCTACCCATGACCGACAGCACACGATACTTCAGCACTGACGAGCTGGTTTCATTCGGCACCGGAATGTTCATCGCGCACGGCCTTCCGGCTGAGGATGCCGCCACCGTCGCCCGCGACCTGGTCGCAGCAGACCTGCGCGGCCTCGCCTCGCACGGTGTCGCGCGCATCCCGATCTACTGCAAGCGCCTGCGCGCGAAGGCGATCAACCCGACGCCGACCTTGAAGATCGAGCGCCCGGCAGCGGCCGTGGCCTCGATCGACGGCGACGACGGCATCGGCTTCGTGGTCGGCCATCGCGCGATGGACGAAGCCATCGCGATCGCACGCACCACCGGCATCGGCATGGTCGGCATCCGGCGCAGCACGCACTACGGCATGGCCGCCCTGTACGTGATGCAGGCGATCGACGCTGGCATGGTGTCGATGGCCTTCACCAACTCGTCCCCGGCCATGCCGGCCTGGGGCGGCCGCACCAACTTCCACGGGGCCGCCCCGCTCGCGGTCGGAGCCCCAGGCGGCAAGCGCGGCGACTACGTGCTCGACCTGGCGATGACCGTGATCGCGCGCGGCAAGATCCGCCTCGCGGCGAGCAAGGGCGAACCGATACCGCTCGGGCTCGCGCTGGACAACGAAGGCCGGCCGACCACCGACGCACAGGCGGCGTTCGAGGGCGTGCTGCTGCCCTTCGGCGGCGTGAAGGGTTCGGCCATCGCGTTCATGATGGATATCTTCTCCGGCGTGCTGACCGGCTCGGCATTCGCCGCCGGCGTGAAGAGCCTGTACTTCGATTTCTCGGGGCCGCAGGATGTCGGCCACCTGTTCATCGCCTTCCGCCCCGACCTGTTCATGCCGATGCAGCAGTATCGCGACCGGATGGACGAGATGGTCGACCGGGCGAAGGCAATGCCGCGCGCGGAGGGCTGCGACGAGATCCTGATCCCGGGCGAGCCCGAGGCGCGCACCGCGGCCCGGCGTGCGGTCAGCGGCATCCCGGTCACCGCAGACGTGATCCGTGCGCTGGCCGAGGAAGCCGCCGGCGCGAAGGTTGCGCTGCCCGATGGTCGTGGACAGGCCTTCGACGCGGCCTGAAGCGCGAGGCTGCCAGCCGCCCTCCGATGCACCGATCCCTGCCGAGCACGATGGCCTGATGTCCCACCCGTCCACGCCGCTGGTCAGGCGCATCGCGCGCCGCATCCTGGCCGAGATCGGCGCCGGCACGCTGCCGCCCGGTGCACGCCTGAAGAGTGCCGAACTCGCACTGCGCCACGACGTATCCAGGTCGCCGATCGAGCGCGCGCTGCAACTGCTGGAGGAAGGCGGCGTGGCGGTACGCGAACCCAACCGCGGCTTTGTGGTGACCGGCGACCGCGACGCGCATGCGCGCACCGCACGATCACTGGCCGAGCCTGAAGCAGCCAGGCCTTACCTGCAGATCGCAGCCGACCGGCTGGCCGGCTGCCTGCCGGAGTTCGTCACCGAGACCCTGCTCGCCGAACGCTACCGCGTGACCGGCGCAGTCCTTCGCCAGAACCTCACGCGCATGGCTCAGGAGCGCTGGATCGAACGCCGGCCCGGCTACGGCTGGCGCTTCCTGCCGGTGCTCGATTCGGCCGAGGCCCATGCGGCGAGCTACCGATTCCGGCTGGCGATCGAGCCAGCGGCGCTGCTGGAACCCGGATACCGGGTCGATGCCACCGCGTTCGCGAAGGTGCGCGCGGAACAGCGCGAACTGGTGGAACCGCGGCCGCCACGGCTCACCAGCAACGAATGGTTCGACATCGGCACGCGCTTCCATGCGACGATCGTCGGCTGTTGCGGCAACCCGTTCTTCATCGAGGCGAGCCAGCGTGCGAACCGGCTGCGCCGGCTGATCGTCTACCGGCCGTTCGGTAACACGCGTGCGTTCGTCGCCGCCGCGCGCGAACACCTGCAGCTTCTCGACCTGATCGAGGACGGCCGGCGCGAGCAGGCGGCGAGCCTTCTGCGATCCCACCTGGAGGACATCCGCCAGGTCAAGGCCGACCTTCTGGGCAGCGATCCGGCCCCGAAGGGGACGCACCGGCGCGGTGAGCTGGACGTCGTGCCGCACTTCTGATCCGACGAGCGAGGCATCCACACCGATGAGCACACTGTTCGCGCCGCCACCGCGCATCACCGCCAGCGTCTTCGCAGAACTGCCGGCGTTGTTCCGCGCGAGGCGGCTGTCCGCCGAGCGCATGGCCTCCGGGCGCAGCGTGCCGAAGCACGGCTGCTTCCTGGAGGGGCCGGCCTTCGACCGCGCCGGCAACCTGTACGTCACCGACATCCCTTTCGGACGCATCTTCCGCGTCGATGCCGGCGGCAGCTTCGCGCTGGTGGCCGAATACGATGGCGAGCCGAACGGGCTGGCGATCGATGCCGACGGCCGCATCCTGGTCGCCGACTATCGACAGGGCCTGCTCGAGCTCGACCCCGGGCGCGGCACGGTGAGGGTGGTGGTCGACGGCTATCGCGCCGAACGATTCAAGGGCATCAACGACCTGACCTTCGCCGACAACGGCGATCTCTACTTCACCGACCAGGGACAGACCGCGCTCGACGACCCGACCGGCCGCGTCTACCGGTTGCGTGCAGATGGCGCGCTCGACCGGCTCGCCGACAACCTGCCAAGTCCGAACGGGCTGGTGCTCGATGGTGCACAGCGGACCCTGTATGTCGCGGTCACACGGGCCAATGCGGTGTGGCGCCTGCCGCTGCTCGCGCCCACCGTGCAGAACCCCTCCGGGGGCGTGGCACGCATGGGCCAGTTCATCCAGTTGTCCGGCGGTCGCGGCCCGGACGGCATGGCGATCGACGAGCAGGACGGCCTCGCGGTAGCACATCCGGACATGGGTGCAGTCTGGCTGTTCGACCGTCGCGGCGAACCCGCGCTGCGCATCGATTCGCCGGCCAGCGAGGTCGTCACCAATGTCGCCCATGGCGGTACCGACCGGCGCACGCTGTACATCGTCGATTCCGAAGCGGGCTGCATCCTCACCGCCCCGGTACCGGTACCGGGGCGGGTGCTGCGCTCGCACCAGTAGTCAACCCGCCTTCGGGATCACCGGCAGCAACAGGAACGACTCGCGCTCGCCACCGGCGTAGAGCGTGTTGGTACCGGTGTTGTAGTCGGCGTGGTAATGCATGTACGACTGGCTGCCCACGCCGTCGCGCGGCTGCACGTCGAGGCGCAGGCGTTCACCCTTCGCAAACACCATCGACGTCGGCCAGATCTCGACCTGGACCTGCACGATCTCCCCGGGCTTGAGGAACAACCGGCGCTTGTGCCGGTGGTAGGGACGGTAGGGCAGCGACCGTTCCGTATCGAGCTCGCGATGCGATACGCGCAGCCAGCCCTTGGCCACGGGCACCGGAGTCCCCTGCTGGCCGGTCTCCATGATCTCCTGGCCGTCGGCACCGAAATGCCTGAGGGTCAGGAACAGGTCCATGTCCTCGCTGCTGCTCGACACCCACAGGGTGGCCGACAGCGGACCGGTGATCTCCATGTCCTCGGGCATCGGCGGCGTGACCAGTGCCACGCCCATGCCGGGCTTGATGCCGCCACCCATCACCTGCGCCGAAGCCGCCGAGGTGGAACCCATCGAGCCCAGCCCGGTCGCCGCATAGGTGAACTCGCTGGTCTTCGCCGGATTGGCTTCGACCAGCGTGCCACTCAGCGGCACGTCGTCGACCGACGGCTGTGCGAGGTCGAAATAGAGCTTCGTCCACTGCGTGCGCGCCAGCGGCCATTCGTTCTCGAGCCGCCAGTCATAGGTGTCGTTGCCCTTGCGGATCGCCAGCTTGACCGGCGGTTCGTCCATCACGCCGTTCTGCACGCCCTTGAGCCAGTAGTCGAAGAAGCGGATCTGGTCCTGGCGCCCATCCTCCGAGTAGTACGGATGCACGTGGGTGCCGCCCTGCATGCGCAGCTTCCGGTGCGGAGACTTCGACAGCATGTAGGCCTCGGTGTTGCCGCGCAGGTGCAGGCCCATGCCGGTCCAGTTGCCCACCGAAAGGAATGGCACCTTGATGTCTTCCCAGCGCGCCTGCGCACCGTGGAAGGCACCGCTGTCCAGGTTGTTGGTGAGCCAGAAATGCAGCGTGTTCTTCTGCCAGGTATCGGGATGGATGTGCGACGCGCGGCCGAGCGTGTGGTGCAGCAGGTGCGCGGTGAACCAGTTGGTCATGAACAGCGACAGGATGCCGCCGTGGTAGAGCGCATCGCGATAGATGTCGGCGAAGCCCTCCCAGGGCACGATCGCCTTCAGCGACGGCGGCTGCTGGTTCGCGGCGAACCACTGGTTGATCGCATAGTAGGAAATGCCCGACAGCCCGACGTTGCCGTTGCACCAGGGCTGCGCCGCGGCCCATTCGATCGCGTCATGGAAGTCGACCGACTCTGCACGCGACCAGGGGTCGTACTGCCCCGGCGACTGGCCGGTGCCGCGCGCATCGACGCGCACCGATGCATAGCCGCGGGGCACCCACCATTCGGGGTTGACCGTCTCCCAGTTCATCCACTCGTTGGGCTTCTCCTCCAGGTTGGCCGGCGGCGTCCACGGCTTGTCCTTCTGGTAAGGACCGAAGTTGAGCAGCGCCGGTACCTTGCCTCCGTCCTTCGGACGGAACACGTCGGCCTTGAGCCGCGCGCCGTCGCGCATCGGGACATCGACATCCTTCTCGAGGAGGAAGTGCTCGGTGATGATCTGTTGCGCGGCCTGGCTCATGGACGTTTTCATGTTGGCTGTAGGGAGCGGGAGTATCGTGCGGCCGTCGTTGCGGCGTCAACCGGACGGGCGCCATGCTCATGGCATGCACCCACCGCGACCGACTGCCAGCCCGGTCTGGCAGTCGGTCGCGTGCCTTTTGCTATCCTGAGCAGGCCCATTCCCCATCAGCCCGCATTCCAGGAACCTTCCAGATGACTACCGTCCGGCAGCCCCAAGACCCGGAAGCCGATCCGCGCGTGAAGGCGGTGTTCGACGACATCCGCGCCACGCGCAGGACTGATTTCGTCAACAACCTTTGGCGCACGCTGGCGTTCGATCCGCCGCTGCTGGAGCGCACCTGGTCCGAGGTCAAGGCGCTGATGGCGACGCCGACGCAGCTGGACCCGCTGGTCAAGGAAATGCTCTATGTCGCAGTGTCGATCGCGAACGGGTGCGGCTACTGCGTGCATTCCCATACCGCTGCCGCACGCGCGAAGGGGATGACCGATGCACAGCACGCGGAACTGCTGGCGATCGTGTCGCTCGCCGGCAAGACCAACCACCTGGCCACCGGGCTGCAGGTGCCCCTCGACCCGGCCTTCGACGCCAGCGCGTCCACCTGATCGCCGCCACCCGGCGTTGCGCCCGGCGCATTACCCCGGGTGGCGTTCGAACTAGCCCATGTTCTCGAGCACCGCACCGCGCGGCAACTCGGCGAGGGCCTTGCGCAGCAACTGCGGCTCGGTCACTCTCGCCAGCTCCTGTACGACCCTCGACACGACCATGACCCGCCCGCAGATCGCCGCCGCCACCAGCCTCGCGTTTTCCCTCTACTGGGCAGTGATGGCCTATGCCGGCTGGCCGGACGATACGACCCCCGAGGCTCCGCTGCCGATGATGCGGGTGATCCTGTGCGTGATGTTCGCATCGCTCGCCGCCGTCATCTGGCTCGGACGAAACCGCAACCGCTGAAGCACGGAGGAGCAACATCGATGGCCGCCGGGCCCCACCCGCTGTCCCACGATGCCTTCCTCGCGGTGGTGCGCGACACGCCGCTGGTCTCGATCGACCTCGTCGTGCCGGATGCCCAGGGCCGCCTGCTGATGGGCCAGCGTATCAACGAGCCGGCGCTCGGCAGCTGGTTCGTGCCGGGCGGACGCATCCTGAAGGATGAACCGTTGGATGATGCGTTCGCGCGGCTCACCTCGATCGAACTGGGCGTTACACTGGCTCGCGCGGATGCGCACCTGCTCGGTGTCCATACCCACCTGTACGAGACCAACTTCGCGGGGGACCCTGGCATCACGACGCACTACGTCGTGCTCGCCTACCGCGTCGACCTCAGTGCCGGACTCGATACTCTTCCCCGAATCCAGCATTCGTCCTATCGCTGGTGGGCGCGCGACGAGGCGATCGCCTCCGGTCAGGTGCACCCGAACAACTTCCCCTACTTCCCGGCGGCCTGACGCAGGCGGTGGCCATGGCGATGCGCATCGGACTGATCTCGGATACGCACGGACTGCTCCGGCCCGATGCCCTCGCCTTCCTGCAGGGAAGCGATCTCATCGTGCATGCCGGCGACATCGGTGGTCCGGACATCCTGCAGGCGCTGTCGGCGATCGCGCCGCTCACGGTCGTGCGCGGCAACAACGACAGGGGTCCGTGGGCGGCGTCGATCCGCGAGACTGAATGGCTGCAGGCGGCCGGCATCAACCTGTATGCAATCCACGACCTCGCGCAACTGGACGTCGACCCGGCAGCCGCCGGCATCCAGGTGGTCGTCTCCGGCCACTCGCACCAGCCGCGGGTCGACCGGCGCGAGGGCGTGCTCTACGTGAATCCGGGCAGCCCGGGACCGCGTCGCTTCCGGCTGCCGATATCGATCGGCGAACTGCTGGTGGGCGACAGCGGCCGCATCGACGCGCGCACCGTCGAACTGGGCTGATCCGCGCAGCGCGCTGCGCGGCCATCGTGCAACGCTACTGCTTTGCCCCGGCCATCTTCACGACGGCCCGGATCCGCTGCAACTCCTCGGCGCGCCACTTGTCCAGGGTCGAACGGTCGCCAGCCACGAGGTCGACCCCGAGTGCCCTCAACCGCTCGCCGAAGGCCGGCTCCTTCATCACGCGCACCATCTCGCCGCTAGCCTGGTTGAGCACCGCCGTCGACGTGCCGGTGGGGGCGACGATGCTGTACCAGCCGTACATCGCATAGCCAGGCACCGCCTCGGAGATCGACGGCACGTCGGGCAGCAATGGCGCACGGGTCGGCGTGGTCACGCCCAGCGCACGCAGCCGGCCGGACTGCACATGCGGCATGGCCGCGGGCACGACCGCATACGTGAGCTGGACTTCATTGGCCATCGCATCGGCGATCGCCTGGGGTACGCCCTTGTAGGGCACATGCAGCATGTCGGTCTTCGTCAGTTGCGTGAACAGCACGCCGGACAGGTGCTCCGATGCACCGGTGCCGGCCGAACCGTAGCGCAGCGTGCCCGGCGCCTTGCGCGCGACATCGATGAGTTCCTTCAGCGTCTTCGCCTGCACCTGGGTGTTGGCCATCAGCACGAAGGGCACGGTACCGATCAGCGCGATCGACTGGAAGTCGCGCGCGAGATCGAACTTCAGGCCGGACAGCACCTGCGAGGCGACGAACAGCTGCGAGGTGAGCATCATCATCGTATAGCCGTCGGGCGCGGCGGCCATGGCAAGGTCGGCGCTGATCGCGCCGGCCGCGCCCGGACGCGGATCGACGATCATCCGCTGGCCCCAGGTCTCGCCCAGACGATCGGCCATCGCGCGGCCGATGATGTCCGGACCGGAGCCGGCTGCGCTGCCGATGATCAGGCGTATCGGCTTGATCGGGAACTGGGTCTGCGCCTGTGCCGAGCCGGCAGCAAGCGCCGCACCCGCCACCACGACCATGGATGCCATGAACGGCGATGTAACGCCGGCGACAAGTCTTCCGGAAAACATCTGCTTCCTCCTTGGGTACGATCTTGTTGTGTGCGGAATCATGCGTACCACTGCCCGGTTTGTCCAGCGATCGCCCGAAGCGCGCTCCGCCACACCGTTCGTGGGTCCGTGTCCGGTCCGGGCACTTCGCGCATACTCGGGGCATGATGACTACACCCGCTTCCCCCGCCCCCGGCCATCCCGTCCTTTCCTGGGACGGCCCCGACGGGCCACAGGCCGTTCGCTGGCGCTCCGAGAACGGCACCGCGCCGCCGAAGCGCGTGGTGGCGGTCGACGACACCACGCCCGCCGATACTGCATACCGACTGGCCAGCGAAGGCACCGCCCTGGTCTGGCAGGGCGACTTCCAGAACGCCCGGCACCTGCTGATCGCGCTTGCACGCAGGGTCGATCGCAAGCCGGCGAAGATCAAGGCGCGCGCGCGGGCAAAGGCGCGTGACCGGGCCAAGGCGGCCGTCGACACCGACGTCGCCGAGGCGGCTGCTGCACCTGCACCGACGCCGGCGCAGGCCTTCCACCTGCACCGCATGGCCCAGGCGCAGCGCTCGCACACGCTCGGCATGCTGGTCATCCCGTTCGATCCCGGCCATGTGATCCCGTTGCGGCGGGCACCCGATGTGTCGACGGCCTGCGAAGAAGCCTATGGCCCGGCGCACGAGCCGTATGTCGCCTCGCTGCGCGAGCTGCTCGGGCTGATCGGCGCCCATGAATGGCGCCGCAACGGGGTGGAGATCCCGTCGATGGGCGAGCGCATCCATCCGCACTACGGCGTGTTTGCCCCCATCCGCAGCGAGTATGTCGACCTCGTCGCCGAGGCCGCGCTGCCGCAAGGCGGCGTGCCGCTCGCATTCGACATCGGCACCGGCACCGGCGTGCTGTCCACAGTCCTGGCGCGGCGCGGCGTTGAACGCATCGTTGCAACAGACCAGGATGCCCGCGCGCTGGCCTGCGCCCGGGAGAACCTCGCCCGCCTGGGGCTCGAACGCCGGGTGCAGGTCGTCGATGCCGATCTGTTCCCGGCCGGCCGCGCGCCGCTGGTCGTCTGCAATCCACCCTGGGTGCCCGCGCGGCCGAGTTCGACCCTGGAACAGGCCATCTACGACCCGGACAGCCGGATGCTGCGCGGGTTCCTCGCAGGGCTGTCCTCGCACCTGACGCCCGATGGCGAAGGCTGGCTGGTGCTGTCCGATCTCGCAGAACACCTCGGACTGCGCAGCCGCGGCGACCTGGAAGCGATGATCCACGCCGGCGGCCTGGTCGTTGTCGAGCGGATCGATACACGCCCGGCACATCCGAAGGCAGGTGACCCGCGCGATCCGCTGCACGCCGCGCGCGCCGCGGAGGTGGTGTCGCTGTGGAGGCTGAGGCTCCGCTGAGCCCCTGCTGAGGCTCCGTGAGGTCCCGCAAGGTCTCTTGAGGTCCCGCCGGTGCGCCGCTGAGACGGCGCACCCGCTCGGGCGCTCACCCTGCTGACGGCAGTCCGGTCGATCTGACCGACTTCGCCGGGCACGCGCATTGCGGATCCTGGGTGGGCACCGTCAACCACACCCGGTGCCCGGCGAAGCAAGGGCGACGCCGGCCCGACGACACATACCAGGAGTCGACCATGTTCTATTGGGCAGCAGTATTCATGATCATCGCGATCGCCGCGGCCGTTCTCGGCGTCGGCGGCCTTGCCGGGACGGCGGCCAGCATCGCCTGGGCGCTGTTCGCCATCGGCCTGATCCTGGCCATCGTGTTCGCGGTCGTCGGCCGGCGACCGCCATCGATCTGAACCGGTAGCTGGATCTCCCACCTTTCCGGGGAGGGACGCGCGCCATGGGTCCCTCACTCACTGCCAGACAGTAACGGCCGTGCCTGAGCCCCCGTGCGGCACGGATGCACGGCCGCCGCACGCACGGACCGACCACCGGCTACACTCGGCCGATGGATCCCGACGGCGCCCTGCCACTGCCTTCCTGGCTGCGCCGCTTCGCGGCCGCTGCCGCCCGCGCGGCTTCGGGGACGCTGTCGGTGGCTGCCCTGCCGACGGTGGTCTGGCTGCTGCCGATCGCGCCGCCCGTGCACGCCACCCCGACGGATCCACTGGCCTCCACCGCGGGGGTGATCGGCCTGATGCCATTGCCGGAAGTGTTCGGCGCCGATGGATGCGCACCGTTCACCGCGAAGGACATCCCGGTGCATGCACTGCCGGACCGGATCGGGCGCAGCCTGCTGACCCTGCATGCGGCACCGGCGCGAGATCCTTCTGCGCCCGGCAGCTGCATGCCTAGGCGTGCGCGGGTATCGCCCCCGGGCAACCGCAACGGGCCTGAACTGCCGACAGTCGAGATCGCGAACGAAGAGCCGGCCGCGATCGTGCTCGAGCGGCGTCAGCGCTGGTACCGGATCGCGCTGCCCGCCGACAGCGGCTGGATACGCGTCGACGACAATCGGCGGTTCGTACCGATCACGCGCCTGCTGTCCACCCGGGTGACCTACCTGCGCAGCGGCGCACTGCTCCCCCTGCCGCCCGAGCCGGGGCGTGCCTCGACCGCAGCCGCGCGACCGCTGGCGTCGGATGGCCCGGTGCGGGTCGTGTCCACCCGTCGACTGGACGGTGTGCTCTGGCTGCAGCTCGACACCAGCGACGCAGAAGGCTGCGGTCAGCCGGCCCCTTCGGCGATCTCCGGATGGCTGCCGTTGCTCGACGAGCGCAGGCAGGGAGTGCCCTCGGTGTGGTTCCGGTCGCGCGGCTGCTGAACCGGTACCGACCGCTACTACAGGGCAGGCGGGCGCAGCAGTTCCGGCACCAGCTGTTCGCGCACGAACGCCTCGCCGACCTTGTCGAGCCGCTCGGCGCCGATGCGATCGAGAACCGCAGCTTCGCTGCCGGCGAGCTTCCATTCCTTGTACTCGTCGACCAGCGGCATGCCCATCGCCTCGCACAGCAGAGACACGTAGTTCACCACCCGGAACGGCTCGCTGGCCTCCAGCGCACAGAGCAGCCGCTGGCAGGAGTGGTACACCGTCACCACGTCATCGGCCCGGGCTTCCCGCGCCAGGTCACAGACGCCGCGCGTCGCATCCTTCAGTGCTGCGGGGACCGGCACCAGCGCCGAACACATGTGCCCAGGCACGGCGACGTCGGTCGCGACGACCTCCAGGCCGGGGATCAGGCGCAGCAGGTCCTCGACCAGCGGATTGACGTCGACTTCGCGGAAACCGAAGTGCCGGTGCAGCACCACGCGCCGATTCACCGGATGCACCAGCCGTTCGCGCAGCCGTTCGCGGCCCGCATGGACGATCTGTGCGAAGTGCGCCATCGGGAACTGCGGATCGGTGTAGCCCTCCATGAACTGGTTCATGTGGCGATGGCAGGACGGACACCAGGTGACCACCTTTGCCGCGCCGGCCGTGGCGCCCTGCCCGGCCGCCGCCGCCGTGGCTGGCGGTGCGTCCCCGGCCAGCCGGCTCGTCAGCTCGTTGAACTTGCCCACGGTGCGCCTGGCCATGCCGTCGGCTGCACGCAGGTTGGCATCCTTCGATGTTCCGCAGCAGTAGCCGGGTCCACCCACCGGCGCGACCTCGTGCCCGAGCGCGCGCAGGATCTCGATCGACCCGTGGATGATGTCGCCATGGCGCACGACATTGCAGCCATACCAGAACACGACCTTCTCGCTCATGACGCCGTACGCTCCCCGGGGTTGGCGCGATGCCACTGGTCGATCTCATCCGGCGACAGCTGGGTCGCGGCGAAGGCTTCGATCTTGCGGAAGAACAGCGGATCGTCGGTCGGCTTCATCTGCGCCTCGGCGCCAAGCGACCCGAGCGCACCCATGCGCGCCACGCGCACCATCAGCATCGCGTTGATGCCCTCCGGGCAGGCCTCGGTGCAGCGCGACGACTGGGTGCATACCCCGATCCAGGAGACCGCCTCCGCGCTGCCCTGCGTGCCCTGCAGCAGCGGCAGCAGCCCCTCCACCACCGCGGCCGGCGACGCACCGGTCAGGGCGGGCGCATAGGCGGTCATCGGGCAGGCTTCGTAGCACTTGCCGCAGCGGGTGCAGCGGTCGAGCGTGTCGGCGACGAAGCGGTCGAGGTAGGCGCGCAGCGAATCCATTCCCGATGCTGCCACGGACACGGGCGCAGGGCCAGCGTTGCCAGATGCTCAGCCGGCCCGGGCGGCCGGCATGTCGTGCGCACAATGCGTCGACACCATCTCCAGCGTGCGACTGTTGCCCTTGCCACTGACCAGGGTGTCGACCACCGACAGGCGGCGCCCGGCCCGGCTGACCTTCGAGGTGGCCTTCAGCGACCGTCCTTCGCCCGGGCTCAGGTACCAGGCCGAGGCTTCGACCAGCCGGTGACCCGGCGGCGCGGCGGCACAGGCCGTGCGCGCTGCCAGCGCGAAGGTGACGCCACCCTGAGCATGACCGACGCGGTTGCCTGCATGCAGGCCCATCGGCATCCGGCAATGCGCACGGCCTGCGCCGTCGGACACCGGGAACTGCCCGAACATCTGCTCGACAAACGAAGTCCGGCCATCGATGCGTCCGATCGCCTCGTCGGCCCGTCTCCAGATGCCTCGCTCCCGTGCATCGAGGTCGCGCACGGTGATGCGGTCGCCGGGCGGCACGCCCCCCGGCTGCCAGGGCAGCGGGGCGAGCGTGACGCCGACCGGCGGCGGAAGCTCCATGAACGTCCCGGACGCGATGCAGGCGACGCGGCCGCCTGCGGTGAGCCGGCAGTGCGCGATACCCTGCCGGGTCAGCGCCCCCTCTACCCAGCCTTCGCACCGCGCGACCGCCTCCAGCCGGCCGGCGAGCGGCACGCCGGTGAAGGCGATGTGCAGGCTGATCGTGCCCAGGCGCATCCCGGTGTCCATCGACAGGCAGGCACGGATCGCATTGGCGAGCGCCATGTCGACCAGCGTGGTGACCATCACCAGGTTGGCCTCGCCGTTCGCATCGCAGGTGTGCGGCGCGGTCTCGATCGAGATCCGGGCCTGTACCGGCGATACCTCGTCCCAGGCGGTGCCCATGAAATGGCCGACGAAATGCAGGCCGGGCGTGCGGTTGTCCGCGATCGCCTGCAGCACCCGCTCGCGCAGGCTGTCGTCGGGTGGCTGCAGCGCGGCCGGGGCCGCCTGTGTGTCGCTCATCGTGGATCTTCCGGGGTGGATTGCGCGGTAGCGGCCGCCGAACGCATGGCGGCGCGGGTGGCGTCGAGCCGCCCGGCGTCCACCCGGCCGAGCGAGCGGACGATGTCCAGTGCGACATCGCCGAGCTGCGCATAAGCCTGCGCGACGCGCGGGTCCCATTCGTCCATCGCCGCCAGATGGCGCGCCACGGTGCCGGCATCGCCGCGGGAGATGGGCCCGGCCAGCGCCGGTGCGATGCCCTGCCGGAACACCGCATCGAGCGTCTCGCGGGCGATCGGCTCGAACATGTCGAGCGCCACCTCACGCGGGATGCCCGCGCGCTCCTCGCAGCGCAGCGCAAGCTCCATCAGCACCGGGATGAAATTGCAGGCGAATGCACCGCCGCCGTGATAGAGGGCCTTGTAGCGCGCATCGATGCAGAACAGGCGTGCACCGATGCGCTCGAAGGCAGGTTGCAGCAGGGCCAGCGCGGCCGGGTCGCCCTCGCAGCCGCACCACGTGCCCTCGAACGTGCGCACGCTCGCCTGCGGGTCGCTGAAGTTCTTGACCGGATGGATGCTCGCCACCATGGCGCCGGACGCGCGGCATGGGGCGAGCGCGGCCGAGGCCGTCGCACCGCTCAGGTGGAACACGATGTCCCCGCTGCGCAGGCGCCCGCTCGCAGCGAGCCCTTCCGCGGACGGGGCGATCGCATCGTCGCCGGTGGCGACCAGCCAGAGGCCCGCTGCATCCATGGCGGCGATGCCCGGCTTCGGCGTCCCGGCGCCGATGAACGCCACCGCCTCGACGGCGCTGGCCAGCGTCCGGTTGGCAACGTCCCCCACGACGCACAGCCCGTGCGCGTGCAGAAGACGCGCGACGGCACGGCCAGCCTTGCCGCAGCCGATGACATTCAGGCGGCGCGGCAGGTCGGTGGCGGCTTCGGATCCGGGCATGGTCGGGACGGGTGGTGGCCGCGGATTATATGGGAGGCGTCCAGCGTACCAGCGTGCCATCCCCGAGCACGAGGCCGGCGGAAACCGCCTTGCCCGGATGCAGGCCCTGCATCGCGATCGCATAGTCGCCCACCTGCGCGAGGTAGGCATCCATCCATGGCGCCATCCTGGACGGATCACCGGTCTTGTAGTCGATCACCCACACCTCGGTGTCGAACTCGACCAGGCGGTCCACCCGCCGCAACGCACCGGATGCGTCCAGGTACGCCACCTCGTTTCGTGCACGGCGGTACACGGCCGGATCGAAGAAGCGGCCGAGCGCCGGGCTGCACAGCACGCGCACCGCCTGCTGCCACAGGCGCTCGAACGCGTCCACGCCGGCGCCGATGCCTTCGCGCAGGCGCTCGGTCATCGCTGCATCGAAGCGCGCGAGGCGGGCTGCCATCGGATCGGCGGGCGACGGATCGATCATCGGACCCGACTCGGTGATGCGCTCCATCAGCGCATGGAACAGCTCCCCATACCGGACGCCTGCACGGTTGAGCACCGCCGGGGCGGCGACCACCGGGACCAGGTCCTGCAGCGGCAGGCCCATCCGCGCATCCGGTGCCGGCGCGTCGGATGGATCGAGTGCGGGCCAGGCCCCGGGCGACGGGGGTGTCGGGTCGGCGGCACGCACGCCGGGCGCAGTCGCGTCTGCGCGGCCAGTCGCAGGCCCGGCCTCAGGCAGGCCGGGGCCGAAGCGCAGCACGCCGCCGGGGTCCTGGGCCTCGCCGCGCATCCCCAGCACCGCCTGGCGCAGCTGGGGATACCAGGCGCTGTCGACGCCATTGCGGTGGTGGCCGCTGACCACCAGCACCTGCTTCGCCCGGGTCGCCGCGACATAGAGCAGGTTAAGCTCCTCGCGCCCCGCGCGCGCCTTCGTCCGTTCGAACACCTCGCGCTGCGCGGCGCACATCGTGCCCTCGCGCGTCCAGAACGAGAAGTGTCCGGGTGCAGGCGCATCCGCAGGCCACTCGACCAGCGACTGATAGCCCTTCTGCGAGGTGCGCTTCGAGGCGGTGTCGAGCAACCAGACGATCGGCGCCTCCAGGCCCTTCGCGCCGTGGATGGTCATGAAGCGCACTGCGTCGCCGGCATCGGCGGCACCGGGCTCATCGAGCGCTTCCTGCGCCGGCAGGTCGGCAAGGGCGTGCAGTTCGTCCACGAACCGCGACAGCGTCGGGAAGCGTCCGGCGTCGGCCGCGAGCGCATGCTCGAGCAGCGCCAGCAGGTTGGCCTCGACAGACGCACCCGCGCTGGGCGGGACTGCCGCACGGTAGCGCGCCAGCACGTCGGCATCGAAGAACACCGCGTCCAGCAGGTCGTGCACCGGGCGCGTGCCGGCGAGCGCGAACCAGCGCTGCAGCAGCGCCGCTGCCCGCCGCACCGTGGCCGGCGCGGATGGCGCGGCCGCCCGTTCGCGCAGGCAGCGATGCAGGTCGCGTGGCGGGCAGGCGGATACGCTGCCATCGGCGGCGGGTACCGCGCCGGACATCACGACATCGACCAGGTCGGCATCCGACAGCGAGAACACCGGCGAGCGCAGCGCATGCGCCAGCGCCAGGCCGTCATGCGGCGCGACCAGGAACTGCAGCAACGCGACCATGTCGCCCACCTCGAGCGTGTCGAGCAGGCCACCCTGCCGGGAACTGCTGCAGGGGATGCCAGCGTCGCGCAGCGCACGCTCGTAGACGTCGAGCCGGCCACGGGTTCGCACCAGCACCAGCATGTCGCGCCAGTGCGCAGGGCGCGGGGCGCCATCCTCGCCGACCACCTCGCAGCCGTGCCAACGGCGCAGGCCCTCGACCAGCTGCGCCGCCTCCAGCGCGACGCGCAGGTCCTCCTCCTCGGCACGGGCGGTGTCGAGCGGATCGCGCAGCTCGTCGCCAGCCTCGGCCTCGGGGTGCGAATTCGGCTCCGGCTTGCCGATCATCGGCAGCACTTCGATGCATCCCGGCTTGACCCGGTCGAACGCCTCGTGCGTGCGAAAGCCGGTGAACACCGGGTTCGCCTCGAACAGTTGATTGACCAGGTCGATCACCGGGCCGCTGCAGCGCCGGGACTGGTCCTGGTCCAGCACCCGCGCGTCGAAGTGCTCGACCAGGAAATCCCGTGCCGCATCGAACAGCAGCGCCTCGGCACCACGGAAGCGATAGATGGACTGCTTGGGATCCCCGACCAGGAACACGGTCGGCTTCTCGCCGGCCGACTGCGCCGCGTCGAGCCAGGCACGCAGGGCCATCCACTGCAGCGGGTTGGTGTCCTGGAACTCGTCGAGCAGCAGGTGGCCGTAGCGGGCATCGAGCCGCGCATGCACGCATGCGGCATGGTCCTCGTCGGTCAGCAGGCGGCAGGCCTGCTGCTCGAGGTCGGCGAAGTCGATCGCCTGCCGCTGCTGCTTCACCGCGTCGAACTCGGCCAGCAGCGAGACCGCACAGGTGAAGGCCGCCACGTTCAGCTGGTAGGACTGCTGTTCGCGCAGCAGGGCCTCCAGCGCGTCGAGGCGGCCGGTGATCGATGCGAACAGGTCGAGGAATCGTGCCTCGCCCTCGTCACCGATGCGCTTGCGCCGCGCGCCGCTCGCCTCGCACTTGAACGCCTTGCCGCTGCCACCCTCCGTGTAGAAGGCCATGCGAACCAGCGCATGCCAGCGCACCGGGTCAGCACAGGCCGATGCCTCGTCCAGCCGCGCCGCACGCTCGTTGTCGGTCACGCCGGTGTTCTTGCGGGTGAGCAGTTCCCGGTAGGCACTCAGGTCGCGCAGCAGCCCCTCGTCGCCACGCGCCGGCAGCAGCAGGTCGATCGACGGATCGTCGTCGAGCGGCGCGGGCAGCGCTGCGGCGAGCGCCTCCAGCATCGCCGGCAGCGGCTCCGTCTCCACGCGCGTCATCGCCCACCAGGAGGCACGGTTCGAGATGAACGAGTTCAGCAGCGACAGCGTCGAGTCGAGGCCGCATTGCGCGAACAGCCGATCGAGCGCCTCTGCCAGCGGCGCCGAGCGGGCCGCCTTCGCGCCGAAGCGCTGCATCGCCTCGGCGACCAGGGCCGCGCCCTCGTCGGTCAGCGAATGCCCGGAGAGCGTGCCGGCCTCGAGCGGCGCACGCTGCACCAGCTGCAGGAACCAGCCGTGGAAAGTCGACAGTGTGAGCGGAGGCTCCGCGGTCAGCACCCGCTCGTACAGGCAGCGTGCACGCTCGCGCAGCGCCTCGCGGGCGGCCGCGTCGGCGGGCAGCGCGACATCGCGCTCCTGCAGCAGCCGGTCGAGCCCGTCGTCGTCCGCCATGGCCGCCTCCTGCAGCAGCCGGTCCAGGCGCGCCGTCATCTCCTGCGCGGCCTTGCGGGTGAAGGTGATCGCAAGGATGGACGAAGGTGCGGCGCCCTCGAGCAGCAGCCGGAAGATGCGCCCGACCAGCAGCCAGGTCTTGCCGCTGCCGGCGCAGGCCGACACCACCGCCGAACACCGCGGATCGAGCGCCGCGCGGACCAGTGCCTGCTGGCCGCTCATCGCTGCCCCTCCCCATCCCCGCCCGCAGACCAGTGGCCGCGCCGGCACAGGCCGCGCATCTCGCAATGCTTGCAGACGTCCTCGACGCCATTGGCGGGCATCGGCGTGCCATCGTGGATGCGGTCGGCCAGCCTCCCGAGGCGCTCCTGGTTGGCCTGCGCGGCCAGTGCCGGATCGCCCGGACTCGGCACCGCCACCACGTCGTCGCTCTGGATCGACAGGAACAGCGTCTCCACCGCCCTGCCCCCGGCGAGCAGCACGTACGAGGGCAACTGCACATGTTCGCTCGCATCGGCAGCGCGCTTCTTCAGGGCAGCCGACGCCTGCGCCTTGTAGTCGACGATCGCCAGCGCCCCGCCCCGTGCGGCATTCACGTCGATACGATCGAGGCGGCCACGCAGCTGGATGCTGCGCCCCGCCGGGGTCTCGATCGGCAGCACACGGTCGGCCTCGCATTCGGCCACCAGCCAGCCGCCGGCTTCGCGCCCGAGCTGCCAGCGCACGTAGGCGGGGATGTGGGACATCCAGCGCGCGAGCCAGGCGCGGTCGAGGAAGTTGCGCTCCATGGCCTGTGCGAAGCGCTCGCGCGAAACCGCCTGCAGCCGCTCGATGGCCGGCGCCTCGCCGAGGTCCGACACGCGCGCCACGCCGGCGTGGAACGCCGCGAGGATGCCATGCACCAGTTCACCGAAGTCGGACTTCTCGAGCGTCTCGGCCACCTCGTCGGCCGGGCGCAGGCCGAGCAGGCTCTGTGCATGGAAGCGGTACGGACAGGCGACCAGCACCTCGTAGCCGCTGACCGAAACGCGGCGCGGCGCGAGTGCCGCCGGCACCACCGCGGCCGGGGCACCCGCGGCCACGGGCGCCGGCACCGGGATCGTCGCCAGCGGCGCGGCGACCGCCGCGCGCCGGATCGCCGCATCGAACGCCAGCGACGCGCCCGGCCATGCGCGCGCGTGCAAGGCATGCAGGCGCGCGAACCAGGGCGACGGCAGGGCCGGCTCGCCCGAGACCGTCGCCTGCCAGGTCACCAGCACCTCGGCCGAAGCGGCGATCGCCAGGCGCAGGCTGCGCTCGAGTTCCGCATGCTGCCGGGCACGCGTGGGCAGTCCGAGGCACGCCCGGACCTGCTGGTTGAAGAAACTGCCCGGTGGATCGTCGGCCGGCAGGTGGCCGGCGTCGGCGCCCGCGAACACCAGGCAGTCGAAGCTGCGCAGCCGGGTCGCGGCAAGCCAGGTGAACACGACCGGGCTGCGCGCATCGTCCGGACGGAAGTTCGCGCCCTCCAGCGTGCGCGCGATCCAGGACCGCCATTGGCCGAAGCCCACGCGCCAGGTGTTGGCCTGCAGTTCCGCCCGGCGCAACGCCAACAGTTCCAGCAGGTCGGTGCCGGCGGCATCGGCCGCCAGCGCATCGCGGGCGCCGAGCGTATCCAGCGCAGCGTCCAGCGCATCCAGCCATGCGGCGAGCGGACGCCGGGCCGAACCATCGAGCAGCGCCAGCGCGCCCGACACCCGTACCAGCAGGTCGTGGGCGAGCGATGCCGCCGGATCGTCGACCGCCGCCAGCAGGGGGATCATCGAAAGCACGCCCTGCGCCAGGTCGTGGCGCGCCAGCGTGCGCTCGATGCAGGCGACCGCAGCCTGTCGATCGGCGGCGGCCAGGTCGGCGAACACGAATGGCGAGCGCAGCAGGTCGACGAGGTCGCGGTGGTAGCCGCGGCCCGCGACCACGTCGAGCAGGCGGCCGACGCAGGCCGCCGCCACCGTTGTCGACAGCAGCCAGCCGGCCTCGTCGGCCACCGGCACGCCGGCCCGCTCGAGGAGCGCCCGTGCACGCCGTGCGACCAGGCGGTCGAGCACCACCACCCCGACGCGCCTGTGCCCCTCGATCAGCGCCTGCCGCACCGATACGTCGATCACCGCCGCCTGCTGCTCTAGCGAGGCCGCCGGCGCGTAGCGCAGCCGGCCGGCCAGCGGGCTCGCCGGCACTGCAGCAGCCAGCCGGGCTGCGCGATCACGCATCGACCGCCCGGCCGTAACCTCTTCGAATGCAACCGCCGGCGGCCAGGCGAACTCCAGCGCAAGGTCGAGCGGATCGTCGCCACCGGCGACGCCAGGCTCGATGCGCAGCACCGGTACGCGCCTGGCACAGGCTTCCAGGAAGGCCGCCTCGACGCCGGACGCATCTTCCAGGGCCAGCGCATGCACCGGCGTGTCGATGCACGCAGCGATCGCCGCCAGCCGCAGCGAGAGTGCGGTCGCCGCGTCGACGGCCGGCACCGGCGAGGCGCCGGCGGATACGCGCGCCCGTCCCGCATCACCGGCCTGCGCAGTCTGTGCCCACCAGAGTTCATGGACCAGCGAAGCCTCGTACTCGAGCGCGCGGCTACGACCCGCCCGGTAGGCCTCGCGCAAGGTCGCGGTGAAGGCGTCGAGATCGGCGGCGACCGGGCTGCGCGCCAGCGTCATGCGGTCGAACAGCGCGACCAGCTCGCCCGCGAGCGCCCACACATCCGCCCCGGCGAACGGCTGGCGCCTGGCCAGTGCGGCGTGAAGTTCGACCTCTCGCACCGACTGCGGCACTACCCGCAGCGCGATCGGTGCGGTCGCGGCGAGCGCATGCAGCGTGGTGATGCGCGGCAGCAGCAGCGCCCCGCCACCGGCGCTCGACAGCGCACGCGCGACCTCGCCGGCCGCGTGCAGGTCCGGCACCAGCACGAGCAGGCCGGACAGGTCCGGCCACTGCCCGCGGTGCCGATCAACGATCGCCTGCGCCGCATGGCGCAGGAATCCTGAGTATGGCGCGCGCAGGATCTCCGGGCGCCGAGCCGCCGGGTCGCCGGCGCTCCCGTTCATGCCGCTCGGCACGGACACCGGAGGCCGGCTCGCCAGCCGATCAGCGCTCGAGGTACTGCCGCTTTTCCTTGACCTTCGAGAAAGCGTCTGCGTCGGGCAGTTCGTCCTTCTTCTCGATCAGCGGCTTCCAGCCCTTGGCCAGTTCCGCGTTGAGCTTGATGAAGTCCTGCTGGCCTTCCGGCACATCGTCCTCCGCGAAGATCGCCTCGACCGGGCACTCGGCCACGCAGAGCGTGCAGTCGATGCATTCGTCCGGGTCGATCACCAACATGTTCGGCCCTTCCCGAAAACAATCCACCGGGCACACGTCGACACAGTCGGTGTACTTGCACTTGATGCAGCTTTCGGTAACGACATAAGCCATGGGACGGCGATCCTCTCTCTGGTCCGCGTTTTGACAGACCCCGATGTTATCAGCGACCGGGCCGGACAACCCGATTGCGCGCGGGCGCACGCGCAAGTCCGGTTTTCGGCTACGCTTCGGGGCACTGAAACGCCGGGGTCGGCTTCACATTCCCGTGCCCGGTATCCAACAACGCCACGAGGTTGCCATGAGCAGCGATCAGATCATCAACGTCAGCGACGCCACGTTCGAACATGACGTGCTCCAGTCCGACACGCCCGTGCTGGTCGATTACTGGGCCGAATGGTGCGGCCCGTGCAAGCTGATCGCCCCGGTGCTGGACGATGTCGCGGGCGAGTACGCCGGCCGCCTCAAGGTGGCGAAGGTCAACATCGACCAGAACAAGGGCGTGCCCACCAAGTACAACGTGCGCGGCATCCCGACGCTGATGCTGTTCAAGGATGGCGCGGTCGAGGCGATCAAGGTGGGTGCGATGTCCAAGTCGCAGATGACCGCGTTCATCGACAGCCACCTGTAGGCCCGTCGCTGGTTCCGTCCGCCGCCACCGGCGCCGGACGGTAGAGTTTCCTCTGCCAGGGCATTGGCCAAAAGCCTATGCCCCTGTTATGATTCGCGGTTTTGCGGCAGCACCGGCGGCAGTATCGACGGCAGTACCAACCTGAGCTACGGCGGGAAACCACGGCGCCGACGAACAGACAAGAACAGAGAACGAAAAAGGGTCTCCCCATGAAAGCCGAAGTCCATCCGACGTATACCGAGATCACGGTCACCTGCAGCTGCGCCAACAGCTTCAAGACCCGTTCGACGCTCGCCAAGGACCTGCAGGTCGAGGTCTGCTCCTCGTGCCACCCGTTCTACACCGGCAAGCAGAAGATCCTCGACACCGCTGGCCGGGTCGAGAAGTTCCGCCAGAAATACGCGAAGAAAGCGGCCTGATGCCCGCCGCGGCACCTGCTGCCGCGCATGCATCGAAGCAGTAGTCCAGGCCGGAGACGGTCTTCGGCCGCGTGCCGGAGCCGTCCGGACGGGTGCCCAAGGTCCTTCCCGCGCAGGACCTTGGACTGAGGGCCCGCACCGGGACTCGAATCCAGGCCCCGCACCCAGGACCCGGCCCCGGTTGCGCCCCGGACAGCGAATGGCCCTGAATGGCTCCTGATACCCGCCTGTACGCCGCCCCGGGCATCCGACCCGCAGAGCCCAACGCGCGCCTGCATGCGCTGTTCACGGTCGCGCTGTGCGCGGTCTGGGTGTTCACCGGCCTGGTCCCGCACGATCCGTGGAAACCGGACGAGGCCTACACCTTCGGGCTGGTGCTTCACATCCTGCAGACCGGCGACTGGGTCGTGCCGACGCTCGCCGGCGAGCCGTTCATGGAGAAGCCTCCGGCATTCTTCCTGACGGCCGCGGCCTTCGCGGCGCTGTTCGGTGGCTTCTTCGAACTTCACGATTCAGCCCGCCTGGCCGCCGGGTTTTACCTGTCGATCGTGCTGTCGTTCCTGGCCCTGTCGGCGCGCGAGCTCTACGGTCGCGAACATGGCTGGGTGGCACCGCTCGCCCTGATCGGATGCGTCGGGCTGCTGATCCGCGCGCACCAGATGATCACCGACACCGCCCTGCTCGCCGGCTTCGCGATCGGGCTCTATGGCCTGTGCCTGAGTGCGCGCAGGCCGGTGCTCGCCGGGGTCGCACTCGGTACCGGTGCAGGGCTCGGCTTCATGGCCAAGGGTCTGCTTGCCCCCGGCCTGCTCGGACTGTGCGCCCTGCTGCTGCCGCTGGCTTTCTCGACCTGGCGGCGGCGCCAGTACCTGCTGGTGCTGCTCGCCGCAGGCGCCGCGATCCTGCCCTGGATGACGGTCTGGCCGCTGGCGCTGCATGCGCGCTCGCCCGACCTGTTCGAGCAATGGTTCCTGGTCAACAACTTCGGGCGCTTCCTGGGCCTGAACGACCTCGGCCCGGAATCGGCTCCGGGCGAATACTTCGTGATGCTGCTCTGGTACGCATGGCCGGCGCTGCCGCTGGCCGCATGGGTGCTCTGGCAGCGCGGACGCGAGGCGTTCGTCACGCCGCAACTGCAGTTGCCAGTGCTGGTGTTCGTCGTGTCCTTCGTCACGCTGTCGCTGTCCGCCGACGCGCGCGAGCTGTACGCGATGCCGATGCTGCTGCCGCTGTCGCTGCTGGCTGCCGCGTCGATCGATGCGCTCAAGCGCAGTGCCGCGAACTTCCTGGACTGGTTCGGCATCATGACCTTCGGGCTGCTGGCGATCGTGCTCTGGACGGTCTACATCGCGCTGATGACCGGTGCCCCGGCCCCGCTCGCCGCGCGCATGGCGCAACTGCACCCGGGCTTCGATGCACGCTTCGATCCGTGGGTGCTCGCCGTGGGCATCGCGGCAACCCTGTTCTGGATCGGCCTGGTCTGGCGCGTCGGACGCTCCAACCGCCGCGCAATCATCAACTGGGCGTCCGGTCTGACGCTGTTCTGGGTGCTGACCAACCTGTTCCTGCTGTCCTTCATCGACCATGGCAAGAGTTACCGGGGCATGATCGACGAACTCAAGGTCCACATCCCCGCCGGCCACGGCTGCGTAGCGAGCCAGAGCTTCGGCGAGAGCCAGCGGGCACTGCTCGACTACTTCGCCGGGGTCAGGACGCAGCGGGTGGAGCGGGTGCCATCGGCCGCACACAGCTGCGACCTGTACCTCTGGCAGGGCTGGGCGGTGGATCCTGAACCGCTTGGAGAGCCCTGGGTGAAGGTCTGGCAAGGCGCGCGTCCGGGCGATCGCAGGGAACTGTACCGCCTCTATCGCCGCGATCCGGCACCGGGCTGATCCGCGCCCCCTTCAGGCAAGGCGCCCTTCGCGGCGTGTTGCGTCCCGCCCGGAGCAGCCCTGGTCGCCTGCCCGCTCAGCCGGCAGAACTCCGGCGCATCGATCCGCCGCCCTCGGCCTCGCCGCCGGCGGACGCACCATGGATGCGCTCGGACAATGCGCCGGGCACCGGCTGGCCGAGCGATTCATACAGCCGGGTGAGATGCAGCCGGAACAGCGAATCGAAGCTGGCGATGGTCTGCTGCGGGTTGTAGTCACCGAACCACCAGAACCAGTCCGACCCTTCGCAGATGGACAGCCGGCGCGTCGCCTCGGTGCGCTGCGCCGGCGGCAGCGTGTCGGCCACCCGCAGGTAGGCGGCGCGCGCATCGACCAGCAGGTCCCAGGCACGGTTCTTCTCCGGCGCACCGATCCAGGTGGCGAGGTCACCGTACACCCAACTGCCCGCGCACAGGGCAGGCAACGGCTCGGACGCCACCTCACGGTCGACCAGGTCGGCGAAGGTCGTCGGGCGGATCACCGGATGCGAGGACAGGCGGCGGTACAGCTCGTCGAGGAAGTAATGGCCGTTGTACGGGAAATGCTCCCAGGCGTTCTCGCCGTCGAGCATCACGCTGACCACCGGCGGGGTGTCGCCAGTCCAGTTTTCGGCGATTGCCTCCAGCTCGGACACGAACTGGGCGGCAGCCTCGCCGCTGTGACGGCGCGAATAGTCGAAACCGATGAGGTCGGACAACCGGTCGTCGCGGAAGAACAGGCGCAGGCCGGGCGCAGCCTCGGTATGGTACGGCCGGTACAAGGCTGCAGCCCGCTCGGCGACCGGGACCTCGCCCAGGCGCAGGCGCAGGCTGTTCATCAGCACCGCCTCTCCGCTGGCCGCCCAGCGGCTGCCGCGCGCGGCCAGCGCAGATACCACCTTCAGGGACAGTGCTCCTTCGGCCGGCCAGGTGCCGGTGGGCGGCATGCCGAACCGTTCCTCGTGCTCGACGAAGGCGCGATCGACATGCGCGGCGACGCGCGCTGCGCCGTCAGGATAGGCCGGCGCCTGCGGCAGCTGGGCGCGCGGCTGCGCCTGCCGCGCGGCCGCGAAGTCGAACATGAGCGGCGCCAGCGGATGGCAGTCCGGCGTGGTCGACAGTTCGATCTGCCCGCGCTCGGCCAGCGCCTTCCAGCGCGGCAGCACGCGCCCCAGTTCGCGGCCGACGAGGGCCAGCAACGCGCGCCGCTCCTCGATGCCGTAGCCCGAGCCCTGCGCGAGCAGGCGGCGCAGCAGCGGCTGCTCCTGGCGCAGGGTCTCGCCGGTCCAGGCGAGGTGGTACCAGGTGACCAGGTCGGTCAGGTAGTCGCCGGACAGGTAGCCGGTGAGGTCGAGACCATCGGCCGTGCAGCGGCGGTGGAGTTCGGCCAGCCGCGCAAACCCGGCGAACGGTTCGATCATCGTGCGCGGGTTCGCCCGGAAGCAGAGGTCGAGTACCTGCGCCCGGTCGTGCGCGTCCAGCGTGGACGGATCCTCGACCGCCAGCGCGCGCAGCAGTGGATCGCGGAACACGCCGCTGGCGAACTGGGCGAGGTAGTCGTCGACCTGCCTGGTCAGCACCGGCACGAAGTTGACCACCGCACGCATCGCCGGATGCCGCTCGAAGTGCGCCGCCATGTCGCTGTAGTCCTTCAGCGCATGCAGGTACACCCAGGGCAGAAGGAACTCGCCGGTGGCCGCATCGCGGTAGTCCGGCTGGTGCATGTGCCAGAACAGCACCAGATCGAGACGCTTCGCCATCGACCGGTCAGCGTATGCGACGCTGCTGCTGCCCGAGCATCTCGGCGGTCACCAGGGTCACCCCGCCTTCCGAGACGTAGAAGCGGCGCCGGTCTTCCTCGGCGTCGTAGCCGATCACCATGCCTTCCGGGATACGCGCGCCCTCGTCGACGATCACCCGGCGCAGGCGGGCGTGGCGGCCGACGTCGACGCCGGACAGCAGCACCGAATGCTCGATCGAGGAGTAGGAATGCGCATGGACGCCGGAGTAGAGCAGCGACCCGCGTACCAGCGAGCCGCTGATGATGCAGCCGCCCGAGATCAGCGAGTCGACCGCCATGCCGCGCCGGTCGTCCTCGTCGAACACGAACTTGGCGGGCGGCAGCTGCTCCTGGTAGGTCCAGATCGGCCAGTGGCTGTCGTACATGTTGAGCGCCGGGGTCACCCGCGTGAGCTCCAGGTTCGCTTCCCAGAACGCATCGATGGTACCGACATCGCGCCAGTACGGCGCCTCGCCCGGTTCGCGCACGCAGCTGTCTGCGAAACGGTGGGCGAACACCCGGTAGCGCGGCACCAGGTGCGGGATGATGTCGTTGCCGAAGTCGTGGCTGGACTTCGGCTCGTCGGCATCCCGGATCACCTGCTCGTACAGGAAGGCGGCATTGAACACGTAGACGCCCATGCTGGCGAGCGCATGCTCGGGATCACCCGGGATCGGCGGCGGGTCATCCGGCTTCTCGAGAAAGTCGGTGACCCGGTCGTTCTCGTCGACATGCATGACACCGAAACCGCGCGCCTCCAGCCGTGGCACCTCGACGCAGGCGACCGTGAGGTCGGCCTGACGGCTCACATGCCAGGCGAGCAGCTTGCCGTAGTCCATCTTGTAGATGTGGTCGCCGGCGAGTATCACGACGTGTTCCGGCGCATGCTCGCGCAGGATGTCGAGGTTCTGGAAGATCGCGTCGGCGGTGCCGCGGTACCAGGCCTCCTCCACCCGCTGCTGCGCCGGAAGCAACTGCACGAACTCGTCGAAGCGGCCGTCGAGGAAACTCCAGCCGCGCTGGATGTGCTGGATCAGGCTGTGCGACTTGTACTGCGTGGCCACGCCGATGCGGCGCACGCCGGAGTTCACGCAGTTCGACAGCGCGAAATCGATGATCTTGAACTTGCCGCCGAATGCGAGCCCCGGTTTCGCCCGCCAGTCGGTCAACTGCCTGAGCCGGGAACCGCGCCCGCCCGCGAGGATCAGCGCGAACGCATTCTTCGTGAGCTGGCTCACGAAACGGGGGTTGGACGGCGAACCTTCGGCCATCGCGATCGCAGCCGCGGCCTGTTCTCTGTTCTCTGGTGTAACCATCAGGATGGAGGGCCGGGGGCAGTCCTGTATTCTAGGCAGATCCATGAGACACGACCTCCCGACCCAAGTCAACGAAATGTTGGATCCGCCTGAACCGGCGCACGATCGGGACAGCTCGTTCGAACGGCTGCTCGAGGGCAGGCTGCACGATCCGTTCGGCTGGCTCGGCCTGCACCCAGACGGTACCGGCTGGGTGGTTCGCGTGTATGAGCCCAGGGCCCTGGAGGTATCGCTGCTTTGCGCCGACGCCGACGCCCACGCCAACGCCGCCCCCCCGGCGGCAGATGCCGCGGCACGGCTGGTACGCGTGGACGCACGCGGGCTGTTCGAGTGGCGCGGATCGGTCGCCCCGGCATGGCCCTGCCGGCTGCGCGCCACCTTCGACAACGGCAGCAGCCGTGAGTGGCGCGACCCCTACTCGTTCGCCGCGCAGATCACCGACGACGAGATCTACCTGTTCAATGAAGGAAGGCTGACCCAGGCCTGGCGCACGCTGGGCTGCCAGCCGGCCCTGGTCGGCGCATTGCCCGGCTACCGGTTCGCGGTGTGGGCCCCCAACGCGGAACGGGTCAGCCTCGTCGGCAGCTGGAACCAGTGGGACGGCACTGTGCACCCGATGCGCCCGCGCGGCGCATCCGGCGTCTGGGAACTGTTCATGCCCGACCTCCCGGCGGGGTCGCTCTACCGCTACGAGATCCGCAACCGCGACACCGGGGCGGTATTCACGCACAGCGATCCCTACGGCCGCGCGTACGAGGTACGGCCGGGCAACGCCAGCGTCACGCCCGGGCCGTCCAACCACGTCTGGGCAGACGAGGCCTGGATGCAGCAGCGCGCACAGGCGAACTGGCTAGAGCGACCGATGAACATCTACGAGGTGCATGCCGGCTCCTGGCGCCGCCACCCCGACGGCCGCTTCTACACCTACCGGGAACTGGCCGAGACCCTGCTGCCCTACGTCTGCGACCTCGGCTACACGCACATCGAATTCCTGCCGCTGACCGAGCATCCGCTGGATGAATCCTGGGGCTACCAGAGCGTCGGCTACTTCGCACCGACCAGCCGCTTCGGCAGCGCCGACGACCTGAAGCACCTGATCGATGCCTGCCACCGCGCCGGCATCGGCGTGATCCTCGACTGGGTGCCCGGCCATTTCCCGAACGACCCTTTTGCCCTAGCCCGCTTCGATGGCACTGCCCTCTACGAGCACGAAGATCCCCGGATGGGCCTGCACCCCGACTGGGGCACCTGCGTGTTCAACTTCGAACGCAACGAGGTTCGCAGCTTCCTGCTGTCCTCCGCGGCTTGGTGGCTGGGCGAGTTCCACTTCGACGCGCTGCGCGTCGATGCCGTGGCATCGATGCTCTACCTCGACTACTCGCGCGCGCCCGGGCAATGGCTGCCGAACCGGTTCGGGGGACGGGAGAACCTGGGCGCGATCGACTTCCTGCGCGAATTGAACGCAATGGTGCACGGACAGCATCCGGGCGCGCTCACCATCGCCGAGGAATCGACCTCCTGGCCGATGGTGTCTCGTCCCACCTGGCTCGGCGGCCTGGGCTTCTCGATGAAGTGGAACATGGGCTGGATGCACGACGTGCTGTCCTACACGCGGCTGGACCCTGTGCACCGCCGCTACCACCACCACCAGTTGACCTTCGGCCAGCTGTACGCCTACACCGAGAACTTCGTACTGCCGCTCTCGCACGACGAAGTGGTCCACGGAAAGCGCTCCCTGCTCGACCGGATGCCCGGCGACGAGTGGCAGCGCTTTGCCGGGTTGCGCCTGCTGCTCGCGCTCCAGTCGACCACGCCAGGGCGCAAGCTGTCCTTCATGGGCAACGAGTTCGGCCAGGGCCGCGAATGGGATTCACAGCGCGAGCTCGACTGGCCGCTGCTGGCGCTGCAGTGGCACCAGGGCGTGCACTCGCTGGTACGGGACCTGAACCGCCTGTACCGGGACGAGCCGGCGCTGCACCAGCTCGACTTCGAAGCCGGCGGCTTCGAATGGATCGACTGCAACGATGCCGAGCAGTCGGTGCTGACCTTCATCCGGCGGGCGCGAAACGGCAGGCACGTGGTGGTGGCGCTCAACTTCACGCCGGTGCCGCGCCTGTCGCACCGGCTGGGCGTACCGCAGGCAGGACGCTACCGCGAGGTGCTCAACAGCGACGCCTCGCTGTACGGTGGCAGCAACCTCGGCAACGGTGGTTTCGTGGATGCCTCGGCAGAGCCCTGGTCGGGCCAACCGGCGTCGCTCTGGGTGAAGCTGCCGCCTCTGGGCGCGCTGCTGCTCGTGCCCGAATTCCAGCCCGGTGGCGCCCCCGCGCCCGCCCCCCACATTCACTGAGGCCGACGATGTCCGATTCCATCCGCAGGTTCCTGTTCGAAGGTGCGCCGATCCGCGGCGAGATCGTGCAACTGGATGCGACCTGGCGTGCAGTGCTCGAGCGCCACGCATACCCGCCGCTGCTGCAGGCCCTGCTCGGCGAGATGATGGCTGCCAGCGCCCTGCTATCGGCGACGCTCAAGTTCGATGGCGCAATGCTGATGCAGGTGCAGGGTACGGGCCCGCTGCGCCTGCTGGTGGTCGAGTGCACCAGCGCCGGCACGCTGCGCGCGACCGCGAAGTGGGACGACCTTCCCGAACAGGCCAGCTTCGCTGAACTGCTGCGCGAGGCACGCTGCGCGATCACCCTGATCCAGCCCGACGGCTCGCAGAGCTACCAGGGCGTGGTCGAGGTCGTGGGCGACAGCGTGGCCGACATGCTGACGCACTACATGCGACATTCGGAACAGATCGACACCTCGCTCACCGTGGCCGCCGACGGTTCGCGCGTCGCGGGCCTGCTGCTGCAGCGCCTGCCCGAGGCCGCCGACGACGACGCCGATCGCTGGGACCGTGCATGCATGCTCGCCGGCACGGTGAAGGCGTCCGAGCTGCTCGGGCTGGCACCGGCGGACGTCGTGCGCAGGCTGTTCCACGAGGAGGACATCCGGCTGTTCGACCCGCAGCCACTCGCCTTCCGCTGCTCCTGCTCCAGGGCCAGGGTCGAGTCGATGCTGGTCATGCTGGGGCCGGAGGAAGTGGAATCCGTGCTGGCCGAACGGGGCCATGTCGAAGTCACCTGCGACTTCTGCAACCGCGCCTACCGCCTGGACCCGGTGGACGCGGCGCAACTGTTCGTCGGCGGTACGCGCTCGCCGGGAAGCGCGACGCGCCACTGAGATCAGGGTGTCTCGCCGGCGGCTGGCGGCACGGCCGCGCCGGCAGGCGAACCGGTAGCCGCGGCCATCGCGGCAAGGTCCGCATCCCTTTCGATCACGCGCACCCGGTGGATGACGTCGGTCACCCAGACCAGCCCGTCACCGGCCTGGCCGGTGAACCCGAGGTCCGCGATCACCCGCACGATCGGGTCCACCATCTCGTCGGGGCAAACCATCTCGATGCGAATCTTGCTCGAGAACTCGGTGAGGGCCTCCTTCGGATTGCGTGGGTTCTGGCCGGAGGGGAAGCGGCTGCAACCCTCGACCTTGCCCACGCTCATTCCCGGGAAACCGGGCAGCTTGCGCAATGCATCGCTTACACGGTCGAGCCGCGCGGGCCGCACGATCGCCTTCACTTCCTTCATTGCTCCTCCTTTGGAAGCATGCCATGCAGCCGCGCGGCTGCCTCCGGTCATGCCTCGATCGGCTTCTCGTCGAACCACTTGAACAGCGCTGGCACCACGACAAGGGTCAGCAGCGTCGAGGTCACCAACCCAGAAATCACCACCACCGCCAGCGGCCGGGTCACCTCCGAACCGGGACCGGTCGCGAACAGCATCGGTATCAGCCCGAGCATCGCCACCGACGCGGTCATCAGCACCGGCCGCAGCCGCGCCTTGCACCCTTCGATCACCGCGTCGTGCACGTCGAGTCCTTCGCCGCGCAGGTGCCGGATGTACTCGACCAGCACCACCGCGTTCAGGGTGGCGATGCCCCAGAGCGTGATGAAGCCGACCGATGCCGGCACCGACAGGAACTCCCCGAACAGCAGCAGCCCGAAGATCCCGCCCAGCGACGCGAACGGCAGCACGAGGATGATCAGCGCGGCATAGCGCACCGACTTGAACAGCACGAACAGGAGGAAGAAGATCACCGCCACCGTGATCGGCACGATCACCGACAGGCGGCCGAGCGCACGCTCCATGTTCTCGAACTGACCGCCCCACTGCAGCGTGTAGCCTTCCGGCAGGTCTACCTCCCGGGCGATGCGCGCCTGCGCCTCGGCGACATAGCCACCGAGGTCCCGGCCCGCCACGTTCGATCCGATGACGATGCGCCGCCGGCCCGACTCGCGCGAGATCACCGGCGCGCTGTCGACCACCTCGATCGTGGCCAGGCTCTTCAGCGGGACCATCGCGCCATTGGGCGAGGTGAACAGGATGTTTCCGATCGCCTCGATGCTGTTGCGGAAGGCCTCGGGATAACGTACGACCGCCGCGAACCGGCGCTCGCCCTCGAACACCTCGGTCGCCTGGCGCCCGGCGATCGCGGTCTCGATCACGTCGTGCACGTCGGCGACGTTGATGCCGTAGCGCGCGATCGCGGTGCGGTCGATGTTGATGGTCAGGTAGGGCTGTCCGCTGACCCGGTCCAGCCGCAGGTCGCGCGTGCCGGGGATGGCGTTGAGCACGCGTGCGATCTCCTCGCTCTTCTGGCCCAGAACCGCGAGGTCTTCGCCGAACAGCTTGATCGCGACCTGCGAGCGCACGCCGGTGACCATCTCGTCGACCCGCTCCTGGATCGGCTGGCTCATCACCAGCTGCACCCCGGGCAGCACGGACAGCACCTCGCGGATGCGGCGCTCGATGTCCGACTGGAGCTTGAATCCCTCCGGCCGCTGGTCGATCGGCAGCAGGCTGACCACCGGCCCGGACTCGTTCACGCCCGCCGGATCGGCCGGGCTCTCGCCCCGGCCGAGCGTCGACACGGCCATCTTCACGCCCGGCACCTGCGACACCAGTTTCATCGCCTCGAACTCGGTGCGCATCGACTCCTCCAGCGACACCGACGGCACGCGGACGATCTGCGGCGTGACCGACCCCTCCTGCATCACCGGCACAAACGCCGTGCCGAGGAACGGGAAAGCCGCGCCCGCGGCCAACAACAGGCCGACCGCGATCGCCACCACCGACTTCTCGTGCCCGACCGACCAGTCGAGCATGCGCAGGTAGCCCGGCTTGATCATGCGGATCACGAAGGTGTCGTGGTCTGCGCCGCCCTTGAGCATGTAGGAGGCGAGGATAGGCGTCAGCGTGAGCGAGAGCACGAGCGAGATCGCCAGGGCGATGCCGATCACCTGCGCCAGCGGGCCGAACATCTTGCCTTCCATGTCGGTCAGCGTCAGCAGCGGCATGAACACGACGATGATGATGCCCACGCCGAACACCACCGGGACACCTACCTCGCCAGCCGCCCGCAGCACGACGCGCAGCCGGTTCTCGCCGCTGTCGCGCGCCTCGCCCAGCCGCTTGAAGGTGTTCTCGACCACCACCACCGACCCGTCGACCATCAGGCCGATCGCGATCACCAGGCCGCCGAGCGACATCAGGTTGGCGGAAATCCCGTACTCGTTCATCACCATGAAGGTGAACAGCGGCGTGAGCAACAGCGTCGCCACCACGATCAGGCTGGAACGTATGTCGCCGAGGAAGACCACCAGTATGACGATCACGAACACGATCGCCTCGAGCAGCACCTTGACCATCGTGTAGAGCGCGGCGTCGACCAGTTCGGTCCGGTCGTAGAAAGGCACGATCTTGAGGCCGCCCGGGAGCATGTCCTGCTCGTTGATCTGCTCGATGCGTTGCTTCACCCGGTTGACGACTTCGCGTGCATTGCCGCCGCGGATCATCATCACGATGCCGGCGACCGCCTCGGTGTCGCCGTTCTTGATCGCGGCACCGACGCGCACCTCCTCGCCGAGCGTGATGGTGGCGACGCTGCGCAGGAATACCGGCGTGCCGCCGACCTCCTTGATCACGATGTTTCCGATGTCCTCGAGCGTGCGTACCAGGCCGACGCCACGGATCAGGTACTGCTCGGCGCCGCGCGGCAGGATGCCTCCACCGCTGTTGGCGTTGTTGCGCTCCAGCGCGCTGTAGATCTCCGCCAGGCGCACGTTGAAGCCGCGCATCCGCTGCGGATCGGCCAGCACCTGGTACTGGCGCACATAGCCGCCGTGGGAGTTCACTTCCGCCACGCCCGGGATGCCGCGCAGCATCGGTCGCACCACCCAGTCCTGCACGATGCGCCGCTCGGTGAGTTCCTCCCGCGTGAGCGCGCGACGCCCGTCGTCTGCGCGCTCGAGCGTGTACTGGTAGACCTGCCCCAGACCGGTGGACACCGGCCCGAGCACAGGCACCGTCCCGTCCGGCAGCCGGGACTGCACCTCGATCAGACGCTCGAGCACCAGTTGCCGCGCGAAATAGACATCGGTCGCGTCGCTGAACACCAGCGTGACCAGCGACAGGCCCGCCCGGTTGAACGAGCGCATCTCGCGCAGCCCGGGCAGGCCGGTCAACGCGATCTCGATCGGTACCGTGACGAAGCGCTCGACCTCCTCGGGTGAGCGCCCCGGCGCCTCGGTTGCCACCTGCACCTGGACGTTGGTGACGTCCGGGAAGGCGTCCAGCGACAGCTTCTGCACCGAACGGGCACCGAACACGCCCAGTGCGATGAACACCACCAGCAGCACGAGCCGCTGTCGCAGGCTCGCGCGGACGATCGCCTCGATCATTGGCGGTTGCGCTCGTTGTTGAGGTGGAAGGCGCCGTCGACCACCACTGGCTCGCCTTCGGAGAGGCCACCGAGAACCGGGCGCAGGCCATTGTTGCTCTCGGGGCCGAGCGTCACCGGTCGCAGGTGGAACACGCCGGCCTTGGCCTGCACGAACACATGGTCACGGTTGCCCTCGCGCACCACGGCGGCCGCCGGCAGCGCCAGCGCCCGCCGGACCGGCTCGCGGATCGCCATCGACGCGAGCATCGCCGGCTTGATCGACCGGTCGGCATTCGGCAGCACGGTACGCACGGTGATCGTACGGGTCTCCGGGTTGACCGTGTTGCCGACGAAGGTCACCTTGCCGTCCAGCCGCCGGTCGCGCAGCGCCGGAATAGACACCTCGACCGGATCGCCGACACGCACGCCGAAGGCCTGTTCCTCGGGTACCTCGCTCACCACCCACACCTGGGAGAGGTCGGCAATCGTGAACAGCTGGTCTGCCGGCTGCACCACCTGGCCGATGGTCACCCGCCGTTCGATGACGGTACCCGACAGCTTGGAGGCAATCGAGATCACCGGGCTGATCGCACGCGTGTTCTCCAGTCGCTCGATCGCCTGGCCGCTCATGCCGAGGAGAAGGAGGTTGCCGCGCGTGGTGCGCAGCTCGGCCTCCGCAGAGAACTGTTCGTTCTCGCGCCGCTGCAGCTCGGCCGATCCGATCACGTCGGCGTTCACCAGCAGCCGCGCCCGCTCGACGGCGCGCTGCACCAGTTCGAGATCGAGCCCCGCCTTCAGGAAGTTGCGTTGCGCGGCCGCGAGCTCCGCGCTGTCGAGCGTGGCCAGCATCTGACCGGCGCGCACGTCGAGCCCGAGCGTACCGGGTGCATCCGTGATGCGCCCGGTGACCGACGAGCCGATGCGCGCGACCCGGTCTTCGTCGACCTGTACGCTGCCCGCCACGCGGATGTATTCCTGGATCTCGACGCGCAAGGCCGGCGCCACCTGCAGGCGCTTGAGCAGCTCGTCCTCCGCCTTCACGTGCATCGGGTCTCGCGCTGGCGCCGCCGCCGGGGCCGGTCTGGCATCCTCGCGGCTGCAGCCGGCCAGGGTCGACAGGCCGATGCCAGCCAGCATCAGCATGGCTGCGGTCCAGCGGCGTCCTTCCGGACGGATGCTCATTTCGATCCTCCCAGCACGTCGACGCCGACCAGCCGCTCGACCTCGATCAGCGCATAGCGCGCCTCGTACAGCGCATTGATGTACTCCTGGCGGACGCTGCGCAGGGTGCGCTGTGCGTCCAGGTACTCGATGATGCCGCGCTCGCCGAAGCGATAGGCCGCCTCGGCGACCCGCACTGTCTGCTCGGCCTGGCGGATCAGCCCGCTTTCGAAGGCGTCGACCTGCTGGCGCGCGATCGAATAGCCCGCGATCGCAAAGTCGAGTTCGCCCAGCAACTGCTGGCGCCGCGATTCGAACTGCGCATCGGCCAACGACGCTTCGGCGCGCGCTTCCAGGATCTGCCCCTGGCGCTGGTTGAACAGCGGCAGCGGCACCGAGAGGCCCAGGCGCCAGCGGGTCTGGTCGGGCTCGACATCATGGCCGAACAGCATCCGTACCTGCGGCTTGCGCAGGGCCTCTTCCAGTTCGAGCCTGGCCCGCGCCCGGCGCTGCTCTGCCTCGAGCTGTCCGAGTTCAGGGCTGCTGCGCAGCGCCTGGTCGCGGATCGCGGGCAACGACGGCACTGCCACCAGGGCAGGCAGCGCGCCCTGCACCCGCAGCGCCTCGCCGGGCGGCAGGCCGATCAGCGAAGCCAGTGCGCCGCGCGCCTGGTCAACCCGCACCATGGACGAGTCGCGGTTGCGGCGGGCATTGAGCACCTCGGTGTCGGCGCGGATCAGGTCGAGCCGGGGTGCCTCCCCCAACTGCACGCGCAGGTTCACCCGTTCACGGATCTGTTGCAGGGCGAGCAGTTCCTCTTCGGCGATACGCAACTGCTCCTGCCGCTGGAGCACCTGATAGAACTGGACCCGGACCCGCGCATAGAGCGAGCGCCGGAGGGCGCGCACCGCCGCCTCCGCGCCGTCGCTGCCGAGGTCGGCCACCCGCGCACGGACCTCGCGCACCCCGCCCAGATCGAGCGGCTGGCCGAGGTTGATCGCCAGCGCATGGCCATCGGGGCCACCGATGCTGCGCGGACGCACCGGTCCGGCGATGACCTCGATGTCGGGGTTGGGTAGCTGGCGGGCGGTCACCGAGGCGGCACGCGCGCCATCCTGCTGGGCGATCACCGCCTGCAACGACGCATTGTTGCGCTCCGCGATTCCGAGCGCATCGACGAGGGTGATCGGTGCAGACGCACCGAAGGCCGTGCCGGCAATGGTCAAAAGGAGGGCGAGCATGCCCGGCGCGCCGACCAAAGCCACCTTGCTGCCTTTCAGGCGCGGGCCTGCATGAAGATCCAACGGAAGGCTTCCTGTATCTGACGAACGCTTCAGGTATATAGCGGCCGGGCATTTCGATTGCAACCGCTACCGGAGTGTCTTCGGCTGTTTGCCTGCCGGCATACTCTCCGGCTCTACACCCCCTCGGCCTTTCCTGCATCCCGCTACCCACCACAGCGCGTCAGTCAAGAAAGCCTGCAGCAAGGTAGCAGGCGCATCATCCGGCCCATCAACTGACATTGTCCGGGGGAAAGCGATTGAAGATCCTGATCGTTGAAGACGACGCGACGCTGGCTGATGGGCTGACGCGCATCCTCACCGAGTCCGAGTTGAGGGTCGAGCATGTGGTGACCGGCGAGGCAGCCGAGGCAGCCTTCCTGCGGGAGCGCTTCGACCTGATCGTGCTCGACATCGGACTGCCCGGGATCGACGGTTTCGAGGTCCTGCGCCGGCTGCGCAAGCGGCCCGAGTACGTACCAGTGCTGGTGCTGTCGGCGCGCGATGCGATCGAGGACCGGGTGCACGGCCTCGACATGGGCGCCGACGACTACCTGCCCAAGCCGTTCGCCCTGCCGGAACTGGAAGCACGGGTCAGGGCGCTGCTGAGGCGCGGCCAGGCGAACAAGAATCCCCAGCTTCGCAACGGACCGCTGCTGCTCGATACCGTGGCCCGGCGGGCGACGCTCAACGGCCAGTCGATCGATCTGACCAGCCGCGAATGGAGCGTGCTCGAGAACCTGATGCTGCGCGCGGGACAGGTAGTGTCGAAAGAGAACCTGATGCAGGCGCTGTCCAACTGGGACAAGGAACTGTCGATGAACGCCATCGAGGTCTACATGTCGCGGCTGCGCGCGAAGGTGGAGGCCGGCGGCGTTCGCATCCGTACGGTGCGTGGCTTCGGCTATCTGCTCGAAGAGCAGAATGAGCCTGGCTGATCCGCCCGGTCCCGCACGCACGCCAGGCGCACTCCCAGATCCAGGTCACGCAGGTCGCGCCGGCTACGGCCGGACGCGGCCGCCACCCGGCATGGACACGCAGCACCGGGCGGACGCTTCCGCCGTCGCGGCCGCGTTCGGCATGTCGGGCCTGAACGCGCGCAGCCTGCGCCAGCAGCTGCTGACCTGGCTGGTCGCCCCGCTGGCCGTGCTTCTGGTCGCCGGCACGCTGTTCTCGTACTGGGTCGCGCTGCGCTCGGCGACGATCACCTATGACCGGGCCCTGCTCGACCCGGCACTGGCACTGGCCGAGCATGTCGACAGCGAGAACGGCAGCACGGTGCTCGACCTGCCCAAGGTCGCGCAGGACGTGCTGCGCATCGACAGCTACGACAGGATCTACTTCTCGGTCTCGCGCCTGAACGGGGAACTGCTGGCTGGACAGCCGGAGATGCCGGCGCCGCCGCCAGTCGTGCCGGTGGGGCACCGCACCTTCTACTACGGCACGGTCAACGCCGAACGGGTGCGCATCGCAGCGCTGTACGTACCGCAGCCGAACGGTCCGGTGGTGATTCAGGTCGCCGAGACGATGGTCAAGCGCAACCGCCTGACGCGCGAGATCCTGATCGGCGAGACGGTCCCGGACCTGATGATCGCCACGATGGCGATGGTGCTGGTCTGGCTAGGCATCCTGCGCAGCCTGGCACCGCTGGAGCGGCTGCGTACCGAGATCGCACAGCGCTCGGCCCGCGACCTGCGCCCGCTGGACGGCAGCTATGCACCGAGCGAGGTCCGGCCGCTGGTGGGCACGCTAAACGAGTTGCTGGGCGACCTGCGCGATGCACTCGATGCCCAGCAGCGCTTCACGGCCAATGCGGCGCACCAGCTGCGCACGCCGCTGGCCGGGCTGCAGACCCAGGTCGAGCTCGCACTTCGGCAGCCGGCATCCGAATCGATGCTGCGCAGCCTGCACCAGCTGCGCAGCGCAACGGTACGTGCAGCGCACCTCGCCAACCAGTTGCTGGCGCTGTCGCGCGCCGAACCCGGCGGCCGCCGGCCGGACGCGCTGCGCACGATCGACCTGCGCTCGATCGCACAGGACGCCGCCTCGATCTGGGTCCCGCGCGCGCTGCCCAAGGATCTGGACCTTGGCTTCGAGCTGGCAACGGCACCGACCGTCGGGGATGCACGCCTGCTGCGCGACCTGCTGGACAACCTGATCGAGAATGCGATCCGCTACACGCCAGCCGGTGGCTCGATCACGGTGCGCACCGCGGTCGAGGACGACGCAGCGGTGCTCAGCGTCGTCGACGACGGCCCGGGAATTGCGCTGGACCAGCGTGAACAGGTGTTCCAGCGCTTCTACCGGGTGCCGGGGGCGACTGGCGACGGCAGCGGCCTCGGGCTGGCGATCGTGCAGGAGATCGTGAATGCGCACCAGGCACGGATCACGATCGAGGATGGTCCGGACGGTCGCGGCACGCTGATCCGGGTGTACTTCGCCAAGGCTCCGCCGGGGCAGCCCCCGGCGGCGTGACGATTGACCCCGCGATTGACCCCGCGCTTGACCCCGCGCTTGGACGCGCGCTTGAACGCGCGTGGCGCAGCGGTCAGCCGAGTTCGGAGGTGAGTTCCGGCACCGCCTGGAACAGATCGGCAACCAGCCCGTAGTCGGCGACCTGGAAGATCGGAGCTTCGGCGTCCTTGTTGATGGCGACGATCACCTTGCTGTCCTTCATGCCGGCCAGGTGCTGGATCGCCCCCGAGATGCCGACGGCCACGTAGAGTTCAGGCGCGACCACCTTGCCGGTCTGCCCGACCTGGTAGTCGTTCGGCACGAAGCCGGCATCGACCGCAGCCCGCGACGCGCCGACGGCGGCGCCCAGCTTGTCGGCCAGTGCCTCCAGCAGCTTGAAGTTCTCGCCGTTACCCATGCCGCGCCCGCCCGACACGATGATGCGTGCCGCCGCCAGTTCAGGACGTTCGCTCTTCGTGAGATTGCGTCCCGTCACCGACGACTGCCCGGTATCGGCGACGGCAGCCAGCGGTTCGACCTGCGCGCTGCCACCGGCGCCGGCGGGATCGAATGCCGTCGAGCGGACCGTGATCACCTTGATCGGATCCTTCGACTGCACCGTCGCCAGTGCATTGCCGGCATAGATCGGGCGCACGAAGGTGTCCGCCGACACCACTGCCGAGATCTCGGAGATCTGGGCCACGTCCAGCTTCGCGGCTACCCGCGGCATGAAGTTCTTGCCGAAGTTGGTCGCCGGAGCGAGCAGGTGGCTGTAGTTGCCGGCGATCGACAGCACCAGCGCGGCCATGTTCTCGGCGGTCGGCCTGCCGTAGTGCGGCGCATCGGCAGCCAGCACCCGGGTGACCCCGGCGACCTTCGCCGCCTCGGCCGCGACCGCCGAGCTGGCGTCGGAGGCGACCAGCACGGTCACGTCCGCCCCGAGCTGGGTCGCTGCGGTGATCGCGTTCAGCGTGCCCGACTTCAGCGCGCCCTCGTCGTGTTCTGCAATGACCAGGATAGCCATGTCTCGTCCCCGCTCAGATGATCTTCGCTTCGCCCTTGAGCTTCGCGACCAGTTCCTTCACATCGGCGACCTTGGCGCCGGCCTGCCGCTTGGGCGGCTCCTCGACCTTCAGCGTGGCCAGCCGAGGTGCCGGGTCCACGCCCAGGGCGTCGGGCTTGAGCACCTCGAGCGGCTTCTTCTTGGCCTTCATGATGTTCGGCAGCGTCACGTAGCGAGGCTCGTTCAGCCGCAGATCGGTGGTCATCACCGCCGGCAGGCCGATCGACAGCGTCTCCAGGCCGCCGTCGATCTCGCGGACCACCTCGGCACGCTCGCCGGCGATCGTGAGCTTCGAGGCGAAGGTCGCCTGCGGCCAGTCGAGCAGCGCAGCGAGCATCTGGCCGGTCTGGTTGGCGTCGTCGTCGATCGCCTGCTTGCCCAGGATGGCCAGCTTCGGCTGTTCGCGATCGACCACCGCCTTGAGCAGCTTGGCCACGGCGAGGGGCTGCAGTTCAGCGTCGGTCTCGACCAGGATCGCCCGGTCTGCGCCCATCGCGAGCGCGGTGCGCAGCGTTTCCTGGCATTGCGGCACGCCGAGCGAGACGACCACGATCTCGGTGCAGGCACCCGCTTCTTTCAGCCGGATCGCCTCCTCGACAGCGATCTCGTCGAAGGGATTCATCGACATCTTGACGTTGGCGATGTCCACGCCGGTACCGTCGGCCTTGACCCGCACCTTGACGTTGTAATCGACCACGCGCTTGACTGCGACCAGCACCTTCATCTGGGATCATCCCCCGGAAGCATCGACAGCCTTCGATTATAGCCGCTCGCGCGTCCCCATCGACCTTCCGGGTCGATGCCGAACGCCGGCGCCGGGCTTCAGCCGCGCAGGGCCGCCAGCGCTTCCTCGATGCGGGTGACGCCGACGATCTCGATGCCCTCGATCGGCTGCTTCGGCCGGTTCGCAGCCGGCACGATGGCGCGCGTGAATCCGAGCTTGGCTGCTTCCTTGATCCGGTCCTGGCCGCGCACCACCGGGCGGATCTCGCCGGCCAGGCCGACCTCGCCGAAGGCGACCAGCTTTCCCGGCACCGCCCGTGCACGCAGCGAGGACACGATCGCCAGCAGCACCGGCAGGTCCGCCGACGGCTCGCCGATGCGCACGCCTCCGACCGCGTTGACGAACACGTCCTGGTCGTTGCACGCGATGCCGGCATGCCGGTGCAGCACGGCAAGCAGCATCGCCAGCCGATTGTTCTCGAGGCCGACGGTCAGCCGGCGCGGGTTCGACCCATGCGCGTCGTCGACCAGCGCCTGCAGTTCCACCGCCAGTGGCCGGGTACCTTCGAGCGTGACCGTCACGCAGGCGCCCGGCACCTCGGCATCGTGCTGGGACAGGAACATCGCCGACGGGTTGGACACTCCCTTGAGACCCTTCTCGGTCATCGCGAACACGCCCAGTTCGTTCACCGCACCGAAGCGGTTCTTGAACGCGCGGATCAGCCGGAAGCTGGAATGGGTCTCACCCTCGAAATAGAGCACCGTGTCGACCATGTGTTCGAGCACGCGCGGCCCGGCGAGCGCGCCTTCCTTGGTGACATGGCCCACCATCACCAGCGCACAGCCGGACGACTTGGCGAACCGGGTGAACTGCGCGGCACATTCGCGCACCTGGGACACCGAGCCGGGCGCCGACAGCAGCTGGCCGGAGTAGACGGTCTGGATCGAGTCGATCACCGCGACGTCGGGACGCTCGGCCGCGAGCGTCGCCAGGATGTTCTCGAGCTGGGTCTCCGCCAGCAGCCCGAGGTCGGAGGCGTCGACGCCCAGCCTGCGTGCGCGCAGCGCGACCTGTTCCATCGATTCCTCGCCGGTCACGTACAGCGAACGGCGGTCGGCCGACATCGTCGCCATCGCCTGCAGCAGGAGCGTCGACTTGCCGATCCCGGGGTCGCCACCGATCAGCACCACGCTGGCACGGGTCAGTCCGCCGCCCAGCACACGGTCGAGTTCAGTGCTGCCAGTCTCGAACCGGGGTTCGGCATGCGGCTTGACCGTCGACAGCGACGACACCAGCCGTGAACTGCCAGCCGTGCCCTGCGCCGACCGGCCGCCGGCTGCCGCCGGATGGCTGCTGACCACGGTCTCGACCAGCGTGTTCCATTCGCCGCAGCCCGGGCACTGGCCCTGCCACTTGGTCGACTGCGCGCCGCAGGCGCTGCAGACATGCAGAGTACGATCGCGTGCCAAGGCCTTGCCTCAGGTAGCCACTGCGGGCGGGTTCGCCGGCGTGTCCGGGAACGCCTCGCGCACCGGCACGCGCGGGGCCAGCGCACACAGCAGTTCATAGGCGATCGTGCCGGCCGCCGCTGCCACCTCCTCGACCGGCAGCGCCCCGCCCCACAGCACCACCGGCGTGCCGATTCCGGCCTCCGGCATGTCGGCAAGGTCGACAGCGAGCATGTCCATCGACACCCGTCCGAGGGTGCGGCTGCGCCGGCCGTCCACCAGCACCGGCGTACCGGTCGGCGCATGGCGCGGATAGCCGTCGGCATAGCCGCAGGCGACGATACCCACCCGCATCGGCACATCGGCGCGGAAAGCGCCAGCGTAGCCGACGCGCTGCCCCGCCTCGATGGACTGCACCGCGATCAGTTCCGACTCGAGTGCCATGGCGGGGCGCAGGCCAAGCGCCGCGGCGGGCTGTCCGGCGAACGGCGAGACGCCGTAGAGCATGATCCCGGGGCGGACGCAGTCGGCATGCGTCTGCGGATAGCGCAGCAGCGCAGCCGAGTTCGCCAGCGAGCGGCGCAGCCCACCGAACGGCGCGACATGGGCGTCGAACACCGCGAGCTGGGCGGCGACGCCCTCGTCCTCGTCGGCCGACGCGAAGTGCGTCATCAGCGTGATCGAACGCACCGCGGACAGACTGCGCAGCCGTTCCACCGCCGCGCCGAAGCTTGCCGGCGCGAAGCCGAGCCGGTTCATGCCGGTGTTCATCTTCACGAACACGTCGATCGGCGATTCAAGGCGCGTGCGCTCGAGCATCTCCACCTGCCAGATGTCGTGCACGACGGCGCTGATGCCCTCGAGCGAACACACCAGCAGGTCGCGCGTGGAGAAGAAGCCTTCAAGCAGCAGCACCTGGCAATCGCGGCGCGCCGAGCGCGCACGCGCCCGCAGCGCCGCTGCCTGATCGATCTCGCACACCGCGAAGCCGTCGGCATCGTGCAGCCCGCGCTCGACGCGGCGCATTCCGTGCCCGTAGGCGTTCGCCTTGATCGTCGCCAGCACCTTGGCGCGCGGCGCGAGCCGCCGCGCCAGCGCGTGGTTGGACGCCAGCGCGCCCATGTCGACCGTCGCCTGCAACGGGCGCGGCATCAGGCGGCCCCCGCGCAAGCTGCAATGGCCGGCGCCTCGCGTCCCGGCATCGACTGGCGCATGCGGGTCAACGCGAAATCGATGAACGTGGCCACCAGCCGCGACTGGAAGCGGTCCTTCGGATGCACCAGGGACAGCATGCGGATCAGCCGCGGTTCGAGCGGCCGCGCGACCAGCGAGGCCAGCCGCAGTTCCTTCGCGATGGATGCGCGCGACATGATCGACACGCCCAGCCCGGTCTCGACCAGCCCCTTGATCGCCTCGGGACTGCCCACTTCCATCACCAGGCTGAGGTCGTCGGGCGCGACGCCCGCCTGCCGGAAATACTGGTCGGTGAACTCGCGCGTACCCGATCCGGTCTCGCGGCTGATGAACGGCTGTGCAGCGACCTCCTGCGGCGTGACCGCCTCGCGCCGGGCGAACGGATGGGATACGGCGCAGATCAGCACCAGTTCGTCCTCGCAGCAGACCTCGGCGCCCAGCCCGGGCAGCGTGGACGGCGACTCGATCAGCCCGACGTCGAGCGAATGGTCGGCGACGCGCGTCTCGATCGCCTCGGAATTGGCCACGGTCATCTGGGTACGCACGTCGGGATAGCGCGCCTTGAACTCGCCGAGGATGCGCGGCAGGATGAACTCGGCGATCGTGAGGCTCGCCCCGAGCAGCAGCGGACCGCTCACCCCGCCGGTCATCTCTCCGATGCGGGTGTCCAGTTCCTCGTTCAGGCCGAGGATCCGGTCGGCGTAGTCGAACACGACCTGGCCGGTAGCGGTGAGCGAGATGCGCCCATGGCTGCGGTCGAACAACCGGGTGTTGTACTGCTCCTCGAGCTGCTTCACCTGGAAGGTCACCGCAGGCTGGGTCATGCAGAGCTCCTCGGCGGCGCGCGTGAAGGACATCAGGCGTGCAACCGCATGGAACACCTGGAGGCGGCGATCGGCCATGGCAGCGGGGACGGAGAAACGGTCGGACATTCAACCACAGTTCCCCGGCCGCGACCAACCGGACACCACCTGCCTGCCATCGGCACCCGGCGTGCAGCAGCGCACGGGTTGAACGGCCCGCGGAATCGTGAGAGGCTGGAATCTCACTGCTTCGCAAAGGGAAGAAACCATGGGATTGTTCGACCAGATCGCCGGAAGCATCGGCGGCCAGATCCTCCAGCAGCTCGGCGGCGGCGGCCAACAGAATCCGCTGCTTCAGATGGTGGCTGGCCTGCTGCAGCAGCCCGGCGGCCTCCAGGGCCTGATCGACCAGCTGCAGAAGGGGGGGCTGGGCGCGCAGGCGGCCTCCTGGGTAGGGACCGGGTCCAACCTTCCGGTCGAACCCGGACAGCTGCAGCAGGCGCTCGGCAGCGACTGGATGTCCGCGCTCGCCTCGCAGCTGGGTACCTCGCCGGATCAGGCTTCGCAGTCGGTCGCCTCGCTGCTGCCCGATGTCATCGACAAGCTCACACCCGGCGGCACGGTCGGGGACCTGCAGTCGCTGATACCCCAGGACCTCGAGTCGCTGTTCGGCGGCAAGCGGCCCGGCTGAGGACGCCGCAGCCGGCGCGGCCTCAATACGATCCGTCGTCGAGGTCGCGCCCGCCGCGTATCACCGTCCAGGTCGGCGGCTGTTCCCGGTGCGGTTCCAGCTCGACACGCTCGAGCCGGCTCCCGCTGAGCGTCGCCCGTCCCTGCAGCCGGCGCATGCCATCATCGCTGAACTCGAAACGGTAGACCCGGCGCAGCCGGAGCATGCCGCCCTCCTCGCGCACCGGACGCAGCGAGGCGAGCGAAACGGTCGCATCGAGCAGCTGGCAGGCTGCCGCCTCGGTGGCACGGCGCGCACCGTCGAGGGCAGCCTCACGTGCGCGCATCGAGTCGTACCAGAACGCGGCGAGTGCCGCACAGGCGAGCAGGAACAGGACTTCGACGGTCATCGGAGCCGGTCCATGGCCACTCAGCCGGAGGTCAGCACATGGTGGAAGTTGACCAGCATCGCCGCGGTCGCTCCCCAGATGTACCGATCCTCGAACGGCAGGACATAGAAGTAGCGGCGTGCGCCATCGGTATCCCGATGATGGCGCTGGTGGTTGGCCGCATCGAGCGCGAACGCGAGCGGCATCTCGAAAACGTCGGCTACCTCGCCAGGGTCAGGCGCCAGCGTGAACGGCGGTTCGATCCAGCCGACCACCGGCGTGACCAGGAAGCCGGTACGCGTGCGGTACTGCGGCAGCAGGCCCAGGACGTCGACCCGACCCGGGTCCAGCCCGACCTCTTCCCGCGCCTCGCGCAGCGCGGTGTCGACGATCGTGCCGTCCTCCGGGTCGCAGCGTCCGCCCGGGAATGCGACCTGTCCGGCATGGCGCGACAGGTGGCCAGCCCGCTGGGTGAGCAGTATGGTGATCCCGCCGGGGCGTGCGATCAGCGGCACCAGCACCGCCGCCGGCATGCGCGCCTTGTCGAAGTCGATCTCCGAACCGGACGACTGTGCCGGCCTGCCCGGCTGCGAGGGCTGGCCCGCGGCGGGTGCCGGCACCCGCACGTCGCCCGGCACCAGCGGCTCGCGCTGGCCCGCGCCCGACAGCCGCCCGGCGAGCCAGTCCCGGCCGATCGCCTGCGCGGACAGGGTCACAGGCCGAGGGATCGCTGCACCGGTGCACCGGATGCCGCGATCAGTTCGATGAAGGTCACCGCATCCCCGACCGACACCCGGCCGCCTTCCACGACGTGTGCGGTGATGCCGCCATGGCCGCGCATGGCGTTGAAGCCGCCGCTGCCAAGGACGCCTGGCTCGTCCATGCGCGAGCACGGCGCGCACGGACCGGTGCCCTCGAGCAGCAGGCCACCCAGCCGGAAACGGGCATCGCGCAGCGCCAGCAGGTTGATGCCGGAGACACACACGTTGCGCCTGAGAAGGGCCGGATCCACCGATCCACGCCCGGCCAGCGCGGCGATCGCCGGCAGGTGCTCGTGCTGGATCAGCGTGACTGCGCGGCGGCCGCCGCGCGCGTGGTCGCCCTCCAGGGCGCCGCCCTTCAGCGCGCACACGCTGTCGACGCCCACCAGCACCGCGCGCCGTCCAGGCCGCACGCCGATCCACTCGACGCGGCCGGCGCGACCGAAGGTCGAGCGCAGCACCGACAGCGCAGCAGCAGGAGCGGAGGAACGGACGCCGGACACGATGCGCTCAGGTCGTCGACTGCAGCAGTTGCCGGATGTCCTGGTACTTCGGCAACTGCGCGCGCGAGAAGGTCAGGTGCCGCACCGGGAAGGCGCGCAGGTGCTCGGCCTTCGCCTTCTGCAGTTCACGCTGCTCGGCGGTGGCGTGTGGGTCCTCCAGGTCGATCACGGCCACCAGTTGCATCGCCTTGTTCGCCACCGCGAAGTCGACCGTGAACGGGGCCAGCTTCTTCATGCGCTGCGCGCGGTCGTAGGCATGCACCGACTCGGGCACTTCGAACAACTCGGCCAGGCTGACCCGTACGAACACCTCGTGGTCGGGGACGGCAGTGCGGATCGCGTACAGCGCAAGCGTGGCCGCCTTGTCGAGCAGCCGGTCGCGCATCCGGAACGGCGGCGCACGCAGGATCGCCGCATCGGGCATCAGGCTGGCCGATGTGCGCGCCGACGTCGCCCGGCCGGTACCCGCTGCCGTGCGTGCCGTCGCGGCACCCTGCGCCGCCATCATCGCCTCGGCCAGCCGCACCGAATCGATCGGTGCACCAGCACCGGAATCCGTACCCGACAGGTCACCCACCGCGCCGGTAACCGTACCCATTGCCGGCTGCGGCGCCGCCAGTGCGGGAGAGGCCGATCCCGCGAGCGACACGCCTGGCGTGCGCATGCCCGGGCCGGCTGCGGCAACCAGGGCAGGCCCGATCAGTTGCTCATAGCGCATGGAGCGTTCGCGCTCGCGCGCCTCCTGTTTGCGCTTCCAGCGGGCGGCCGCCCAGGCGATCACGCCCGCCCAGATCGCAGCGCCAGCCAACAATACCAGGGTGGTCGTCTCCATGGCGCGGGCTGGCTCCGCCCTACCAGGGGATCTGTTTGCGGTCGCGGAAGAAACCGCCGCTGGGACCGTCCCCGGGCAGCGTCGCCAGCCAGACCGCCGTGTCGGCGCCCTGAGCGACAGTGCGCGGCGCCTCGGGACCGCCCATCTCTGTGCGCACCCATCCGGGACACATCGAATTCACCAACACCCCGGTGCCGCGGGTGTCCGATGCGACGATGCGCGTGAGCGCGTTGAGCGCAGTCTTGGAGATCCGGTAGGCCGGCGTGCCGCTGCCCATCTCGTCGAGCTGGCCGAGCCCGCTCGACAGGTTCACGATGCGGCCGTAGCCACGCTCGATCATCAGCGGCAGCATCGCCTGGCACAGCATCAGCGGCCCGAGCACGTTGGTCGCCAAGGTACGCTCATAGGTGGCCTGGCGGGAGTCGAGGAAGTGCCCGCCGCGCGGATCGAGCAGCACGCCGGCATTGTTCACCAGCACGTCGAGCCCGCCCAGCCGGGCGCGCAGGTCGCGTGCAAGCGCCTTCACCTGGTCCGGATCTGTGACATCGAGCCGCACCGTCTCGACCGTCAACCCCTCGACCGCGAGCAGCTTTGCCGCGGCGCGTCCCTTGGTCAGCGTGCGCGAACCCAGCAGCACCTTCAGCCCGCGGCGGGCCAGCTGGCGGGCAATCTCGAAGCCGATTCCGCGATTGCCACCCGTGACCAGCGCGATTCTCGGCCCCTGGCCGGATGCGTCCGCAGAAGACGCGGCGGATGACTTTGCAGCAGTCGTTTTTGCCATCCACTCATTATACGGTCTGCCCTCCCAGGCGCGGGGTCGCGCCGCCCGCATTGCGCGCCCGGATTACGCGCCCGAGTTACGCGCCCGAATTACCCGCCCGCATTACGCGCCTTATCCGGCCTCGGCGATCGCCTGCATCACCAGGTTCACCGCCACCTGCCGACGATAGGCAGCGGTCGAACGGATGTCGTCCACCGGTGACAGGTCGGTCGCCAGGGCGTGCTCGACCCGGTCGCGGTCGACCGCCACCAGCCGCTCACCCATCAGCGCCGCAGACAGGGTGGGCGCAGACAGCGGCACCGGCCCGACCGACGCGAAGCCGAAGCGTGCAGCGCGCACCTGACGGCCCGCGCCGTCGACCGTGGTCGCGATCACCGCAGCCATGGCGACCTTGCTGATCGCCTGCGACCGGCGCGTCCCGACCTTGCGGTAGTGGATCGAGGCATCCGACGCCGGGAACGGTACCGTCACCGAGACCAGCAGTTCATCGACTTCGGCCAGCGTGCGCTTGTATCCGGTGTGGAAGCCTTCGTACGCGACCGTACGGCTGCCACGCACGCTGGCCAGCGTGACGCGCGCGCCGTAGGCCAGCAGCACCGGCGGATTGTCCGCGGCGGGCGACGCGTTCATGATGTTCCCGCCCAGGGTGGCGCGATTCTGTATCGCCACCGAACCGGTCTGCCGCGCCGAGGCTGCAAGCATCCCGAGCCGTGCGGCGATGACGGGATGCGTGGCGATGCGGGCGCACGAGGCGGCCGCGCCGATCGTGACCGCATCCGGCCCGACCTCGATCGCAGCCAGTTCATCGAGCGCCGACAGGTCAAGCACCGGCGGCAGGCGGCGCGCCCCGGCGTTCCATCCGACCATCAGGTCGGTGCAGCCGGCGATCGCGACCACCGCGCTGCCCGCACGGGACCTGATCGCCAGTGCCTCGGCCAGCGACGACGGCCGGTGCCAGTCCGCAGCCGATGCAGCTCCGGCGCTCATGTGCCACCCTCGACAGGCGGGCGGACGCCAGCCGCCGCGTCGAGCACGGCGGAATAGATTCGGGCATAGCCGGTGCAGCGGCACAGGTTGCCCGCGAGCGCTTCGCGCACTTCGTCCAGCGATGGATCGGGACGGCGGTCGAGCAGCGCACGCGCCGCCAGGACCATCCCCGGCGTGCAGATGCCGCACTGGGTGGCACCAGCCCGCGCGAACCCCTCCACCAGCGGGTCGGTGCGCGGCAGCCCCTCGATACTGGTCACCGAGCGGCCATGCAACTGGCCGACCGGGACCAGGCAGCTGTTGACCAACTCGCCGTCGACCAGCACCGCGCAGGCGCCGCACTCACCCTCGCCGCAGCCCTCCTTGGTGCCGGTGAACCCGGCCTGCAGGCGCAGCAGGTCGAGCAGCCGCATCGACGGCGATGCGATCGAACCTTCGGCGGCGGACAGCGTCCGTCCGTTCAGCGTGAATGCCAGACCCTGCCCGAGGCTCATGCGGCCTCCTTCGCCGACGAGGTACCGAGCGCGGCCATCACGTCCTCAGGCAGCACCGGCACGCTCGCGATGCGCGTACCGAGCGCTGCGTTGAGCGCGCTCACGATGGCCGGCCCCGGCCCGTCCATCGGCAGCTCGCCCAGTCCCTTGGCCCCGGCGGGCCCGATGCCGCCAGGCTGCTCCTGGAAGAAGACCCGGACCGGCGGAATGTCTGCCGTGGTAGGAATGATGTAGTTCGTCATGCGGTTGTTGGCCATCGCGCCCTGCGCATCCCTGACCACCTTCTCGAACAGGGCGAACCCGATGCCCTGCACCACGCCGCCTTCGACCTGCCCGGCCGCGATCACCGGGTTCACGACCCGGCCGACTTCCTGCACTGCGGTGAACGCGGTCAGTGCGACCTCGCAGGTGGTCAGGTCAACCTCGACCTCGGCCACGTAGCACGCCCAGGCGTAGCTGGCATAGGGCGAACCTTCGAACACGGTCTCGTCCCAGGCCACGTTCGCGGGCGGCTCGTAGCGCGCCTGCATCTCCAGGGCGGGATGGCCATCGAGGTAGCGCGCGCAGGCCGCGGCGAATGCATGTTCGTCCGCCCCGGCCGCGGGCAGGCCGGCCTTCCCGATCAGTTCTGCGCGCAACCGGCGGGCCGCCTGCTCGACGATCAGCCCGACCACCATGCAGGTGCGCGAGGCGACTGTCGGACCCGAGTCGGGCACGTCATGGGTATCGACCCGGGCCTGCGTCACCCGCTCCAGCGGCAGGCCCAGCGCCTCGGCGACGATCTGGCACAGTGTGGTGGTGTTGCCCTGCCCCATCTCGCTGCTCGAGGCCACCACTTCGACCCGGCCGTCGGCATCGGCCCTCACGCGCGCCTCGGATGCAAGGACGACCTCGCCGTTGCCGGTGAAGCCCGCGCCATGGTGGAAGGTCGACAGGCCGATGCCCCGCCGCAGCGGCCGGCCGGCCGCAGCACTTGCCGCGTTGAACGCGGTGCAGGCATCGCGCCGGGCAATGTAGTCGCTCTCGCGCAGCGCCTGGTCGACCACCGCGTCGAAATCGGTGGTGTCGTCGATCATCTGCCCCGGGACCGACCGGTCCCCGGGGCGCAGCATGTTGATCCGGCGCAGTTCCAGCGGCGTGATGCCAAGTTCCCGCGCCAGTCCGTCCATCGCCTGCTCGATCGCGAAGATGCTCTGGGGTGCGCCGAACCCTCGGAATGCGCCGTTGGGCGGATGGTTGGTCGCCACCGCGCGCCCGCGTACCCGCGCATCCGCACAGGCGTAAGGACCCGGGGCGTGGATCACGCCCCGCGAGAGAACGACCGGCGACAGTGTGGTGTAGGCACCGCCATCGAGCGCGAAATCGATGTCCATGAACGCCAGGCGTCCGTCGCGGCGTGCCCCGATGCGCACCAGCGTGCGCGACGGATGCCGCTTCGGCGTGGCCAGCATGTCCTCCGCCCGGTCGTACACGAGCTTGACCGGACGGCCGCCTGCCTTCAGAGAGAGCAGCGCGGCATGCGCTGCGATATGCGACGGATACTCTTCCTTGCCACCGAAGCCGCCGCCGGTGGTGCAATGGACCACCCGCACGGAACCGGCATCACGCCCGGTCACCGCAGTGAGCGTGCCGAGCACGTAGTACGGACACTGCATCGAGCCTTCGACCACCAGCACGCCGGCAGCATCGACCTGCGCGATCATCCCCTGCGGCTCGATGTACACATGCTCCTGGGCGCCGGTCTCGAAACGCCCTTCGAACACTACTTCCGCCGCGGCTTCGCCCGTAGCAAGGTCGCCGCGCGACATCAGGTAATCACGGTAGACGTTGCCCGGGCATACCTCGCCGCGCAGGGCCAGCGCGTCATCGATCGAGAACACCGGCGACGGATTCGGCCGCTCGTGCAGCGTCACCGCGGCCAACGCCTCGCGCAGCAGCCCGGCGTCGGGATGGGCCAGCAACAGCACCGGCTCACCGGCATGCCGGAACCGCTCGCCAGCCAGCACCGGCTGGTCCTGCTCGATCATCTGCGTGGCATTGATGCCAGGCACGTCCGCCGCGGTGACCACCACGAAGGAAGACCAGTCGAAACCGGGGCCGAACTCGATGCGCTCGATCGTGCCCCCCGCCGACCGGGTCCGCACGGTGGCGCCGTGCAGCATGCCCGGATAGACGAGGTCGTCGACATAGCGTGCCTCGCCGAGGATCTTGGCCCCGGCGTCCTTGCGGACCACCGGGGCGCCCAGAGCGCCCCGGGTCCGCTCGGACCCATTGCTGCCCACGGCTGCCACCATGGACGGCGCCGTCCTTCAGCCCTACTTCACCAGCCGCTGGTCGCGGGCCGGCAGGAAGCTGCGGTTGAACACCTCGGCCTGCGCCGGGGCGCGCGGCAGTGCAGCCGCTTCCACCTGCTGCGAGACGCCGCGCGCAAAGCGCTCATCGACCACGTCGCCCAGCCCGACCTTGGTCACCTCGGGCGAGAGCAAGTCGTTCTTGATGGCGGCGAGCAGCCGCTGTTTCTGGTTCTCCCGATTGAGGAGGGGATCGCGCTTCATCACCGCGTCGACGCCGGCATCCGGGTTGGCCAGCACGTCCTGCACACCGCGGGTCAGCGCGCGCAGGAAGCCGCGGATCGCCTCCGGGTTCTCCTTCACGAACTTCTGCGAGAAGATGATCGAGTTGCCATAGCCTGCGACGCCCATGTCGCCGTAGCGGAATATGTTGAGGTCCTTCTCGGGGTTCAGTCCGACCGCCTGCGCCGCGAACCAGATCGTGTTGATGAAGCCGGCGACCGCGTCGACCTCCTTCTTCTGCAGCATCGGCTCGCGCAGGTTCGGTGCCATGTTGGTGATCTTCACCTTCGAGGCATCCACGCCGTTGGCCTTCGCGAACACCGGCAGCAGGCCGAGCGCGGCATCACCGGCCGGTGCGCCCAGGGTGCGGCCTTCCAGGTCGCGCGGGGTCTTGATGCCGGAAGTCGACAGGGTGGCGATCACGAACGGTGCGCGGTTGTACAGCATGTAGACCGCGACCGGCTGCTCGCCCGGCTTCTGCGCGGCCAGGCGGATCAGCGCGTTGGTGTCGCCGAAGCCACCGTCGTAGACGCCGCTGGCCACCGAGTTCACCGCGACGCCGGAACCCTTGCCCTGGTCGAAGGTGACGTCAAGGCCTTCCTTGGCGAAATAGCCCCGGTCCTGGGCCAGGAGGAAGAACGCATGCGGGCCCTGCCACACCCAGTCGAGCTGGAAGCGGATGGAGACCTTGGCCTGCGCGAGCGCCGAAGGCGCAGCGAGCGACGAAGCCAGCAGTGCCGCAGCGGTCGCGAGTGTCTTTCGCTTCTGTGCATCCATTCGTCTATCTCCTCGGTTGGATCGTGGTTGGATCGTGGTCAGGCCGCCGACGACAGGTCATCGGCACAGGGTGAAGGAAGACTCGAAAGGGAGCGCCGACGCGTCAATGGCTCTGCAGCGCGAGGTCGTTCTTGCGTTGCGACCAGCCGGCAAAGCGCGTCTCGAGCCATGCGAAAACACCGTACAGGATCACGCCCATGATGGCCAGCAGCAGCAGCGCGCCGAATGCCAGCGCCGTCTGGTAGTTGGCGCTGGCGACCATCATCACGTTGCCGATGCCCTTGTTGGCCGCCACCGTCTCGGACAGCACGGTACCGACGAAGGCCAGCGTGACCGAGATCTTCAGGGACGCGAAGAAATAGGGCATCGCGCGGGGCAAACCGACCTTGAGCAGGATGTCCCGCTTCTTGGCACCGAGCGCCCGCAGCACGTCCTCGAGTTCCGGCTCGGTGGTGGCCAGCCCGGTCGCGACGTTGACCACGATCGGGAAGAACGAGATCACCAGCGAGGTCAGGATGGCCGGGATGGTGCCCACGCCGAACCAGAGCACGAAGATCGGCACCACGGCCACCTTCGGGATGCTGGAGAAGCCGATCAGCACCGGGTAGAACGCCTCGTAGGCGAGCCGGGACGAGCCGATCAGCGCGCCCAGCAGCACGCCGACCACGATCGCCCCGAGGAAGCCGACCATCGTCGTGTAGAGCGTCTGCACCGCGTGCGGCCAGATCAGCGGGAACTTGGTGACCAGGTCGTAGATGACGGCGCTGGGCGGCGGCAGGATCACCGACTTGATGCCGGTGAGCACTACCAGCAGTTCCCAGGCGATGAAGATGATCAAGACGAAAACGACAGGGAAGGCCTTGATGACGTAGCGGTTGGTCAGCAGGGAAGTGCTCATCGTCAGGCTGCCTTCATGCCGTCGGCGCGGGCATCGCCGATGCGCGTGCGCAGGCGATGGACCAGCGCCACGAACTCGGGTTCGTACATCACGTCAAGGCCGCGCGGGCGCGCGAACGGCACGTGCTCGCTGTGCAGCAGCCGCCCCGGGCGGGCGCTCATCACGAACACGGTCTCCGACAGCAGCACCGATTCGGCCAGGTCGTGGGTGATCAGCATCACCGTCGGGCGCTTGCTGAGCCAGAGTTCCTGCAGCACCTGCCAGAGTTCCTCGCGCGTGAAGGCGTCGAGCGCACCGAAGGGCTCGTCGAGCAGCAGCAGCGCCGGCTCGTGGATCAGCGCACGGCAGAGCGAGGCACGCTGCAGCATGCCACCGGAGAGCTGCCACGGCTTCTTCTCGCCGAAGCCCTTCAGCCCGACCACCGCCAGCAGCGCCTCGGCCTTGGCCCGGTACTCGTCGTACCTCGCGCGGAAGGTGCTGCGGTAGGGCTCGACGATGCGCAGCGGCAGCATCACGTTGTCGATCACGCTGTACCAGGGCAGCGGGGTCGGATTCTGGAACGCCATGCCGACGAAGCCGAGCGGGCCGGTGACCGGCTTGCCGCCGACCACCACCCTGCCCGCGGTGGGCGCGATCAGCCCGGACACCATCTTGAGCAGCGTCGACTTGCCACAACCGGATGGACCGACGATCGACACGAAGCCGCCTTTCGGGATGTCGATGGTCGCGCCTTCGACCGCGAGCGTGCCTTCCGGGCCGCCGTAGCGCAGGCTCACGTTGTCGAAACGGATGAACGGATCGGCGGCTGGCGCGCCCACCGGTTCCGCCGCGCTGCCTTTGTCTGCGATGGTATCCATCCCGGCCCCCGTGGTCACTTCGGTTCGATCATGATGCTCACATGAGCCGACACGACGCGCCAGCCCTCCGGCGTGCGCATCCAGGTCTGGCTCTGGCGGCCGATCTTGTCGCCGGGCGGTCGCTTGAACTCGGTGTTCGCGACCGCGAAGTCGCGGCCGTAGGTGGTGATGCGCGTGTTGCTGAGGGTGCGCATCAGCCCCTGCGAAGGACGCGATGCGCGGAACTCGCAGATCTCCTGGTAGCTGTGCAGGTTCTCGGTCGCGCCGTAGCGCAGCGTCGTCGGGTGGTTCCAGAAGATCTCGTCGAGCACCTCGACCTTGTTGTTGACCAGCGCGTCTTCATAGCGAAAGAACGCCGCGGTCACTTCCGCCAGCACGTCCGGAATATTCACTTCGAGGCTCATCGGGTCTGGCTGCATAGCGTAGGCTCACTGTCGGGAGGACGGGCGATAGTCACGAGCGGAGACTGGTGCAATCGCCGTGCCATGCCGATGGAACCTGCGGATACGCAGGACCGGCCCCGATCGAGGCCCGCACGGCAAGGGCGCGCACCGCTCACGGGCGAGTGCGCACCATTATGATGCGAACATCCGCGGGTTGCACGAGCACGGGGAGAGCACCCTGACGGTCCACCGGCATCAGCGTTGTACCGTCACGAGCCCGACCTTCAGGCTCAGGCCTTCAGGTTGCCGACCATCTCCTCCGGCTTCACCCACTGGTCGAACTGTTCGCCCGTCAGGTGTCCGGAAGCGACTGCAGCCTCGCGCAGCGTCGTGCCTTCCTTGTGCGCCTTCTTCGCGATATAGGCAGCCTTGTCGTAGCCGATATGCGGGTTGAGCGCGGTCACCAGCATCAGCGATTCGCGCATCAGCCGGTCGATCACGTCCAGCCGGGGCTCGATACCCACCGCGCAGTTGTCGTTGAAGCTGACCATGCCGTCGGCGAGCAGGCGCACGCTCTGCAGGAAGTTGTGGATGATCATCGGCTTGAACACGTTCAGCTCGAAGTTGCCCATCGAGCCGCCGATGTTGATCGCCACGTCGTTACCCATCACCTGGCAGCACAGCATGGTCATCGCCTCGGACTGAGTCGGGTTGACCTTGCCCGGCATGATCGAGCTGCCCGGCTCGTTCTCGGGGATCGCGATCTCGCCCAGGCCGCTGCGCGGACCGGAGGACAGCCAGCGCACGTCGTTGGCGATCTTCATCATCGACGCGGCGAGCGTCTTCAGCGCGCCGTGCGCGAACACGATCGCGTCGTTGGCGCCCATCGCCTCGAACTTGTTCGGCGCGGTCACGAACGGGAACCCGGTGAGCCGCGACAGCTCCGCCGCCACGCCGGTGGCGAACTTCGGATGTGCGTTCAGCCCGGTGCCGACCGCGGTGCCGCCGAGCGCGAGTTCGCACAGGTGCGGCAGCGTCTGCTCGACATGCTTCAGGCACTGGTCAAGCTGGGCTACATAGCCGGAGAACTCCTGGCCGAGGGTGAGCGGCGTCGCGTCCTGGAGATGGGTCCGGCCGATCTTCACGATGTTCATGAAGGCCTGCGACTTGCCGGCGAGCGTCTCGCGCAGCTTGAGCACCGCGGGCTTGAGCTGGCTCTCGATCGCGATCACTGCGGCCACGCTCATCGCGGTCGGGAACACGTCGTTCGAGGACTGGCCGCGGTTGACGTCGTCGTTCGGGTGCACCTTGCGCGACTCGCCGCGCACGCCGCCCATCAGCTCGGAGGCGCGGTTGGCGAGCACCTCGTTCACGTTCATGTTGCTCTGGGTGCCGGACCCGGTCTGCCAGACAGCCAGCGGGAACTCGCGGTCATGCGTACCGGCCAGCACCTCGTCGGCGGCGGCGATGATCGCCTTTGCCTTGTCGCCAGGCAGCTGGCCCAGCTCGGCGTTCACCGCCGCGCAGGCCTTCTTGACCATCGCAAGGGCATGCACCTGGTCGATCGGCATCTTCTCCGACGAGATGCGGAAGTTCTCGAGCGAGCGCTGAGTCTGCGCGCCCCAGAGCGCAGCGTCGGGCACCTGCATGATGCCCATCGTGTCCTTCTCTTCCCGGAATCCGTCATTGCCCGCGCTGCTCTTGTCGGTGCTCATTGTTTCTTCCTCCACTACCCTGTTTGCTAGATGGACAGCCCCGGCTTGCCGGCGGCATCGACCACCACCACGGCGGTCATGTTGACGATCCTTCGAACGGTCGCACTGGGCGTGATCACGTGCGCCGGCCTGGCCGCTCCGAGCAGGATCGGGCCGACCGTGATGCCGTCGCCTGCAGCCTGCTTGAGCAGGTTGAAAGAGATGTTCGCCGCGTCGATCGAGGGCATGATCAGCAGGTTCGCCTCGCCCTTGAGCTGCGAGTTCGGGAACTGGGCGCCTCGGATCGCCTCCGAGATGGCGGCATCGCCGTGCATCTCGCCTTCGACCTCGAGGCCCGGTGCGACCTCGCGCAGCCTGAGCAGCACCTCGCGCATCTTGCGCGACGACGGCGAGTCGTGGCTGCCGAAGCTGGAATGCGAAAGCAGCGCGACCTTCGGGACGATGCCGAAGCGGCGCACCTCCTCCGCCGCCATGATCGCGATCTCGACCAGCTGGTCCGCAGTCGGGTCGTAGTTGACGTAGGTGTCGGCGATGAACAGCGTGCGCCTGGGCAGCATCAGCACATTCATGCCGCCAAAGGTCTTCGCACCCGGCTTCAGGCCGATCATGCGCTCGATGTAGCGCAGGTGGTGCTGGTAGATGCCGACGGTGCCGCAGAGCATCGCGTCGGCTTCGCCCTGGCGCACCAGCGTCGCGCCGATCAGCGTCGGACGTCGGCGCATCTCGAGCTTGGCATACTCCACCGACACGCCATCGCGTTCCATGAGCTGGTGGTAGAGCTGCCAGTACTCCCGGTAGCGCGGATCGCTCTCGGTGTTCACCATCTCGAAGTCGCGGCCCTCCTGGATGCGCAGCCCGAGGCGGGCGATCCGGGTGTTGATCACGTCGGGACGTCCGATCAGGATCGGCCGCGCGAGCTTCTCGTCGACGACGATCTGCACGGCGCGCAGCACCTTCTCTTCCTCGCCCTCGGCATACACCACGCGCCTGGGTGCATGCTTGGCCGCGTTGAACAGCGGCTTCATCACGAAGCCCGACTGGTAGACGAACTGCTTGAGCTCCTGCTCGTAGGCATCCCAGTCAGTCAGCGGCCGGGTCGCCACGCCGCTGGCCACGGCGGCCTTTGCAACCGCCGGCGCGATCTTCAGGATCAGCCGCGGATCGAACGGCCTCGGGATCAGGTAGTCGGGCCCGAAGGACAGGGAAGAATCGGTGCCGTAGGCCTCCGCGACGATGTCCGACTGCTCGGCCTGGGCGAGTTCGGCGATCGCGCGTACCGCCGCGATCTTCATCTCTTCGTTGATCGTCGTCGCACCGACATCGAGCGCCCCGCGGAAGATGAACGGGAAGCACAGGACGTTGTTCACCTGGTTCGGGTAGTCGGAACGACCGGTCGCAATCACCGCATCGGGGCGTGCAGCCTTCGCCTCGGCCGGATGGATCTCCGGGTTCGGGTTGGCCAGCGCCAGGATCAGCGGCCGGTCGGCCATCTGCTTGACCATCTCGGGCTTGAGCACGTTGCCGGCGGACACCCCGAGGAACACGTCGGCCCCTGCGATCACCTCGCCCAGCGTGCGCGCCTCGGTCTCGATCGCGTAGATGTCCTTGTCCGGATCCATCAGCTTGGTGCGGCCCTTGTAGACCACGCCCTCGATGTCGGTGACCGTGATGTTCCGGCGCGGCAGCCCCATCCTGACGAGCAGGTCCAGGCAGGCGAGCGCCGCCGCACCGGCACCCGAGACCACCAGGCGCACCTTGTCGATGTCCTTGCCGACCACCTTGAGGCCGTTCAGGATGGCCGCCCCGACGATGATCGCAGTGCCGTGCTGGTCATCGTGGAACACCGGAATCTTCATGCGCTCGCGCAGCTTGCGCTCGACATAGAAGCACTCGGGTGCCTTGATGTCCTCGAGGTTGATGCCGCCGAAGGTCGGCTCGAGCGCGGCGATCACGTCGACCAGCTTCTGCGGGTCGCGCTCGTCGATCTCGATGTCGAACACGTCGATGCCGGCGAACTTCTTGAACAGCACCGCCTTGCCTTCCATCACCGGCTTGGCTGCCAGCGGGCCGATGGCGCCAAGACCCAGCACCGCCGTACCATTGGTGATCACCGCGACCAGGTTGCCGCGGCTGGTCATGTTGCGCGCCTCCGCCGGATCGGCTGCGATCAGTTCGCAGGCCGCAGCGACCCCGGGCGTGTACGCCAGCGCGAGGTCGCGCTGGTTGGTCAGCCCCTTGGTCGGCGTGACCGAGATCTTGCCGGGCCTCGGATAGCGGTGATACTCGAGCGCAGCGGCGCGGATTTCCTGGTCAGGCGGCATGTACGGCGCTCCTTCGCAAATCGTTCGAGTATACCGACGGCAGGACGCACCCGCGAGGTCCCGCCCGGTGCCGACCTGCCGAAGCCACCCGGCGACCCGGGCAAGGCCCGCTACCACCGGACAGTTGTCCTGGATTGCTATGCTGTGGCATCGCCCACGCACCCGCATGGATCACCCCATGGCCAGCATGCCTGCCACGAATCCTCCACGTCCGAAGGGCACCGCCGGCCGGATCGCTCTCGCGGTCCTGCTGGCGATGGCCATGCTCGCCATGCCCTGGACCACCAGCGTGCACGCCCAGCCTGCGGATGCACCGCTCATGCAATCCGAGCGCGGGCCGCTGCGCGTGGCCACGGTCGCGTCCGGGCTCGAGTTTCCCTGGAGCCTGGCCTTCCTGCCGGACGGACGGATGCTGGTCACCGAACGTCCCGGTCGCCTGCGGGTGCTCGGCCGCGACGGCGCGGTCGATCCCCGGCCGGTGGAGGGACTGCCGCGCGCCGCGGTGGTCGGCCAGGGTGGCCTGCTGGACGTAGTGCTCCATCCGCAGTTCGCGGTCAACCGGTGGATCTACCTTTCGCTGGCCGCTGGCGACGCCGAAGGCATCGGCACGGAGGTGGTGCGCGGCAGGCTGGTGGTCGAGCAGTCCGGCCGGATGCGCCTGGACGATGTCCAGACCGTGTTCAGGATGGCGCCACGCTCGACGCGCGGGCAGCATTTCGGCTCGCGTCTCGCCTTCGATGCCGGGGGCTATCTGTACATCACGCTGGGCGACCGCGGCGAAATGCAGCGCGCGCAGCGGATGGACGACCACGCCGGTTTGGTGATCCGCCTGCACGACGATGGCCGGGTACCGGCGGACAACCCGTTCGTGAAGACCGCCGGCGCCCGCCCCGAGAAGTTCACGCTGGGCAACCGCAACATGCAGGGCGCGGCGATCCACCCGGTGACCGGTGAACTGTGGACCCATGAGCACGGCCCCCAGGGCGGCGACGAGGTCAACGTGATGCGTGCCGGGCGCAACTACGGCTGGCCGGTGATCACCTACGGCGTGAACTACGGCATCGGCACCCGCATCGGTGAGGGCACCGCGCGCCCGGGCATGGAACAGCCGCTCGCGCGCTGGACGCCATCGATCGCGCCCTCGGGGATGGCCTTCTACACCGGCACCGCCTTCCCGGGCTGGAAGGGAAACCTGCTGGTCGGCGCGCTGCGCGGACAGGCGCTGCACCGGCTGGAACTCGACGGCGAGAAGGTGGTGCACGAGGAGCGGCTGCTGCAGGGCATGGCGCGCATCCGCGACGTGAGGGTCTGCCCGGACGGCTTCGTCTACCTGCTCACCGACGAGCGTGCCGGCCGCCTGCTCCGGCTGGAGCCCGGGCAGCGCTGACGCCGTCCCGGCTGTCCGGGCTTCGGTCCCGGCGGTATCTCACGGGCAATCGCTCAGCCGCGTGCCTTCCAGGCCTCAGGGGTGAGCGTCTGCATCGACAGCGCATGGATCTCTTCGCGCATGCGATCGCCCAGGGCCTTGTAGACGACCTGGTGCTGCTGCACCTTGCTCTTGCCGGCGAACAGCGTGCTGACGATCACCGCCTCGAAATGCGCGCCGTCGCCACTGACCTCGACGAATTCGCAGGGCATGCCCTGCTCGATGTACTGCTTGACCTGTTCCGGTGTGACCATCGTACGTACCCTCCTTGTCAGATCGGCCGGCGACCGTCTTCGCCGACCATCTCGAAACGCTGCCATGGTGCGGACGGTCCGGCACGGCACATGCCGTAGCGGAAAGGCACCGTCGCGCGGCCCGGAACCGCGAAGCGCAGATCCTGGAACCATGCGCATTGTTCGCCCGCCGCGCGCTGGATCGCATACAACGCGGGCAGCGCATAGAACCAGCGCATCGCCTCGAAGCCGGGCTGGTCCCAGGCGGCCTGCGCGATCTCGTGCGCATCGTCGTCGATGCCGAACCGGGTGGCGGGTGCCCAGGCGGCCTGCGCGACCGGAAGATAGGCGGCATCCAGGCGTCGCAGGAAACTCGCATCCTCCCCGGCCACCAGCCGCTCGGTACGGCGCAGGTTGACCTGGGCCACTTCATAGCGTTCGCCGTTCTCGACCACCACCATCCAGTTGAACGGCGACACCGGACGCGGCACCGCGCTCACCTTCGCTTCGCTCCAGCCGTTGGCCGCCGCACGCGCCTGCCCGACCTGGATCGCTCGGTCGTGCTGTACGGAGGAGAAACCGACCCAGGCGCAGAGCGCGAACAGCCCCACGACCGCCGGCAGGCGCCAGCGCGGCAGCAGCAGGGTCGCGACCACCCCTGCCAGCGCGATGCCGCTGAACCAGGGGTCGATGATGAAGGTGGTCGACAGCGCGAACCGGCGGTCAGACAGCGGCGCCAGCAGCATCGTGCCGAAGCTCGTGATCAGGTCGCCGGCGACGTGCACCGCAATCGCGGCCGCACTGACCACGAAGAATGGCTTCAGGTACTCGCGCCTGCGCCCGAGCGTGCTGAACAGCCATGCAAGCAGGGCAGCCCATACCGGCAGGAGCAGCAGCGAATGCGTGATGCCGCGATGGCCGCGCAGGTAGGCGACCGGCGAAACCAGCCCGAGCACGCTGTCGATGTCCGGGAAGGCGGCTGCGAAGAAACCGACCGCCAGGCAGGCGCCGAGCCCGGGCACCACCGACGCCTCCAGGCCGCGGGACACCATGGCGGGGGCGACGACACGCGCGGCCAGCACGCCGGTCAATGCGTGGGTCAGCGTGTCCAGATGAACCTCTCGCAGGTCAGTCCCACCGGTCGTCCCTGACCTGCACCTGGCCCTGCTCGACCCTGACGGGCAGGCAGGCGGTCGGCTCGTAGGCCGGGGCGCTCAGTGCGGCGCCGGTACGTATGCAGAAGCGCGCTCCGTGGCGCGGGCAGGCCACCTGGTCGCCATCGATCGGGCCGCCGGCCAGTCGGCCGCCGTCGTGGGTGCACACGTCCTCGATCGCGAAGAAGGTACCGCCGAGGTTGAACACCGCCACGGCGGTGCCGTCGACGTCGACGGTCCGGAAGCTGCCTGGCTCGATATCGGCCGCGGGCGCGACCGGGGTCCAGTCGCTCATACCGCGACGACTTCCAGCCCGGGCTCGATCGTGCGAACGACGTTCTCGATCGCTGACAGGGTGCCGGCCGTCGAACTCGGGCAACTGCCGCAGGCGCCCTGGTAATGCACGGTGAGCAGGGTGTCGGTCAGGTCGATCACCTCGAGGTTGCCGCCATCGTTCTGCAGGAAGGGGCGGATCTGTTCGTCGAGCAGCGCATTGATGCGGTCGATGCGGTCGAGCGTGGACGCATCCATGTCGGTGCGCGCCACCGCCGCCGCGGCAACCATGTGCTCGGTGGCCGAGTCGGCGGCCGCTGCCTCCCGGATCGGCACCGCGAGCGCGCGCAGCAGTTCATCCCAGGGGGCCAGCCCGTCCTGGGTGACGGTGATCCAGTGGTCGACGTAGTAGACGTTGGTGACGTGTTCGATGTCGAACAGCGCCGAGGCCAGCGGATCGCCCTCGGCCGCCGACGCATGGTCGAACGAACGCGCTATGCCCCAGGTGAGAGGCTCCTTGAGGATGAACTTGCGGGCGTTCGGATTCGGCGTGTACTCGACTTCGGCGATCTTGGGCATCGGGACGGGCGGCGTGGATGGTTGGACGATACGTCGGTGGACCGGGCGGCGATCCGGCCGGGACGGATGGCGAAAGCCGGCGTGGCTGCGTGCTCGCCGGTCAGGACGCGTCGCCCTCGGTCGAAGCCAGGGCGTCGTTGTTCAATGCCGCGTGCAGCGTGTGCCACGGCAGGATGGCGCACTTGACCCGAGACGGCAGGTCCTTCACGCCGGAGAACACCTTCAGCCGGCCGAGCAGGTTGGCGTCGTGTTCAGGGTCGAGCTTGCCGGTGGCCATGTCGCGGAACTGCTGCACCATCGCCTCGGCATCGCCGACCGAACGGCCCTTGACCGCAGTGGTCATCATCGACGCCGACGCCTTGCAGATCGCGCAGCCGTCCCCCTCGAAGCCGACCGCGTCGACCGTGCGGCCTTCGCCCACCGACAGCGTCAGCACGATATGGTCACCGCAAAGCGGATTGTGCCCTTCGGCGCGATGGTTGGCACCCTCGATCGCACCCCAGTTGCGGGGCTTGCGGTTGTGGTCGAGGATGACCTCCTGGTAGAGCTGGTTGGATGCGGACATGCGGGCTCCCCGTCAATCGACGCCGAACACGGTCTTGGCGCGTTGCAGCGATGCCACCAGCGCGTCGACCTCTTCGAACGTGTTGTAGAACGCGAATGAGGCGCGCGCGGTGGCGGGAATGCGGTATCGGGTCATCACGGGCTGCGCACAGTGGTGGCCGGTACGGATCGCGACGCCGTCCTCGTTGAGCAGCGTGCCGAGGTCGTGCGGATGGATGCCTTCCATGACCATCGACAGCACGGCGGCCTTGCGCTCCGCGGTACCGATGATCCGGATGCCGCGGATCGCGGACACGCCTTCAGTGGCATAGGCGAGCAGGTCGTTTTCGCGGCGGGCGATGGTCTCGATGCCGATCCCGCGCAGGTAATCGAGCGCCTCGCCCAGCGCGATCGCGGCCATGATCGGCGGCGTTCCGGCCTCGAACTTGAACGGCAGCGTGTTGTAGGTGGTCTTCTCGAAACTCACCGAGGCGATCATGTCGCCACCGCCCTTGAACGGCTGCATCTTCTCCAGCCACTCGGCCTTGCCGTACAGGATGCCGATGCCGGTGGGCCCGCACATCTTGTGGCCGGAGAACACGTAGAAGTCACAACCGAGTGCCTGCACGTCGACCGGGATGTGCGGCGCCGCCTGGGCACCATCGACCAGCACCGGGATACCCAGCGCATGCGCGGCCTCGATGTAGTCGCGCACCGGCACCACGGTACCCAGCGCGTTGGACACATGGGTGATCGCGACCATCTTCACCTTCGGGCCGAGCAGTGCCCGGTAGTCCTCGAACGACAGCTCGCCGGCGTCGTTGACCGGGATTACCTTGAGCTTCGCACCGCGCTCCTCGCACAGCATCTGCCAGGGCACGATGTTGGCGTGATGCTCGATCGCCGACACGATGATCTCGTCGCCCGCCTCGATGAACTTGCGCCCGTAGCCGTGCATCACCAGGTTGATGCCGTCGGTCGTGCCGCTGGTGAAGATCACCTCGCGTTCCGACCCGGCGTTGATGAACGACTGGACCTTCAGCCGCGCCGCTTCGTACTGCGCGGTGGCGGTCTCGGAGAGGTAGTGCACCGCGCGGTGGATGTTCGAGTGCTCGCGCGTCTGGTAGTGCACGATGCGGTCGATCACCTGCTGCGGCATCTGCGCGCTGGCCGCGTTGTCGAGGTACACCAGCGGCTTGTCGTCGATGCGCATCGAAAGGATCGGGAAATCCGCGCGCACGCGGTCGATGTCGAACGTATCGGATGCCTTCACAGCCCGCTCCTTGCCATCACCTGCGCAGCGAGGCGCGCCACCAGCGACCGGACAGGGATGCGCTCGATCACCTCTGCAGCAAATGCATAGGTGAGCAGCTTGCGTGCCTGCGCGGCCGGCAGCCCGCGGCTCGCCAGATAGAACAGTTCATCGCCGTCGAGCTGGCCGACGGTCGCGCCATGCGCGGCCTTGACGTCGTCGGCGAAGATCTCGAGCTGCGGCTTGGCGTTGACCTGCGCCTTCGGCGACAGCAGCAGGCCGCGGCTCTGCTGCGCCGAATCGGTGCGCTGGGCATCGGGGCGCACCAGGATACGACCGTTGAACACCGCATGGGAGCCGCCGTCGCAGACGCACTTGTGCAACTGGCGGCTGCTGCCGTCCGGCGTCGCATGGTCGAGCAGCGTGTGCGAATCGGAGTGCTGCCGGGCGTCGAGCAGCGCCAGCCCGTCGAGGTGAGCCTGGGCTCCCTGCCCGTTCAGCGTGACGTTCAGGTCGAGGCGCGACAGCCGGGCGCCGATGTTCACGCTGACCGAACGGTAGCGGCCATCGCGCGCGATCGACACGGCGCAGCGGCCGACATGGAAGCTCGCACGATTCTCGCGCTGCAGGCGCACGTGGTGGAGCGAGGCATTGGGCCCGACCACGCACTCGGCGACCGCATTGGTGAACACCATCGACTCGCCGAGCGCGGCGTACTCCTCGACTACGGTGAGCTCACTGCCCGCTCCGGCAACCACCAGCACCCGCGGCTGGATCGCCAGCGGCGCCGGGCGACCGGTCGAGAGAAACAGCAGGTGCACCGCCCCCGCGACCTGCACGTCGCGGTCGGCGACCAGCACCGCACCATCGCCCAGGCGCGCGGTGTTCAGCGCGCTGAAGAAGTCGGCCTCGAATCCGACATGGCGTGCCAGGTGCGCACGCACCTCGGCCGCCGTGCCGGCATCGCCATCGGCGGTGCTGCCTCCCAACCCCCAGGACAGCACGTCGGACAGCGCTACCAGGCGCACGCCCGCGGCCAGTGCACCGGTGTCGGACAGGGCCGGCGCGAACCTGCCGTCGATGAACACCAGGCGGGCGCCGTCAGCCTCGTCGAGCAGCAGCGGACGAAGCACCTCCGCGGACGGCAGGTCCGACGGCACGGCCTCGACCAGGTAGGACTGCTTCGCCAGCTGTGCGACGTCGGTGAAGCGCCAGTCTTCGTCACGCGGCGTCGGCACCGGCAGCCGGCCGGCAGCCGCCCGGGCGGACTCGACGATACGTGCGGGCCAGTCGCCGCTGCCCGCGGCAGGCACCTCCGGCAGTGCGACGGTGGCCAGCGAAGGGAAGGGAATGCCGGGGGCGCTCATCGCAGGCCCCGCGCGGCCATCCCGGCATCGGTCATGGTCGCCATGGTCAAGCCGCCTGCCGCGCGCCAGTCACCCAGTCGTAGCCGCGTTCCTCGAGTTCGAGCGCGAGCGAACGGTCGCCGCTCTTCAGGATGCGGCCATCGGCCATCACATGCACATGGTCGGGCACGATGTAGTTCAGCAGCCGCTGGTAGTGCGTGATCATCACGATCGCCCGCCCCGGGGCGGCCAGCGCATTGACGCCGCCGGCGACGATGCGCAGCGCGTCGATGTCCAGGCCGGAGTCGGTCTCGTCGAGGATGGCCAGCTTCGGCTCGAGGATCGCCATCTGCAGGATCTCGTTGCGCTTCTTCTCGCCGCCGCTGAATCCGTCGTTCACGCTGCGGTCGAGGAAGCTCGGGTCCATCTCGACCAGCTTCGCCTTCTCGCGTACCAGGTCGTCGAACTCGAGCGGGTCGAGTTCCTCGCGCCCGTCCGCGATCGCCTTGGCGTTGTAGGCCAGGCGCAGGAACGCACTGTTGGTGACGCCCGGGATCTCGACCGGGTACTGGAATGCGAGGAACACGCCGGCGCGCGCGCGGGCATCGGCCTCGAGTTCGAACAGGTTGCGGCCCTCGAACAGCACCTCGCCGCCGGTGACTTCATAGGCAGGGTGTCCGGCCAGCACCTTGGAGAAGGTGCTCTTGCCGGAGCCGTTGGGTCCCATGATCGCGTGCACCTCTCCGGCGCGCACCGTCAGGTTCAGCCCCTTGAGGATGGGCACGCCGTTGACCGTCGCATGGAGGTCGCGGACTTCGAGCAGCGTCGCTGCATTGGGGTCGATCATCCTACCGATCCTTCGAGCTTGAGGCCCAGCAGCTTGGTCGCCTCGACGGCGAACTCCATCGGCAGGTGGATGAACACGTCGCGGCAGAAGCCGTTGATGATCATCGAGATCGCCTGTTCGGCGTCCACCCCGCGCTGGGCGAAATAGAAGAGCTGTTCCTCGCCGATCTTCGAGGTCGTGGCCTCGTGTTCGACGATGCTGGCCGGGTTCTGCACCGTGAGGTACGGAAAGGTATTGGCCGAGCAGCGGTCGCCGATCAGCATCGAGTCGCACTGGGAATAGTTGCGCGCGCCGTCGGCCGACGCGCCGATCTTCACCAGGCCGCGGTAGCTGTTGCTGGACCGGCCAGCCGAGATGCCCTTGGAGACGATCTTGCTGCGGGTGTTCTTCCCGACATGGATCATCTTGGTGCCGGTGTCGGCCTGCTGCATGTGGTTGGTCAGGGCGACCGAATAGAACTCGCCGGAGGAACCGTCGCCGAGCAGTACGCAGCTCGGGTACTTCCAGGTGATCGCCGAACCGGTCTCAACCTGCGTCCACGAGATCTTCGAGTTGCGCCCCTGGCACAGCCCGCGCTTGGTCACGAAGTTGTAGATGCCGCCCACGCCGTTCTCGTCGCCGGCGTACCAGTTCTGCACGGTCGAATACTTGATGTCGGCATCATCCAGCGCGACCAGTTCGACCACCGCCGCATGCAGCTGGTTGGTGTCGAACTTCGGCGCGGTACAGCCTTCGAGGTAGCTGACCGAGGCACCCTCTTCCGCCACGATCAGCGTGCGCTCGAACTGGCCGGAGTCCTGGGTGTTGATCCGGAAGTAGGTGGACAGGTCCATCGGGCACTTCACCCCCTTCGGGATGAACACGAAGGAGCCATCGGTGAACACCGCCGAGTTGAGCGCTGCGTAGAAGTTGTCCGAGGTGGGCACCACGCTGCCCATGTACTTGCGCACCAGCTCGGGATGGTCGTGCACCGCTTCCGAGATGGAGCAGAAGATGATCCCGACTTCGGCGAGCTTCGCCTTGTAGGTAGTCGCCACCGACACCGAATCGAAGATCACGTCCACCGCCACGCCGGCGAGCGATGCGCGCTCGTGCATGGGCACGCCCAGCTTCTCGAACGTCTTCAGGAGCTCGGGATCGACCTCGTCCATCGAGGCGAGCTTCTTCTTCGGCTTCGGCGCCGAGTAGTAGATGATGTCCTGGTAGTCGATCGGAGGATGCGACACGTTCTGCCAGGTCGGCTCGGTCATCGTCAGCCAGTGCCGGTAGGCCTCGAGCCGGAACTGCAGCAGCCAGTCGGGTTCGCCCTTCTTCGCCGAGATCATGCGGATCACGTCCTCGGACAGGCCGCGCGGAGCGGTCTCCGATTCGATGTCGGTGACGAAGCCATGCTTGTAAGGCTGGCTGACGAGTTGCTGCAGGACTGCGCTCATGGATGCTCCGCGGTCATGCCGGACGGCCTGTTGCCGGACGGCGCTGCGACGGACGCTGTAGCGTCGACGCAGCCTTCCTTCTCAATCCCTACTGGAACAGTCGGGATTATCTTATTGTTGACAAATTCGATCAAGAATCCCGGGGCTGTCCGCACCGGTCCCGCTGCCTCAGACGTTGAACGACTCCCCGCATCCGCATTCGCTCTTGGCGTTCGGGTTGTCGAAGCGGAAGCTCTCGTTGAGCCCCTTGCGCACGAAATCGACCGAGGTACCGTCGAGGAAGGGCAGGTTCTTGCGCTCGATCAGGACCTGTGCGTCGTGCGACACGAAGCGCTCGTCGTCGGGCCCCACTTCACTGGCGATGTCGAAGGTATAGGCAAGGCCGGAACAGCCGACCTTCTTCACGCCCAGCCTCAGGCCGATGCCACCAGCCTTCTCGACCTGCCGGCGGATGTGTTTCGCTGCGTTCTCGGTCAGGGTTATTGCCATGTCGTTCCGTCCTCCTCCACTGTGCGGCGTCAGACGGCCATCGCCGTGAGTTGCCGCAACCGTTTCACCGTTGCCACCACGGCGTCGGCGAACGCAGTCACCTCGCCTTCGCTGCTTTCCTCGCCCAGGCTCACCCGCACCGAGCCGCGTGCCAGTTCCGGCGCCACGCCCATCGCCAGCAGCGTCGCCGAAGGTTCGGTGCTCTTGCTCGAGCAGGCCGAGCCGCTCGCCACGCAGAAGCCCAGCCGGTCCAGTTCGATCACCAGCGTCTCGCCGTCGATGCCTTCGAACGCGAAATAGGTCGTGTTCGGTATCCGCGCCGCGCTGCGTCCGAACACCGTCGCCCCCGCCGCCGCCAGCCGATCGTCGAGCGTATCGCGCAGCGCCCTGCAGTGCTGGTCGAACGCCACGAGCCGGGCGACCGCAAGTTCGCAGGCAGCACCGAAGCCGACGATGGCCGGCACGTTCTCGGTGCCGGAACGCATGCCGGACTCGTGCCCGCCGCCGTGCAGCAGCGGCTTCAGTTCGATGCGCTTGTCGAGTACCAGCGCCCCTGCCCCCTTCGGCCCGCGCAGTTTGTGCGCGGACAGCGTCAGGCCGTGCACGCCCAGCGCCTCGAAGTCGACCGGCACCTTGCCCAGCGCCTGCACCGCGTCGCTGTGCACCCAGGCGCGCACCCGGCGCGCCCGCTCGGCGATCGCCGCCACCGGCTGCAGCACCCCGGTCTCGTTGTTCGCGAGCATCGTCGACACGATGCCGGTGGGCACGCAGAGCGCCGCGTCGAGGTCGGCGAGGTCGACCACACCGTCATGGCCGGCGGCCAGCCGGCGCAGGTTCCAGCCGGAACGCACGAGGTCCTTCGCCGGCATCGTCACGCAGGGATGGTCGATCGCGCTGACCACCACCTGCTGCGGCCGCAGCATCGCCGCCGCGCCCTTGATGAACAGGTTGTTCGCCTCGGTGCCGCCGCTGGTGAACACGACCTGGGCCGGACGCGCGCCGACTGCGGTGGCGACCTGCTCGCGCGCACGGTCGACTGCGCGCCGGGCTACGGTACCCATCTCGTGGCGGCTCGAGGCATTGCCATGCTGTGCGCGCAGGAACGGCAGCATCGCCTCCAGCACCGATGCGTCGATCGGCGTGGTGGCGTTATGGTCGAGATAGACCGGGGTGTTCACCGCCGCACTCACGACAGGCCGACCACCGCGCCGAGGTCGCGCGCGAGCGACTCGCGCCGTTCGCGCAGCTTGATCACGTGGGTATCGTTCGCCCGCTCGCGCTGCGCATCCACCAGCTGCTTCAGGCTGATCGCACCCAGGTAGTCGAAGATGTGTGAATTGAGGCTGGCCCAGAGGTCGTGGGTCAGGCACTTCTGCTCGTCATGGCAGTTCTCGCGGCCACCGCACTGGGTGGCGTCGATGGGTTCATCGACGGCGAGGATGATGTCGGCGACCGACATCTCGTCCAGCGCCCGGGTCAGCTTGTAGCCGCCGCCCGGCCCGCGCACGCTGTCGACCAGGTTGTGTCGCCGGAGTTTCCCGAACAGCTGCTCGAGATAGGACAGCGAGATGCGCTGGCGGTTGCTGATTTCGGCAAGCGTGACCGGCTGGCCGCCATAGCGCAGGCCGAGATCGATCATCGCGGTCACCGCGAACCGTCCTTTAGTCGTCAATCGCATGCCGGCCTCCGCCAATCGGAACAGTGTGGATTGGGAACAGTGTTGACCACCGACGCATGGTACTTAAACCCGATCAATTTGGTCAACTATAGGCGCGATGTCCGACGCCGGGGCTGCACCCGGGGCTGCACCCACCGCCGCGGCAGCGTCTAGCGGGCAGGCCGTTCCGGCCGGGCGCGCCCGGCGGCAGCCTGCGCGGCCTCGGCTGCAGCCAGCACACCACGCAGTATGTTCACTTCTTCCTGCTCCAGCCGGGCCTTGCGGGCGAGCCGGGCGATGCGCTCCATCAGGCGGCTGGGCCGGTCCGGCACCAGGAAATCGAGCGCCACGAGCGTGCGTTCTGCATGGGCCAGCAACTGTCCGACCTGCTCATGGGTGGCCAGCGGTGAGTCGAGGGCATCGTCGGGGCGCGACCCATCCGTGCCTGCAGCCTCGAGCGCCGCCATCCGCAATTCATAGCAGAGCACCTGCACCGCCGCCCCCAGGTTGAGCGAGGCGTACTCACCACCGGTCGGGATGCGCACCAGGAAATCGCAACGGTTGACGTCCGCCCGCGACAGCCCGTTCGTCTCGTTGCCGAATACCATTGCCACGTCGCCCTGGGCGGCGAGGTCGAGCAGCCGCGGCATCAGCATGCGCGGCGGCATGGAGACCGGCGCATGGTCGCGGGGACGCGCCGCCACTGCCACGACCAGCACGCACCCGGCGACGGCTGCATCGAGGTCCGGATGCAGCCCGACCGCGTCGATGAGATCGCGGGCACCCGAAGCCCGTCGGTAGGCCTCGTCGTCCGGGAAACGCTCGGGCGTGACCAGCGACAGGCGTGAAAGGCCCATCGTCTTCATCGCTCGCGCAGCCGCGCCGATGTTGCCCGGATGGCGCGGCGAGTGCAGCACGACACGGACACGCGACAGGCGCTCGAGCGGCGGAAGGAAGGGAACGGTCGCCAAGGGTGCTAGACTCCGGCGCCTTCGACATCACGCCCGGCACCACCCGCCAGAACCCAGAGCCCGCTGGCTCCGCGGACTCCGCGCACCGAAAGCCCGACATGCTGCATCCGATGCTCAACACAGCGGTCAAGGCCGCCCGCCGCGCCGGCACAATCATCAACCGTGCCTCGCAGAACCTCGACGTACTGACCGTGCGCAGCAAATCGCCCAACGACTTCGTGTCCGAAGTCGACAGGGATGCCGAGGCCGCGATCATCGACGTGATCAACAAGACCTATCCGGACCATGCGATCCTGGCGGAAGAGAGCGGGAGTTCTGGGCAAGGCGAGTACGAGTGGATCATCGATCCTCTGGACGGTACCACCAATTTCCTGCACGGCATGCCGCACTATGCTGTCTCGATCGCGCTGCGCCACAAGGGCGTGCTGATGCATGGCGTGATCTACGACCCGGTACGGAACGAGCTGTTCACCGCCTCGCGCGGGGCCGGCGCCTTCCTGAACGACCGCCGGATCCGGGTCAGCCGACGTACCCAGATGGCCGATTCGCTGATCGGAACCGGCTTTCCGTTCCGCGAGATGTCGGACTTCGACGCATACCTCGGCATGCTGAAGGCCGTGATGCCCCGCTGCGCGGGCATCCGACGCGCCGGTTCCGCATCCCTCGACCTGGCCTATGTCGCCGCCGGCCGCTTCGATGCCTTCTGGGAGTTCGGCCTCGCGCCCTGGGACATCGCCGCCGGTGCGCTGATGGTGTCGGAATCGGGCGGGCTGATCGGCGATGCGCGGGGCGATCCTGGCTACCTCGAATCCGGAGCGGTGATCGCCGGCAATCCGAAGGTGTTCGGGCAACTGCTGACCACGCTGGCACCGCACCTGCCGGCACGCTATCGTCCGGTGCGCACGGCAGAGGCACCGGGCGCTGCAACCGCAGCCGCGGCCGTACCAGCACCCCACCCCGCACCGGATGCCTGACACCCGCACCGGGCGCTGACGCGTACGCCGGCGCGTGGTGCTGGCGCCGCGGGTTGCGCCGTGCTGCTGGCGAGGATCAGGCAACAGGCCCCGATCGCTCCGCGGGCTTCAGACCTTCACGCGGGCCAGCGTTTCGTTCAGGCTGGCGGCGACCGCTGCCAGCGCCTGCGAGGAGTCGGCGATGCCGCGCACCGCCCCGGCACTGGCCTCGGACATGCGCGCGATCTGCTCGACGTTGCGCGCGATCTCGCTGGCGGCGCTGGACTGCTCGCGCGTGGCCAGTTCGATGCCGTCGATCAGACCCAGGCTTTCCTGCGCCGATGCCTTGATACCCTCGAGCGCCTGCCCGGTCGTGAGCACATGCGAGACGCTGACGTGCGCCTGGGCATTGCCGGCCTTGATGCCTTCCAGCGCGGCATTGGTCTCGGTATTGAGCGCCCCGATGATGCCGGTGATCTCCGCCGTCGACTGGTTGGTGCGCTCGGACAGCTTGCGCACTTCATCCGCCACCACGGCGAAGCCACGGCCCTGCTCCCCGGCGCGCGCCGCCTCGATGGCCGCATTGAGCGCGAGCAGGTTGGTCTGGCTGGCGATGCCCGAGATGACATCGACGATGCTGCCGATCTTGGCGGCCGATGATGAGAGGCGCTCGACCGTGGTTGCGGTGCTCTGGACGGTATCGGCCAGTGCACGGATGTCCTGCGCAGACCGGCACGACAGGTCGATGCCCTTCTCGGCATCGTCCGCGCTCGCACGCGCGGCCTCCGTCGCCTCAGCCACGTTGCTCGCCACCTCGCCGATCGCCACCGTCACCTGTTCGACCGCCGCGGACGTGGACGCGGCAGCATCGCTGACCGCGACCGCCTCCTGCGCGACACCGGCGCTCGCCGCGGCCACCGAGCGCGACTGCATCCCGGTCTCGCGGGCTGCCTGATGCACGTTGATCAGGATCGCCTGCAGGTTGGCCATCATCGCGTTGTAGGCGTCTGCCATCGAACCCAGTTCATCGCGCCGGGACAGGCGAACCACCCGGCGCAAGTCGCCGTCGCGCTGGGTCGCGCCCATCGCCTCGCGCAATTGCTCCAGGTCGCCGATCATCCGGCCCACCACACTGATCGACAGGTAGACGGACAGCACCAGCGCGGCACCGAAGGCTACCCCCAGTTCGATGGCCAGCGCGGTCGGCAGGCCGCCTTCCAGTCCGGACAGAGCGACCAGGCTGCGCACGAGCATGAACAGCAGCAGCAGCACGCCGGCGCCGATCGCGCAGCGCAGGCGGGTGCCAAGCCCGATGCCGCCGAGCGCGCCGGCCAGGCCGGTGCGCACGATGCGGCCGCGCTCCAACGCCAGCGAGGCACCGGCGTTGATCCTCTGGTAGCCCTGCGCCACCTGCGCGACGATCTCGGCCGGCGCCTTGCGCCGGACCGATTCGTAGCCGACCACCTGGCCGTTCTCGCGCACCGGCGAAGTGAACGCATGGACCCAGTAGTAACCGCCGTCCTTGCGCCGGTTCTTGATATACCCGGACCAGGGGTCACCAGCCTTCAGGCTGCGCCAGTAGTCCCGGAACGCCTCCTTCGGCATGTCCGGGTGGCGCACGACGTTATGCGGCCGGCCGACCAGTTCCTCGCGGCTGTAGCCGGAGAGTTCCGCGAACAGGTCGTTAGCCTCGACGATAGTACCGTTCAGGTCGGTCCGACTGTAGATGAACCGACCGTCGGGGACCGGGGTCTCGACGTCGTTGACGGATGGCTGGTGTCGCATTCGATCCTCTGCTTTCTCGTGTCCGGCCATGGCCGGACGCCTGCGGTACCTCCCGTTTCCGGCCGACTGTTCGACGGCCGCGGGCGGGCAAGTGTGGGAGGAGGCCCGCCAGGCGATGCTCGAGACCGATACAGTCCCGCTGTCTTATCGGCCGACCTGCGCCCGTCTTTAGGCCAGCCCTGCACTTGCGGACGGCCGTGTTAAAGTTTTGAAGCTCGCCGGCGGGATGCGCCCGGATGGCGCGTACTTTGGACACAGGATCGGCACATGGACTGGAAGGACAACTTCAGCGCGGCGGCACTCGACCTCCCGGACGTGCTGGCTGGCTGTACCGACCAGATGCCGATGTCGTGAGCGCCAGGAAAGAGACCGGTCTCCCTGACGGGACGAAAGCGGTCCACACCCCGATGATGCAGCAGTACCTGCGCATCAAGGCCGGGCATCCGGACGTGCTGCTGTTCTACCGGATGGGCGATTTCTACGAGCTGTTCTTCGATGACGCGCGCAAGGCGGCGCGGCTGCTCGACATCACGCTGACCCGCCGGGGCACCTCCGGCGGCGAGCCGATCCCGATGGCCGGCGTGCCGTTCCATGCGGCAGACCAGTACCTTGCCCGGCTGATGAAGCTCGGCGAGTCGGTGGCCATCTGCGAGCAGATCGGCGACCCGGCGACCTCGAAGGGGCCGGTCGAACGCCGGGTGACGCGCGTGGTCACGCCCGGCACCCTGACCGAGAGTACCCTGCTCGAGGATCGGCGCGAATCGCTGCTGGCAGCACTGTGGACGGCGGGCCCGCTGGCCGGCATCGCCAGCCTCGACCTGGCTGCCGGCCGCTTTACGGCCACCGAACTGCCTGCCGCCGGCGTTCCGGGCGAACTCGAGCGGCTGCGTCCGGCCGAGCTTCTGGTGGCCGACGATCTCCCGGCCGCGTTCGCCGACGCGCTGCAGGGCAGCGCCGGTGCACCGGTGGCGCTGCGCCGCCTGCCGCCCTGGCACTTCGATGCCGACACCGCACGCCGGGCGCTGTGCGAGCAGTTCGGAGTGCGCGACCTGTCCGGATTCGGCGCCGAGCGGCTCACTGCTGCGCTGGGTGCCGCCGGTGCGCTGTTGCGCTATGCGCGCGCCACCCAGGACGCAGCGCTCGCCCACCTGCAGCAGTTGCGGGTCGAGGCACCCTCGGACCTGGTGCGCATCGACCCGGCGACGCGGCGCAACCTGGAGATCACCGAGACCCTGCGTGGCGAGCCTGCGCCGACGCTGCTTTCGCTGCTGGACACCTGCAGGACGGCGATGGGCAGCCGGATGCTGCGCCGCTGGCTGCACGCGCCGCTTCGCGACCGTACCTGCCTGGCACATCGCCATGCAGCGGTCGCGGAACTGGCCGACCGCCTGCCCTCCCTGCGCGACACCCTGGCCCAACTGGCCGACCTCGAGCGCATCGCCGCGCGCATCGCACTCGCCAACGTGCGCCCGAAGGAACTGGCGGCGCTGCGCGACAGCCTGGGCCTGCTGCCCGCGCTGAGCGCAGCCCTGCACGGCTGCGGTGCGCCACGGCTGTGCAGCCTGGCCACCGGGCTGGCGATCCCGGACGCACCGGCGCGCCTGCTGCACGAGCGGCTGGCGGCGGAGCCCAAGGCACAGCTGCGCGACGGTGGCATCATCGCCGCCGGCTTCGATGCCGAGCTGGACGAACTGCGCGAACTGCAGCACGGCGCCGACCGCTTCCTGCTGGAACTGGAGGCGCGCGAACGCACGCGCACCGGCATCACGACCCTGCGCGTCGAGTACAACCGGGTGCACGGCTTCTTCATAGAGGTGAGCCAGGCGCAGTCATCGAAGGTCCCCGAGGACTACCGGCGCCGGCAGACGACCAAGAACGCCGAGCGCTACATCACGCCCGAGCTGAAGACCTTCGAGGACCGCTACCTGTCGGCCAACGATCGCGCCGCGGCGCGCGAGCGGCTGCTGTTCGAGCAGTTGCTCACGGCGCTTGCGCCATCGGTGCCGGCGCTTCAGGCGGTGGCCGCGGCGATCGCCGAACTGGACGTGCTGTCGACCTTCGCCGAGCGCGCGCGCAGCCTCGACTGGAGCGCGCCGCGCTTCACCGATGATCCGGTGATCGAGATCGGCGCGGGCCGGCACCCGATCGTCGAACAGGGCATCGAGGGGTTCGTGGCGAACGACTGCCGCCTCGACCCGGCGCGCCGGCTGCTGCTGATCACCGGCCCGAACATGGGCGGCAAGTCGACCTACATGCGCCAGGTCGCACTGATCGTGCTGCTCGCGCATGTGGGCTCGTTCGTACCGGCCGCCAGCGCCTGCCTCGGGCCGGTCGACCAGATCTTCACCCGCATCGGCGCCGCGGACGACCTCGCGGGTGGACGCTCCACCTTCATGGTCGAGATGACCGAGGCATCGAACATCCTGCATAACGCGACCGCGTCGAGCCTGGTGCTGATGGACGAGATCGGCCGCGGCACCTCCACCTTCGACGGCCTCGCGCTGGCGTGGGCGATCGCGCGGCACCTGGCACGCGAGGTCGGCAGCTTCACGCTGTTCTCCACCCACTACTTCGAGCTCACGCGGCTGGCCGACGAACTGCCCACGGTCGCGAACGTCCACCTGGACGCCGTCGAGCATGCGGAACGCATCGTGTTCCTGCACGCGGTGAACGACGGCCCGGCCAGCCGCAGCTACGGCCTGCAAGTGGCGCAACTGGCCGGACTACCGGCCCCGGTCATGCGGGCGGCACGTGCACGGCTGCATGAACTCGAACAGCAGTCGGTCGGCGCCGGCGAGACGCCTGACCTGTTCCGGCCCCTGGCACCGGTCGCACCGCCTGCTTCGATCGCCACGACCGCGCCAGTGCCTGAACCAGGGGCAGCTGCAGACCTTCCTGCAGCCCTTCCGGCAGCCCTGCTGGACATGCTGTGCGCGATGGATCCGGACCGGTTGAGCCCGCGGGAGGCTCTGGACCTCGCCTACCGGCTCGCGGAACTGGCCGCCCCGCTGCGTCGCTGAAGCCGGACCGTACGACCTGCGCGGTGCCCTTCAGTGGCCGTGGTCGTGGCCGTGCGCACCATGGGCATGGCCATGGGTGGTCTCTTCGCGCGTGGCCTTGCGCACCGCCAGCACGGTGCAGTCGAAGCGCAATGCACGGCCGGCGAGCGGATGGTTGCCATCGACCGCGACCGTGTCGGCATCGACGGACACCACCCGGTAGATCGCGCTGTGGTGGCCGTCGGGCGCGGCACCCTCGAACTGCATGCCGACCTTCACTTCCGCCGGGAAGCGGTCGCGCGGTTCGCTGCGGGTGAGCGCGGGATCGACGGCGCCGAACGCCCGGTCGGCCGGAAGGTCGACCAGCACGGCATCGCCCACGCCCTTGCCCTCGAGGGCCGCTTCGACGTCCTCGAAGATCTGTTCGAAGCCGCCATGCAGGTAATCGATCTGCTGCGCGTCTTCGAGCAATGCATCCGCATCGTCGAAAAGCCGGTAGCGGAGGGAGACGACGGTATTCTTCGAAATCTGCATGGTGGTGGTCCGGTGGTTGAGCGGCAATTGTCGGTCGACGCCGAGGATAGTACGGGCGGCGCGCAGCTGCTCGGCTGCGCGGGCGTTCAGCGCTGCAGCTGCAGTTCCTTCACCTTCTCGAGCATCTCCGCCGCATGGCCGCGCGCCCCCACGCCGTACAGCGCGGCGCGCACGATTCCTGAGCGATCGATCAGGAAGGTAGACCGCTGCACCGCGGTGCGGGTACGCGCGACGCCATCTGCGCCCTCGACCGGCTTCTCCTGGGTGACGCCGTAGGCGTGCGCCACCTCGAGGTCGACGTCGGACAGCAGCCTGACCGCGAGTCCATGCCGGTCGCGAAAGCAGCCATGGCTCTCCACGTCGTCGCGGCTGACCCCGAGCACCGCCGCGCCTGCGCGCTGGAAGTCGTCCATCCGCTCGCTGAATTCGACCGCTTCGATCGTGCAGCCGGGTGTGTCATCCTTCGGGTAGAAGTACAGCACGATTGCCCAGCGGCCGATGAACTGTTCGAGTGCGACCAATTCGAGGTCGGCATCGGGCAGTTCGAACGGCGGGGCTCGGTCACCGGGCTGCAACATCGCGAAACGGATCCTCATCTGTCTCGTGCATGCGAACGCGCGGATTGTAGCGCCCAGAACAGGCATCCGATCAAGGAACGAACATGACCGCAACTGCGCTCGAACTGCACTGGCCGCGAGGCCTCGACGCGGCCCGCTTCCTGCAGCGCCATTGGCAGAAGGAACCGCTGCTGGTACGCGGCGCCTTCCCCGGCTTCCGCGACGGCCTGCCGCGCAGCCGTCTCGCCGCGCTGGCCGGCCGCGACGACGTAGAGTCGCGACTGGTATCGCATGTCCGGCGCCGCGATGGCGACCGCTACCGGGTCGACCATGGCCCGCTCGGACAGCGCTCGCTTGCTCGCCTCGACCGGCCGGATGCGACGCTGCTGGTGCAGGGGGTCAACCTCCACGTGCCGAAGGTGCAACCGGTACTCGATGCCTTCGGCTTCATCCCGCTGGCACGCCGCGACGACCTGATGGTCAGCGATGCCTCGCCGGGTGGCGGCGTGGGCCCGCATGTCGACGCCTACGATGTGTTCCTGCTGCAGGCGCGCGGCCGGCGCCTGTGGCGCATCGCGCGCAACTTCGACGACACGCTGCTCGAGGATGCGCCGCTGAAGCTCCTGGCCGCGTTCGAGGCCGAGGATGAATTCCTGCTGGAGCCCGGGGACTTCCTCTACCTGCCGCCGGGTGTCGCGCACGACGGCGTTGCACTGGACGCCTGTGCCACCTGGTCGATCGGCTTCCGTGCGCCCTCGGCCGGTGAACTGCTGCAGGGCTGGCTGTCCTTCGTCGAGGACGGGTTCGAGCGCGACGAACGCTATGCCGATCCAGACCTGCAGGCCCAGCGCTCCGGCGCGTGGCTGTCGGACCAGTTCGTCGAACGCGCACGCGGGCTGCTCGGGCGGGCCGCATTCGATCGACGGCTGTTCGAGCGATTCCTCGGCGAGTACCTCACCGAGCCCAAGCCGCACGTGCGCTTCCACGCGCCTGCCCGGCCAGTGTCCATCGGGACGTTCGGCATGCGCATGCAGCGCCAGGGGATCGCGCTCGCCACGGCCACGGCGATGCTCCATCGCGCAGACCAGGTGTTCATGAACGGCGAGTCGCGCCGGCTGCCTGCAGAGGCGATGCGGGCCGCAGTGACACTGGCCGACCGCCGCGCACTGGAACCGGCCTCGCGCCACGACGCCGCGCTGGTCGATGCCCTCTACGACTGGTACTGCTCGGGATACCTTTGCCTGCGATGAGTGATTCCGACCCGCATCCCGACCCGCAGGCACCCGGCTACCGGCGCCTCGACTCGCTCGCCGAATACCATGCCGCGTTCGATGCACTGCTCGCGCGTGCGCGACGCGAGGCCTGGATGTTCGACCTCACGCTGAACCGCTCGTTCGACCGCCCGGAACGCATCGAGCGCCTGAACGCTTTCCTGGCGGGCAGCCGGCATGCACGCCTGCGCATCCTGCTGCACGATGCCTCGACGGTGCAGGCGAACTGCCCGCGCCTGTGCACCCTGCTGCGCAAGTTCAGCGACGCGATCGTGATCTGCCAGACCACCGAGGCGGCACGCAGTGCGGCCGACCCGCTGCTCGTGGTCGATGCGATGCATGCACTGCGACGCGTGCACCACGCCTCGTTGCGCTCGGTGCTGATCACCGACGACCCGGTGGCCGTGCGCCCGCTGCATGAACGCCTGTTGCAGATCCATGAAGCATCGGTGCCTGCAGTGGCTGCAACGACGCTCGGACTGTGACGCACCCTCCGTCTCATGATGGAAAATCGCGTTGCACAGGCGAGACCGATGTGCATTCGTGCACATCGCCTGTGCTAACATCCGCGTGTTCGGTTGGAGTGTACCGAGCAAGCATTGGCCGACAAGCGGCCTGTCTGGATGTAAGCAGTCTTCAAGACGAACGGTCTACCGGGTCCCCCGCGGGGTAGATCGAAAGCGACACCGCGTCGCAAGTTCTGTTTCGCGTCCATCGTTGTTCGCGAAGCATGCGTGCTCACCCACTCCGAACACTCGGCTCTGCGTCGAACGACTCCAACTATCGCCACTTTCAAGGGAAGAACATGAAACGCTCGATCCTCATCGCTGTTGCTCTCTCCGCTGTCCTGGTCGGTTGCGGCAAGGAAGAGCCGCCGAAGCCGGCAGCTCCCGCTCCGGCAGCCCCGGCTGCTGCGCCGGCACCGGCACCGGCGCCCGCGCCGGCACCCGATGCAGCCCCGGCCCCGGCCCCGGCCCCGGCCAGCGGCCCGGCAGCGGATTCCCCGTCGGCCGCCCCTGGCGCCGGCCCGGCTCCGACGCCCGCCGCGGACGCAGCCAAGGACGCACCGAAGAAGTAACGGTCGCCCACCCCGTTACACGGGGCGCGTTGAAAAAACCGGCCGCATGGCCGGTTTTTTCTTGCCTGTCTTTTCTCGTCTGGCCACGAGGCAGAGCGAAGCGCCGTCCGATGCGCTTCAGGCGCCGCCTGCAGAAACCTCACGCCAGTCGAGGCCTTCCTCGGTCGCCACGCTGATCCAGTCCGGCGCGCAGCCAAGCGCGCCCGAAAACGCCGTGCGCGCAAGGTCCGCGGTATTGTTCTTCAACGACAGGTGTGCAGCCACGACATGCTGCAGCCCGTCCCCTGCCACGGCACCCAGCAGTTGCGCCGCTACCGCGTTGGACAGGTGCCCGTAGCGCCCGCCAACGCGTTCCTTGAGGAACTTCGGATACGGCCCCTGTCGCAGCATGTCCTCGTCGTGGTTCGCCTCCAGCACCAGCGCATCGAGTCCGGAGAAGCACGCAACCACGTGCGGCGTGATGGAGCCCAGGTCGGTGATCACGCCCAGGCTCACGCTTCCATCGCCCAGCACATACTGCACCGGTTCACGGGCATCATGCGGGACGGCCACTGGCAGCACCTCGATGTCGCCGATCGCCACCCGCCCGGAGGGTTCGAGTTCGCGCAGGCAGGCGACGCCGGCCAGCGCTGTACCGGCCCCCTGCAGGGTGCCGTAGGTCGCATGGACCGGGATCGAATGCCGGCGCGCAAAGGCCGAAGCACCACCGACATGGTCGTCATGCTCATGGGTCACCAGGATCGCGTCGATCCCGGCCGGATCGGTGCCTGCACGCAGCAGGCGCGCAGTCAGCCGGTCCGGACCGATGCCGCAATCGATCAGGACTCGCGTCCTGCCGGATTCGATGAGCCAGGCGTTACCACTGCTGCCACTGCCCAGCGAGCAGAACCGCACCGGTCAGCCGACGGGCGTGGCCGACCGCATCGCCCAGCGGAGCCGCATCAACGCAACTGCTCCAGCAGCACCGTCAGGATGCGCTGCGCGGTTTCGGACCGGTCAGGTGCGCCCTCCCGGTTGAACACCTGCACCCGCGTGCTGGCGCCATCGACGGCGCCGACCAGAATGCGGAACTGTTCGGCCTTGCGCGGCGCCACCGTGTCGCCCCGCCAGAATGCGAGCCTGGACAGGTAACCCTCTTTCTGCGGGGCCGCATCCGTGTCTGCATAACGCACGAAATAGAGTCCCTTCGAGCGGTCGCGATCCTCGACGGTGAAGCCGATACGATCGAGCGCCAGGCCGACCCTGCGCCAGGCACGATCGAAATCATCGGCGACGGTCAGGCTGGAGGTACCGTCCGCGGCCTTCGTGATCTGTGCGCGCGCCGGTGCCGGCGCCTGCGAACGTGCCAGGCTGTCCTTGGCGACCCCCTCGGGCGTGCCGAAACGCACCATGATCCGGCGCAGCATCTCTGCCTCGAGGTCGGTGTCGCTGGGCCGCTGCTGCCACCTGAACTCCGGGCTGTTGACGCCGACCTGCACCTCTTCCAGGCCCCGGTGGCTGACGTAGATCTCGGTGCTGCCGTCCGGCCCTCGTTCGAGCCGGGTACGGAAGCGATCGCGCGTCCCGCTTGCGCGGACCGTCGATACCAGCCGGTCGAACAGACCGCGGATACCGCCTTCCGACACGCGCGGCCGATTCTCGCTCCAGTCGGTCTCGAGCACGCCGGCCTCGGGTGTCTCGACCGCCAGCAGGAAACCGGACTCTAGCCAGAACTCGCGCACCAGCGGCCACACCTTCTCGGGTGTACCCGGCACGACCAGCCAGCGCTCGGTTCCAGAGCGCTCGATGCGCGTCTTCTCGACCTGCGGCAGGACGCCGGTGGCACCCGGCGCGGGCTTGCCCTTGCGCTGCTTGTCGAACTCGGAGAACGTGGTGCTGGCGGCCCCGCCACCGACCTCGGGGACGTTGAAGCGGGTGTCTGCATTGGGACGGGCGAGATCTGGCGGCACCTCGAGCGGCGGCAGGCGGCCGGTGTTGCGGTAGTCGCCGCGCTGTCCATCGAAGACGCTCGATATCGTCTGACACCCGCCCAGCGACAGCGTTGTCGCGACGATCAGGAAGCAACGGGCGCGGGAAGCGGCCGGCGCGCTGGACTTTCGGTACGTCATGAACGGACTCCACTGCCGCTGGCCGGTGCAATACCGGCCTGCTGCAAAGCGCTTCGGACGGTGTCGTGGTGCGCTGGCGACAGCGGGGTCAGCGGCAGCCGGATGCCGCCTTCGATCATCCCCATCTGCTGCAACGCCCACTTGACCGGGATCGGGTTCGCCTCGACGAACAGGTGCCTGTGCAACCCGAGCAGGTCGTCGTTGATCGCGCGCGCATCGGCCACGCGACCGGCCAGCGCCGCGTCGCACAGCCCGCGCATGGCACGCGGCGCGACGTTGGTGGTGACCGAGATCACGCCATGCATGCCGCAGAACATGGCAGCCATCGCCGTCGCGTCGTCGCCGCTCAGCACGCAGAAGCCCTTCGGCGCACGCCGAGCGAGGTCGCTGGTGCGGAACAGGTCTCCGGTCGCGTCTTTCAGGCCGATGACGCCAGGTACCTGCGCCAGGCGAAGCGTCGTGTCGACCGACAGATCGGCGATCGTGCGCGAGGGCACGTTGTAGAGCATCAGTGGCAGGTCGACCGATTCGGCGATCGTGCGGAAGTGCCGGTACAGCCCTTCATGCGTCGGCTTGTTGTAGTAAGGCACGACGGACAACCCGGCCGCGGCGCCGACCTCGCGTGCATACCGGGTGAGTTCGACCGCTTCGGAGGTCGAGTTCGCCCCGGTACCGGCGATGACCGGCAGACGGCCCGCCGCATGCTCGACCGCCGTGCGGATGAGCAGGCAATGCTCTTCATGGTCGACCGTCGGCGATTCGCCGGTCGTACCGACGATCACGATCCCCTCCGTCCCCTCGGCGACATGCCAGTCGATGAGCGAACGCAGGCGGTCGAGGTCGAGGCTCCCGTCAGGGAACATCGGAGTGACGATCGCCACCAGGCTGCCAGAAAACATGGACGGACTCCCGCCGCGGGAAAACCGCGATTCTACCCAACACCGCCCCCGGCAGGCGGACGTTACAGGCGCTTACGTCGGACGCACCGTCCCAGCCTGGCCATCGACGCCGGTCAGCGTACGGGAACCGTCGCCATGCCCCGCAGCAGCAGGACCAGCGTCTCGATGCCGGTATGGAACATCCGGTCCAGCAGGGGCAGGAAATAGGGTGTCATCAGGTAGATGGACGCGAATCCGATCAGCAGGATGAACGGGAAGCCGACCGCGAAGATGTTCATCTGCGGCGCCGCGCGGGAAATGATTCCGATGCCGAAGTTGGCGATCAGCAGCGTCGCGATCAACGGCAGCGCCAGCGTGAATCCGACCAGGAAGATCTGCGTCCCCCAGCGGGCGTAGGCGGCGAAGCCGTTGCTGTCGAGTCCCAAGGTCCCGATCGGCAGGATGCGGAAGCTTTCGATCAGCGTCGACAGGACCAGCGCATGGCCGTTGATCGACAGGAACACGAGGATGGCGAGCAGCCCGAGGTATTGCCCGACCACCGGCACCTGTGCCGAGGTCTGGGGATCGAAGAAGGTGGCGAAACCGAGGCCCATCTGCAGCCCCATCACCTGCCCGGCCATCTCGACTGCGGCGAAGATCACCCTCACGGCGAACCCGATCGCCACGCCGATCAGGATCTGCTGGGCGAGGATCGCGAGGCCGATCGGCGAGGCCGGCTCGATCGCCGGCAGCGGGCCGAGGGTCGGCGCGATCGCCACCGAGATGGCCAGCGCCAGGCCGATCTTCAACCGGATCGGCACCGAGCGGTTACCCAGGACCGGATCGGCGGATATGTAGCCCATCACGCGCACGAACGGGTACAGGTAGGTGGCGAGCAGCAGGTTCCACTGCGCCGTGGTCAGTTCGATCATCGCGAGCGCGGCGGCACGGCCGCCGTCCCTAGCCGACCAGCCCGGGGATGCTCTCGAACAGCCGGCGCGTGTAGTCCACCAGCAACTGCAGCATCCAGGGCCCGGCGAGCACGGCGACCACGAACATCACGAGCAGTTTCGGGATGAACGACAGCGTCATCTCATTGATCTGCGTGGCCGCCTGGAACACGCTGACCAGCAGGCCGGTCACCAGGGCCGCGACCAGCAGCGGCATCGACAGCATGATCGTGAGCTCGAGCCCCTGGCGTGCGATCGAGATGAAGTCTTCCGGGTTCAAACCTGGAAGCTCCGTACCAGCGATCCGATCAGCAGGTTCCAGCCGTCGACCACGACGAACAGCATGAGCTTGAACGGCAGCGAAATGATGACCGGCGAGAGCATCATCATGCCCATCGACATCAACACGCTCGCCACCACCATGTCGATGACCAGGAAGGGGATGAAGATCACGAAGCCGATCTGGAACGCGGTCTTCAGCTCGCTGATGATGAACGCCGGCACCAGCACCTTGAGCGGCACCGCCTCCGGCCCCTGTAGCGGCGGCGTGTTCGACAGGCGCACGAACAGCGCGAGGTCCGACTGCCGCGTCTGCTTGAGCATGAACTCACGGAACGGCACCACGCCACGCTCGGCCGCGGTCATCAGGTCTATCTTGTTCTCCGAGAACGGCACATAGGCATCCTGGTAGGCCTTCTCGAACGCCGGGGCCATCACGAAGAACGTGAGGAACAGGGCCAGACCGATCAATACCTGGTTCGGCGGCGCCTGCAGCGTGCCGATGGCCTGCCGCAGCAGCGACAGCACGATCACGATCCGGGTGAAGGCCGTCATCATCAGCACCGCTGCCGGGATGAAGGTGAGCGCGGTCAGGAACAGCAGCGTCTGGATGGTGAGCGAATAGGTCTGCGCGCCCCCGGTGCCCGGCGTCGAGGTGACAGCCGGCAGCCCCTGCGCCGAGGCGCCAGCCGCGACAAGACCCAGCCCCGCGGCAAGCGCGGCCAGGACCGCGCCGCGGGCGCAGGTGCGCGTCATGCTCAACGCTGCTGCCCGCCGCCAGACAGCAGCCGCTTCAGCCAGGCCGGATCGAGCGCACCGCCGGCGCCGGCCTGCGTACCCGCCGCAGGAGCGCCAGCGCCCTTCGGCAGGGCCTGCAGCAGGTTGACGCTGCCGGCGGCCACGCCCAGCACCAGCCACTGCTCGCCGACCTCGACCACCACCAGCCGTTCGCGCGGCCCGACCATCACGCCACCGACCACGCGAAGCAGGCCGCCCGCACTCTGCGACGGTCCGATGCGGCGCAGCAACCAGCCGGTGGCGACGATCGCAGCGACTACCAGCGCCAACCCGAGCAGCACCTGCAGCAGGCCGGAGAAGGTCACCGGCGACGGCGGCAGCGCATCGGCCGCATGCACGGCGGTGGCAATCGGGCCGAGCGCCATGCACAGCAGCGCGTGCGCCAGCTTCATCGGTTCAAGCGCCGCAGCCGCTCTTCGGGCGTGATGATGTCGGTCAGGCGGATGCCGAACTTCTCGTTCACCACCACGACCTCGCCCTGTGCGATCAGGCAGCCGTTCACCAGCACGGTCATCGGCTCCCCGGCCATGCCGTCGAGCTCGATCACCGATCCCTGGGCCAGTTGCAGCAAGTTGCGGATCTGGATCTTCGTGCGACCGAGCTCGACGGTGATAGTCACCGGGATGTCGAGGATCATGTCGAGATTGCCGGGCGCCGCACCGGCGGTGTCGCCCTTCAGCTGCGGGAACGAGGCCGGCTGCGCGAAGTCGCCCGCCGCCGAAGCCGTCGTTTCCTGTTCGGCGAGCGCAGCTGCCCAGTCGTCGGCGCTGATGTCCTCGCCGCCGCCCGCCGGGTCCTCGCCTGGCTCAGCCACTGGTGGTACTCCCCTCAAGCAATGCCGCGACCGGCTCGTTCACGAAGCGATTCACCTTGAGCGCATAGCGCCCTTCGGCGATGCCGTAAGAGCAGTCGAGCACCGGGATGCCGTCGATGTCGGCAACGATCGAGGGCGGCATGTCGAGCCCGATCACGTCTCCGACTTCGAGCTGCATCAGGTCCCGCAGTGTCACCGTGGCTGTCCCGAGGTTTGCAACGAGGGCGACCTCCGCATCCTGTATCTGTCGCTTGAGCATCGTGACCCAGCGTGCATCCGAATCGCTGCGGTCGGCCTGCATCCCGCTGTAGATCAAGTCGCGGAGCGGTTCCAGCATAGCATAGGGCATGCATATGTTGAACTCGCCGCCGCCCGATCCGAGGTCGATGGTGAACGTCGACACCACCACCACTTCGGTCGGCGTCGCGATGTTGGCGAATTGCGTGTTCATCTCGGAGCGCACGTACTCGAACTTGAGCGGGTGGACCGAGTGCCACGACTTCTCGTAGTCGGCGAAGGACAGCTTCAGGATGTTCTGGATGATCCGCAGTTCGGTGGCAGTGAAGTCGCGGCCCTCGACGCGCGTATGGATCTTGCCGCTGCCGCCGAACAGGCAGTCGATGATCTGGAACACCAGGTTAGGGTCGAGCACGAACAGCGAAGTCCCGCGCAGCGGCTTCGCATGCACGAGGTTCAGGTTGGTCGGGACAGGCAGGTTGCGGGTGAAATCGCTGTACTTGATCACGCGCACCGGACCGACCGCGATCTCGGGTGACCGGCGCAGGTAGCCGTAGAGGGAGATGCGCAGCAGTCGGGCGAAGCGCTCGTTGATGAGCTCCAGCGTAGGCATGCGCCCACGGACGATCCGTTCCTGCCGGCCGATATCGTAGGGCCGGATACCATCGGACGCATTGTCGTCGTCCGGCGACTCTTCCGTATCGCCGGACACGCCGCGCAGCAGCGCGTCGACCTCGTCCTGGGAGAGTATGTCTTCGGCCATGGGGGAGCTGTCGTCGGTCTGGCGTCAGTGTCGGTACGCGGGAGCGGGCCTGCTGCGGCTACTGGATGACGAATGACGTGAACAGCACGCCGGTGACGCCCTGGCCGTCCACCTTCGCGAGCGTGGCGCGGGCTGCCTCCGACACCTTGTCGAACTCGGCCTTGGCCTGGTCGATGACCGACTGTTCGGTTCCTTCCGGGAAGGCCTTCATCAGCGGCGGCAGTTCGAAGTCGATGCCCAGCGCCTTGTTGGCGGCATGGCGGATCTCGAGTTGCAGGCGCTGCTTGCCCTCGGCACTCGACACCTCTTCGGCACGCTTGCCCGACAGCACGAGCAGGATGCCGTTCCGGATCTCGGGCAGCACCTTCTTGACCTGATCGCCGATCTTCGGATCGGCGACCTTGAGTTCCATCGCCACCTGAAGGTAACGACCGCGATCTGCAAGGTTGACCACGAAGGGTTCCAGCTTTTCGAATATGGCAACCGCCTTGGGCTTCGGCTTTTCCTCGGCAGCCCCTTCAGGGTCCTTCTTGCCCTGGAGGAAGAACCAGGCACCGCCCCCGCCACCGGCCAGCAACAGCACGAGGCCGATGATCAGGAACAGTTTCCCCTTGCCCTTCTTCGGGGCGCTTCCGTCTTCAGATTCTGCTGTCTTGGCTTTCGCCGCTGCCTTTGCCATCGCCTGCCCCGGACAAACTCGCCGCTCGTTTCAGTAGGAAATCTACTAGAAAACAACACCTTTGCGTGCAGAGTTTATGTGCAGGATGACGAGAGCGCAATAAGGTTCTAGCAGAAATGCGTTTTCGCCGCCGCGTGCAAACCGTTCAGACGAACATGTCGATGCCGGCACGGCCGCGCAACGCGGTCGCCCCGACCTGCCCCGGCAAGGCAGTCGCCTGCATCGCAGGCAGGACGTCGAGGCCGTCCGGCACCGGGCGCCGGCCATTGCCATCGCGCGAGGCCTGCTGCTGCCCGGCGAACGATTCGGCCCCCACCGAGGCCTGTCCGAGCGACAGCCCCCCCTGCGCCAGCATCTCGTTGAGCCTCGGCAGCGCTGCCTGGATGGCCTCGCGCACCGCGCTGTTCTGCGCGGTGAAATACACGTTGGCCTGGTCGTTCTGGATCGTGATCCGGACCTCCACCGGCCCGAGTTGCGGGGGGTTGATCTGGATGTCCGCCGACTGCATCCGCTGCCCGACGAGCCAGGTCACCCGCTCGTTCATTGCATTTGCCCATTCCGGGCGGCCGAACGGCGTGGCCACCTGGGTGCTTGCGACGCGCACGTCGGACGCGACCGGCGCCGCAGGCGCAGCGCTGGCCGGCAGTACGCCGCCGGTCGTGTCCGGCACCGCATCGACCGCCACAGCCTGGACGAAGACCGGATCGCCGGCCCGGGTGGCGGCAGATGCCTCCGCCAGCAGGCCGCGCAATGCAGCGCTCGGGTCCGGCACCGGCTGCGGCAAGGCCTTGCCGGCCGCGGCACCGATTGCCGCTTGCGCCTCCGGTTCGAGTACAGCAGCGGCAGGCGCCTGCGCTGAACGAGCCAGCTCCGCTCCAGCAGCGCCGTCGCCGGCTGGACGAATCAGCCCTGCTCCGGCGGCGCCGTCGCCGGCTGGACGCGCCCATGCCGACAGGGGCGCGCGCGTCATCGACAGCATCAGAGGGTCGGGTAACGCCGACGGATCGACCGGAACGACCGGAACGAATGGCGCGGCAGACGCCGGCTGCAACGCCAGAAACGCGACCAACGCATCGGCTGCCATCCTATTGGAATCAGTCATTTGCAGTGGCACGGGCGTATCGAGCAGCAGTGGCTGGGCTTCGCCCGGAGACGCTGCTGCAGCGTCGCCCGCAGCGCTGGCGGACTGCATCTGCTTCTCCAGCACCTCCTTGAACCCCCCATCGGGCAGCGCGGCCTCGGCAGCGACCGCGGCAGGATCGGAGGCAGCCGCCGTGGGGTTGACGGACTTCAGCACGTTGGCGGCGGGCCCTGCTTGCACGGCAGCATTCACGGCAATACCTCGGTGGTCGAACGCGGATGCCAGCCCTTCTGCAAACCGCGTGCCAACTGCCGCGCTGCGCTGCTGGCAGGCCGGCTGCAACCGCTAGCGCTCGGCCTCGTCGAGCCTGACCTTGCGCAGCATCGTCTGCGCATGGTCATCCTGCAACCGCTGCTCGAGCTTGGACTCGCGCATCGCCTCGGCCTGCTGGTGTCGAGTGGCCAGTGCGTCGAACGCCTTCTTCTTCCGGCGCTGTTCCAGCCAGTCCTTCTGTCCGGACAGGTATGCGGCCTCGCGCAGGGCGACCTCGGAGCTCTGCTGCCCGCAGGCCTCGTCGAGCCGGGCGAGGAAGGCATGCCAGTCACGCACCTGCGTCACGCCCAGCCCCACGGCCAGCGACTGCTGCAGGCGCTCCCGGTACTCCACCCGGTAGGCCTCGACCTGGGCAAGCTTTTCCTTCGCCTGGCGGCGCTCGGCATCGAGCGCCTGCAGGCGCCGCTCGGCGGCCTCCACCCGGTCGGCCGACAGTTCGACCAGGGGCTGCAGCGGGAATCGTCGGCCCATCGCTAGCCCGCGCTCATGCCGGGAACAGTGCCGCCAGCGAACCGCGCGACTGGGCATAGTCGGCCCGTTCGTACTGGCCCTGCTGCAGGAATCGCTCGAGGTCGGGATAGCGCGCCACCGCCTCGTCGAGTTCGCGGTCGCCGCCGCGCACATAGGCGCCGACGCTGATCAGGTCGCGGCTGCGCTGGTAGCGCGAGTAGTAGTACTTGAACCGGCGCACCAGCGCGAACTCCTCCACCGACACCAGTTCGTTCATGGCACGGCTGATCGACGCCTCGATGTCGATCGCCGGATAGTGGCCCTGATCGGCGAGGGAACGCGACAGCACGATATGGCCGTCGAGGATCGCACGGGCCGAATCGGCGATCGGGTCCTGCTGGTCGTCGCCCTCGGCGAGCACGGTGTAGAAGGCCGTGATCGACCCACTGCCGGAACGGCCATTGCCCGCGCGCTCGACCAGTTGAGGCAGCTTGGCGAACACCGATGGCGGGTAGCCGCGGGTCGCCGGTGGCTCCCCGATCGCCAGTGCGATCTCGCGCTGGGCCATCGCATAGCGGGTCAGGGAATCCATGATCAGCAGCACCTGCAGCCCCTGGTCGCGGAAATGCTCCGCGACGGCGGTGGCATAGGCTGCGCCGTGCAGGCGCAGCAACGGCGGCGTATCGGCCGGGGCCGCGACCACTACCGAGCGGGCGCGTCCCTCGGGCCCGAGGATGTTCTCGATGAATTCCTTCACCTCGCGGCCGCGTTCGCCGATCAGCCCGACCACCACCACGTCAGCGTTCGTGTAGCGCGCCATCATCCCGAGCAGCACGCTCTTGCCGACGCCGCTGCCGGCGAACAGGCCCAGGCGCTGGCCGCGCCCGACCGTGAGCAGCGCGTTGATCGCGCGCACGCCCGTGTCGAGCACGGTCCGGATCGGCGCCCGATCGAGCGGATTCACCGGCCGGCTGTACAGCGGCGCCTGCCGTTCCTGCGGCACCGGACCGAGGTCGTCCAGGGGGCGCCCGCTACCATCGACCACCCGGCCGAGCAGCCTCTCGCCCACGGCGACCTGCCTCGTCCGATCGGCCGCTCGGCGCCGAGGATAGAAGTCGGCTCCGAGCCTGGGTACACGCTGGGTCGCACCGTCGACCGGCATGACGATGGCACCGGGTTCCAGCCCGAACACGTCGGTGGACGGCATCAGGAACAGTCGGTCGCCGGAGAAGCCGACCACCTCCGCCTCGACCCGCATGCCGGACTGCGAATACACGTAGCAGCTGCTGCCCACCGGCACCTTCAGTCCGACCGTCTCCATCACCAGTCCGGCCACGCGCGTCAGGCGCCCGGACAGCGACCAGGGCTGCGCCTGGCGCACGGCCTGGCCGCAATGCTCGAACAGGCGCGTCCAGCGCTCGGCCGCATGGCCCGGCGGCCACGCAGCCTGCGCCGGCCCGTCTGCGTCGCTCATCGCGGCTCGCGCGGCCGCGATGGGACCGCCGTGGCCGCGGGCGCCACCCCGGGCGCCGCCTCGCCAGCCCCGGCCGGGGCATCCGGCGTACGCGGAGCACGCTCCGGGGCATCGAGTTCCACCCAGCGCTCCTCGCGCCCGAGGGATGAAAGCACGGCCTTCCAGCGGGCGCCCAGCGTCGCGTCGAGTTCGCTGGTAGCTGTCTCGATGCGGCAGCCGCCACGCTGCATATGCATGTCCTCGACCAGCCGCCACGGCGCCGGAGTGATCTGGTTGGCATCGAGCACCGACCGGACCAGCGCCGCGTCCTGGGGATGCAGGACCAGCCGCGGATGCTGGCTGCCCTGGGGAAGGCTGGAGATCGCCTCCCGGATCACCGGCAGGACCACTTCGGGATGCACCTGCAGCGCATGGCGCATGATCTGCCGGGACAGTTCGACCGCCAGGCCCAGGACATCGCTGGCCAGCGCCTGCTCATGCTCATCCATCACCTCGCGCAACTGGCCCAGCAATTGCGCCAGTTCCGCCACTTCCCGCGCACCTTCGGCAAGCCCGCTGGCGTAACCGGCAGCATGACCTTCGGCGCGCGCCTCGTCGCGGATGCGCGCGAGTTCCTCCTCGGGGGGGCGCACCGGGGGCGGCGGTGCCTCATCGAGCTGCGCGTCCTGCCTCTGCACGTCCTGCCTCTGCCCGAGCGTATCCATGCGCCAAGCGACCACCGGAGCCTGTTCGGCATCGGACAGCGATGCCCCCGATTTCCGGATGATCGTCCGAGCCATCGTGCGCGGCCGGCGTCAGCCGACCAGCCCCTCTTCGCCCTTGCCGCCGAGCGCGATCTGTCCTTCGTCCGAGAGCCGGCGCACGATCTTCAGGATCTCGCGTTGCTCGGCCTCGACCTCCGACAGCTTGACCGGGCCCTTCGACTCGAAGTCGTCGCGCAGCATCTCGGCCGCACGCGAGGACATGTTCTTGAAGATCTTCTCGCGCAGTTCGTTCGACGTGCCCTTGAGCGCGGTGATCAGCGATTCGGACTGGACCTCGCGCAGCAGCAGCTGGATACCGCGATCGTCCAGGTCGTTCAGGTTCTCGAAAACGAACATCTGGTCCTCGATCTGCTGCGCGAGCTCGGCGTCATGTTCGCGCAGCGAGGCCATCACCGAGGCCTCGAGAGAGGTGCCCAGGTTGTTCAGGATCTCGGCCGCCACCGTGGCGCCGCCCAGCGCGCTCTTGGACACCTTGCTCGCGCCCTGCATCAGCTGCGTCAGCACTTCGTTCAGTTCGCTCAGCGCCGAGGGCTGCACGCCTTCGAGCGCCGCGATGCGCAGCATCACGTCGTTGCGCAGGCGCTCGACGAAAAAGGTGAGTACGTCGGCGGCCGCGTCGCGTTCGAGGTGCACCAGGATGGTGGCGATGATCTGCGGATGCTCGTTCTTGATCATCTCGGCGATCGATGCGCCGTCCATCCACTTCAGTGCCTCGATGCCGCCGGTATCGTTGCCGCGCAGGATGCGGTCGATCACGCCCGACGCACGCTCGGTACCGAGGGCCTTCGTCAGCACCGAACGGATGTAGTTGTCGGAGTTGAGTCCGATGGTGGTCTTCACGCCGGCCTGCTCGCGGAATTCGCGCAGCACCTCCTCCACCTGCTCGCGCTCGACGTTCTGCAGCTCGGCCATGGCTGCACCGAGCTTCTGGACCTCGCGCGGAGACAGGTACTTGAATACCTCGACCGCCTCGTCCTCGCCGATGGACATCAGCAGGATCGCGCTTTTCCGGATTCCGTCTTCGCTCATCCCCGGATGATACTTGTCCCGGCCGCTCCGGCGCTGACCGCGAAGCGCCTGCCGCGACCGATCATTCCTTGCCGACCCAATCCTTGACCACGTTGGCGACGATCTGCGGTTCCTGCTTCGCGAGATCCTTCACCGCCTGGAGGTCGGCTTCAAAACCCCTTCCGCCGGTCCGGATCGGCGGCGCGGTGCCGGGGCCACCGTCCGCTCCGGCGGCGTCTTCGCCATCACCCCTGCCGCCGCCAGCCGCCGCGGCCATCGCCTGGGCATAGGCCTCCTGAGCGGCCAGGTCGCGTTCGCCGGCCAGCGCCAGGTCGCGCAGCACCGGGCGCAGCACCATCAAATAGATGAACAGGGCGGCGACGATGGCCGCCAGCGTCCAGAGCACCGTGTTCATGTTGCCGAGCAGGCGCTGCGTCACCTCGGCGACAATCGTCGGGCCCTCGACCTCGATGCGCTCGGCCTCGTTGAACGCTGCATTCACCAGGTTGACCATGTCGCCGCGCTTCTCGTTGAAGCCGATCGCCTGCCGGACCAGGTTGTTCAGCTGCGCGATCTCTGCTTCCGGCAGCGGCGTGGCCTCGGACTTGCCTTCCTTGACCTCGCGCCGATGGTTGACCACGACTGCCGCGGACAGGCGGCGGATCGCTCCGACCTCGGCCCGGGTATGGGTGATGGTCTTGTCGATCTCGTAGTTCGTGGTGGCTTCCCGGTGCGAATTGCCGGGCGGCGGCGGTTCGTTCGCCGCGCCCTTCGCCGCCCCCTTGGCCGGTGCATTGAGCGGCGCGGTCGCCGCGCCCGGCGGCTGGTTGGACAACGCGCCCGGTACGCCGCTGGCGTCGCGCGGATTGTCGCCCAGCGTCTCCACCGTCTGCTGGCTGCGGATCGCCTGCTCGGGCGAGGGATTGGGCTTGTAGGTCTCGGCGGTCTGCTCGACGGTGGAGAAATCGAGCTCGGCCGTGACCTGGGCACGCACGTTACCCGGACCGACGATCGGCGTGAGGATCGCCTCGATGCGGCGCACGAAGTTCTGCTCGACCGCCTGCAGGTACTTCAGCTGACCGGCATCCAGCCCGGCGTTGGACTCGCGGGCGTTCGGGCTCTGGGTGAGCAGGTTTCCCGCCTGGTCGACGATGGTGACTGCGGAGGGTGCCAGTTCAGGCACGCTGCTGGCGACCAGGTGGGTGATGCCGGCCAGTTGTGCGGGATCCAGGGTCCGGCCGGGGAACAGGCTGACCAGCACCGAAGCGCTCGGCTTCTGCTGGTCGCGCACGAACACGCTCGGTCGGGGGATAGCCAGGTGGACGCGCGCGCCCTGAACCGAGCCGAGCGCCTGTACCGTACGGGCGAGTTCGCCCTCGAGCGCCCGCTGGAAGTTGACCTGCTCGACGAACTGGCTGGTGCCGATGCGCTGGTTCTCGAGCAGTTCGAAGCCGATCGAGCCGCCGCGCGGCAGCCCCTGCTGCGCCAGTCGCAGGCGCGACTCGTAGACACGGTCGGACGGTACCAGGATGGCGCCGCCGCCCTCGGACATGCGGTACGGAACATTGATCTGCTGCAGCGCGGAGATGATCGCGCCGCCGTCGCGGTCGGCGACGTTGCTGAACAGCACCTTGTAGTCGGGCGCGCGCGCCAACGACACGAACGCGACCGTGATTGCCACGGCAGCCGCGACACCCACCAGCAGCACGACCTTCTGTACGTTGGTGAGTCGGGAGAACCCCTGCAGCAGGGGCGTCGATGCGGGCGGCGGGGCTTGGGGGGAGGTTGGGGCCTGCGCCATCGCCTAGCTTCGGTCGGAACCCACTATACCTGCGTGCTCATGATGTCCTGGTAGGCGGTGACCAGGCGGTTCCGGACCTGGACCATCGTCTGGAACGACAGGCTGGCCTTCTGCATCGCCACCACGACTTCCTGCAGGTTCGCCTCGGGAGCGTCGGCATCGAACGCCTGCTGGACCTTCTGTGCATCCTGCTGGGCGGCGTTCACGCTGTCGATGGACGAGCGAAGCATCGCAGCGAAATCGGGCGCACCAGCCGCCGCTCCGGCATCGGCACCCTCGCGCGCGCCACCGCCGGCCTGGGCCGCCGCGGAACGCAGTTCGCGCAACATCTGGTCGATACCGGAAGTGCTCATCGGGAAGGCTCGCTGCCGGAGGGTCGGCTCGGTTGGATCTGGGTGAAGGTCGATGTCAAGGTCGAGGTACTTCTTTCGACAGACTACAGCAATGCTCGTGCCAACGTCGCACCCGTGACGCAGGCTCAGGTGCCGGGTTCGTCATCTTCGTCCTGCAATGCGCCGTCGAGTCCGCCGTTCTGTCCACCATCCAGCAGACCGGCCGCGCGGTACTGCGCCAGCTTGTAACGCAACGTCCGTTCGCTCATCTGCAACCGGGCCGCGGCCTTGCGCCTGGAGCCACCGGCAGCGGCCAGGGCTTCGAGGATATGCCTGCGTTCCAGCGACTTGATGTCCAGCATCTCCGGTTGCCCGGCCTGCGCCTTCGCAGGCATGGCCACCGGTGCACCGCCCGCCGGACCCGCCGGATCGACAGGTACCGTCGGAGACGGCTCGGAATGCACCCGCGATGGCGGCAATTCCTGCCGTTCGGCGGCAGCACCTGCCGTCTGCAAGGCAGCCGGCAGGTGCAGGTCGCCGATCTCGATCTGCGTCCCCTGCGCGAGGATCAGCGCACGCTGCAGGACGTTCTCGAGTTCGCGGATGTTACCGGCCCACCTGTGGGTGGTCAACGAACGTTCGGCCCCGGAAGACAGCGTGATGTCGCGCCCGCCGGCGAAGCGCCCGATCACCTCCTGCGCCAGCGGCAGGATGTCGAGTGGACGCTCGCGCAACGGCGGCAGTTCGAGCGGGAACACGTTCAGCCGGTAGTACAGGTCTTCTCGGAACCGCCCGGCGCGCACCTCGGCCGCCATGTCACGGTTCGAGGTGGCGAGCACCCGGATGTCCAGCGACACCGGCCTGCGGCCACCGACCCGCTCCACCTCCCGCTCCTGCAGCACGCGCAACAGCTTGGCCTGCAGTGGCAGCGGCATCTCGGATACCTCGTCCAGCAGCAGCGTGCCGCCCTGCGCCTGCTCGAACTTCCCGGCCGTGGCCTGGCTGGCGCCGGTGAACGCGCCCTTCTCGTAGCCGAACAGCGTCGCCTCGAGCAGGTTCTCGGGGATCGCCGCGCAGTTGATCGCCACGAACGGGGCTGCCGTACGCACCGAATGGCCGTGGATGAAACGCGCGAATACCTCCTTGCCGGTGCCGGATTCGCCGGTGATCAGCACGGTCGCGTCGGTCGTGCTGACCCGGCGCGCCAGTTCCAGCACCGCCCGCGTGGCCGGGTCGCGCGCGACCACGCCATCGCCGTTGGCACGCCGCGGCCGGCCAGTGGCGCCCGGCGCCGGCCGCATGTGGCAGGCGACCTCTTCCAGCAGACGCGCCGGTTCGAACGGCTTGGTCAGGTAGTTCACCGCCCCGGCACGGATCGCGGAGACCGCCTTGTCGATCATGCCGTAGGCAGTCATCAGGATCACCGGGACGTCCGGGTACTCGCTGCGTGCACGCGCAAGCAGCGCATGGCCGTCCATCGGCTTCATCTGCACGTCACTGATCAGCAGCCCGACGGGCCCGCGCGCCAGCGCGGCAAGCGCGCTCTCGCCATCGATCGCCTCGACCACGGTATAGCCGTTGATCTGCAGGGTCGCCGACAGCGCCTCACGCAGGTCGGCATCATCTTCGGCGATCAGGACCGGAAGCAGCTTCATCCGCCCACCGCCATCGCACTGGCAGGAAGACGCAGCGTGAAGCGCGTGCCCTCGCCCGGGTTGCTGTCGACCAGGGCTTCGCCGCCATGCGCCGTCGCCACCCCGCGCACGATGGCCAGCCCGAGGCCAGTGCCGTCAGCGCGCGTGGTAAAGAACGGTTCGAACAGCCGGTCCATCACGGCCGGATCGATGCCGCGCCCGTCGTCCTGCACCGACAGGTCGATCGAACGCCCGTTCGCGGCTGCGCCAAGCACGACCCGCCCGCCGCTGTCGCTGGCCTGCAAGGCGTTCTCGAGCAGGTTGAGCAGTGCACCGGCGACCGCCTTGCGGTTGCCCTGCATCTGCCGCCCCTCGGTGAGATCGACGATTTCGAAGTCCACTCCCCTCCGCGCCATCTGCGGCTCGATCACCTGCGCCAGTTCGCGCAGCATTTCACCGACGGCGAAGGGCTCGAAGGCATCCTCGTAGCCGCGGACGAAACGGAGCATATCCTGAATCATCCGCTCCACCCGGCGCAGGCTGTCGACGGTGCGTTCGGCGAAGCGGCTGCGTTCGGCCTCCGCGATCGTCGTGCGGCCCAGGTTGCCCGCATAGAGCAGCGCGGTGGCCAGCGGCGTGCGCAGGTTGTGCGCAAGCCTGGCAGCCATCTCGCCCATGGCCGAAAGCCGGCGGGCGCGTTCGAGCTGCGCAGTCAGCGCGTGCGCCGCGGTGATGTCGTTGACCAGGGCGATCGATCCACCATCGGGCAGTACGCTGACCGACAGGCGGACCCGACGTGCACCCTGCGGCTCGTCAGGGGCTGCTGCGGCAGACGCAGCCACCGGCAACGCATCGAATTCGTCCGGTGCCGCGGTCGGGCGCAGTACCCCGGCGACCAGTGCGTCCCAGTCCTGGCCAGGCGCCACCGTCCCGAGAAGCCAGTTCGCCGCGGGATTGGTGTCGGTGACCCGGCGTGACGCATCGAGCACCACCACGCCGCCCGGCAGCGCCGCCAGCAGCGCGGCCAGCCGGCGCGAGAGCGCGTCCTTGGCGGCCAGCTGCACGCGCAGCTCGCTGTTGGTCGCGGCGAGTTCGCCGGCCAGCTGCTCGACGCGGCCCTGCAGCGCCTGATAGGCCGTGGTCAGCTCGGCCGACGCCTGGCTGAACAGCGCGAAGGCCTCTTCGAGTTGTTCCGGACGCAGGTCGGACACTGGGCAATTCGGAGTCGATCGAAGTACAGAGTGTAGCCATGCCGGACGCGCCTGTGTGCGCCTGGCGATGCACCGACGGCGGCACTGCCCGCGCCGCCTGGCGCCGGACCGGCTGCCAGTCAACCGCGGATCAGCGGTTGCTCAGCGGTCGCTCAGAGGTCGCGCTCAGCCGCCAACCACGTAGCGCGCCGCGCGCAGGGCCCTGGACGACACCGGGGACGGCACGCGGCCGAAACGCACCAGCAGCATCGGATAGTTGCGGTCCAGCAGGTGGGCGACCTCGATGCGCGACTCGGGGCGGGCGATCGGCTGGTTCAGGAAAGAGGCCCAGACCCCCGCCGCCCGCGCCCAGAGGACCGTCCTCTGCAGCGCCTGGCCAGACCGCAGCCAGTCGAGGGGCGTGTCGCCGTCGGCACCGAGCACGCCGATCAGCGGCGTCGACTCGACCAGGTCGGCCTCGGCCTGCCCGGCCAGCGCCGGATCGAGGAAGGCCGCAAGGGGCAACGCGAACTCGCCGTGCGGCCCGAGCGGAAGGGCGCCAGCCGACATCGGCGGCGCCAGGCGCGCACCGCGCCGGGACCATTTCGACAACTCGATCCGGAACCTGCGCTGGGTCAACTGCAGGCGGTCAGCCTCGGCGACGAGCCGCGAAACCTCCGCTTTCGCTTCGGCATCCTCGAGCATGCCCAGCCAGGCGCCCTCATGCCTCGCCTGCTCCTGCATCGCATCGATGAGTGTCTGCGAGATCGGTGCCGGATCGAAGGCTCCGAGGTAGGTCCGGCGCCGGCGGATCGCCTGGAACAGGACCCGTTCCGAGGCCTGGCAGGCGATCGTGCCGTCGAGCTCGATCCGGGCCAGCGGCCCTTCGCTGTTGGACAGGGGCTCGCCTTCCTTCAGCCACGGCGGCAGCGTCACCTTCGGCTGCAGTCCGAAATAGCGCAGCGCGCAACGCAGGTTGAACAGCGCGGCCCCGCACGAAATGATCAGCGCGCGGCCATCGGGGTCGGCCATCGGCAGCTGGCGCGACCGGTCGGCGAACAGTTCCAGCGCAGCACCCGTCAGCCGGAAGAACCACGGCTGGGTGTTGAAGCAGGAAGGCGCCAGCACGGCATAGTTCAGGCAGAACTGCAGCCGCTCCACGCTCGAACTCGCTGCCGGGAAATTTCTTTCGTCCACCGACCAGGCATCGGCGTCGAAACGAAAAGGGATAGGTGCTGTGTCCATCGATTTCAGGGGAAAGTCCTGCGCGCCATTGCCGCACGGAGGGGTTAGCAGTATGGTTCGGTCACCGGTAACCGTAAACCCCGATATGATCGGATTCTATCGGCAGCCCGGCGGGAAGATGTAGCTTTCTGCAGCATTCGATGGCCTCGAAAGCGCAGGCTGTAGTGCCGCGGCAACTCCGCGGTCAGCCATGGAATGTCCCCTTGCCACCCGTCCAGAACGCCGGGCCGGCAGCCTCCCACCCAATGGCAAAGGCAGAGCTTCCGTGACCTCCTACCGAAACGCCCAGCCGACCATCCCCGTCGTCGCCGTGCCTGCCAGCATCAAGGCGGCCTGCAGTTCCTGCAGCCTGCAGGAACTCTGCCTGCCTGTCGGGCTTTCGCCCAGCGAGATAGAGAAGCTCGACCGGATCATCTCGTCGCGCCAGGCCACGCGCCGGGGGGCGTCGCTCTACCGCACCGGAGATCCATTCCGGAACCTCTATGCAGTGCGCGCCGGCGCGTTCAAGACGGTCGACCTGTCCGAGGACGGTTCGGAAAAGATAACGGGGTTCTACCTGTCGGGCGAGATTCTCGGCCTGGATGCGATCAGCACCGATCGCCAGAACTTCAGCGCGGTCGCGCTCGAGGACAGCGAAGTCTGCGTGCTGCCGTTCGAGCGGCTGGAGGAACTGCTGCGCGAGATTCCCGCACTGCAGCACCATTTTCACAAGATCATGAGCCGTGACATCATGCGCGACCAGGGCCTGATGCTGGTGCTCGCGGGCATGAAGGCCGACGCCCGGCTCAGTGCTTTCCTGATCGGATTGTCGCAGCGCTTCGCCAACCTCGGCTATTCGGCCATGCGCTTCCGCCTGCGCATGACGCGCGAGGAGATCGGCAGCTACCTCGGGCTCACGCTCGAGACGGTGAGCCGGCTGTTCTCGCGCTTCAGCGGAGAGGGGTGGATCCGCATCGACCGGCGCGAGATCGAGATCCTCGACTTCACGGCACTGCGCGGCATCATCGAAGTCCGCGAGTGATTTGCCAGCAGCCGATGCACGCGCTAACCTGAGCATCGACTCAGGAGAGCATCCATGGTCAGGTCCACTGCAAGCCGCGGCGCCAAAGAACCCGCGCCGGCAAGGAAACGCTCGTCGACCGCGAAGTCGGTGGCGACCCACCAGCCTTCGATCGTGGAGAGCGACGACGGATTCTTCTGGCGCGACAGCGAGACCGACGAGCTGGTCGGCCCGTTCCGCACCCGTGCCGCCGCGATCGCCGACCGCGACTCGCCCGGGCCTTTCGATGCCGGCGCAGACGACCTCGCGGCGGCTGCCGATACCGACGGAGTACACGAGATCGAGGCCGTGATCGGCATCGACGACTTCATCGATCCGGATACCGGCGAGCCTACGCACGGCTACGAACCCCACGTACGGGACGACCACTGAGGCACCCTCCATCGCAGCCCCGCCTGTTCAGCGAAGCATGAGCACCGGGGTGCGGGCCCGCCGCCGCATGGTGGTGATGCGCGTGCGGACCGGTGCCAGTCACCAGGGCCTGGCCGAACAGCACGAGTCCGTAGACGCCGAACAGGCAGACCGCGAGTCCTGCCGCCATGCGCGCGCGCCGCGAACGCACGATCGTACGAAAGCGCGACAACCAGAAGCCGACCGCCAGCAGGTTGGGCAGGGTGCCCAGCCCGAATGCGAACAGCACCGCCGCACCCCGTGCCGGGCTGCCGGTCGCCATCGCGGTGGCCAGCATCGCATAGACAAGTCCGCACGGAAGGAAGCCCCAGATGGCACCCAGCGCGGTCGCGCGAGGCACCGTCCCGGCAGGCAGCAGCGGCCTCGCGATCGGCTGGAGGTGGCGCCACAGGCCGGCACCGAGTGTCTCGACATGGCGCACCGCCGGGGCCAGTCCCGACAGGTACAGACCGAGCACGACCAGCATCAGGCTCGCCACCAGCATGAACACCGACTGCCCGAGCGGGCTGCCACGCACGCCGAGCGCGGCGCTGCTGGCCCAGCCGAGAACGCCGCCGGCGCCACCGGCCAGCGCGCCGGCCAGCACATAGCTGGCGATCCGGCCGACGCTGTAGGCAAGGTGAAGGCGCATCGGCGGCCGTGCCTGGCCCGTCGCTCCGGCCAGGGCGCCGACGATGCCGCCGCACATGCCCACGCAATGCACGCCGCCGGCGAGTCCGACCAGGAATGCGGACGCCAGCGCAGGCCAGAGCATCGCGGCCGCTTCCATCAGAGGCCCAGGCCTCGTGCCGGCGCCCGCACCGCACCTCTCGCAGCCAGGTCGGCGACGGCGATCCGGGCCTGCGACAGGGCGCTCACCGACAGTCCCCCGCTTCGCTGCCGCGCGGGCAGCCCGCCGGACGGTCGGCCGCATCCGGGATCGGGCACATGCCATTGATCTCGGCCGAGCTGCGCTGCAGGTAGAACGTAAGCGCGCTCGAAGCGGCGGCGAACACCCAGAACAGGAAGAAGCCGACCGTGTATGCCGACAGCTCGCTGAGCGCCACCGGGTCCCCGAACAGCTGCAGGTCGGCCGGATCGACCAGGGTGAAGAACACCGCCTCGGCCGCGCCTGCCACCAGGAACGAAGGCCACAGGATGCAGATCAGCTTCCGGGAACGCTCCATTTCGGCTCCTCCGGTGCGGCAGGGTTGAGTGGCGTCGGTGCAAGGGCGATCGCGCGTTCTGCCGGTAACTGGGCGATGGCCGAGATGCGCCACTGTCCCTCGCCGTCCTGCAGGCGCAGGTGCCAGCGTCCCTGCAGCGGCTGCGTGAGCCGGCCTTCGTACAGGCCCGGCGCCACCGGAGTCAGTTCGACGTCCTGATCGTCGCCGCTGCGCGCGGCGCGCACCAGTTGCAGGTGCAGCAGCCCCTGGGCCGATGCATCCCCGACCACCGTCACGCGTACCCGGTCACCGGACGGGTTGAACCGGAGCTGCGCGGACAGCCCGCGCTCGCGCGCCCGCGCGTCGCGGTCGAGCGAGCGGTTGATGGCCAGGCCTTGCCGGTAGTAGTCGTCAGACACCACGCCGTCGAACGAATCGATCGCGATGCCCATGGTGATGGTGCCCGCGACCACCGCCACAGCGGGCGGGATGAACAGCAGCCAGGGCCACGGCTCGCGGTACCAGGAGACTCGCCTGCCATCGGCCCTGGCGGGCGCGGGTACTGCGGGAATCGATACGGACATGGCAGGCTCCAGCGGCAGGGGACGTTCGTCGAAGGGAATGATGTCGGGGCGGATCGCAATGCGGCGCCGGGCGGTTCAGCGCGAGATGAACACGGTCTTCTCTTCGCGCGCCACGCCGGTGTCGTCGGTCGCCTCGACCCTCAGCCAGACCGGCGTGGAACCCGCCTTCACCGAGCCGGCAGGCACCCGCAGCTCGAGCGGCAAGACGCGTGCCCCCGCCGAACCGACCCGTATCGGCTGCGTCTCGGGCACCACCAGCTCCACGCCGTCGATGCCGCGTGCGGACAGGACGAAGCTGCGCGCATCCTCGCGCGTGTTCATGATCTGCACCCGATAGACGTTCTCGAGGCGCCCATCCTCGAGCTCGCGCACGATGTTTCCGCGGTCGCGGATGATGTTCATCTTCACCGGCGTGCGCAGCACGATGCCCGCCACCACGGCCACGGTGACCGCCAGCAGCAGGCCGCTGTAGAGCAGCGTGCGCGGGCGCAGCAGGTGGCGCAGGATGTCGCGGTCACGGTAGCGTCCGGCGAGCGCATTCTCGGTGGAGTAGCGGATCAGGCCCTTCGGATAGCCCATCCTGGCCATCACCTGGTTGCAGCTGTCGACGCAGGCGCCGCAGCCGATGCATTCGTACTGGAGGCCATTGCGGATGTCGATGCCGGTCGGGCAGACCTGCACGCAGATGCCGCAGTCGACGCAGTCGCCCAGCCCGCTCGCGCGCGGGTCTACAGACTTCCCGCGCGAGCCCCTCGGCTCGCCGCGCCTGTTGTCGTAGGTGACGATCAGCGTGTCCGGGTCGAACATCACGCTCTGGAATCGCGCATACGGGCACATGTACTTGCACACCTGCTCGCGCATGAAGCCGGCATTGCCCCAGGTAGCGAAACTGTAGAACAGCATCCAGAAGGTTTCCCAGGGACCGAGCGAGAACGAGGCCAGGGATGCGCCCAGCTCGCGGATCGGGGTGAAGTAGCCGACGAAGGTGAAGCCGGTCCACGCCGCGAGCAGGATCCACAGCGCGTGCCTCGTCGCCTTCAGCCGCAGCTTTCGGCCGGACATCGGCTGGGCGTTCAGCCGCATGCGCGCCATCCGGTCGCCCTCGACCTTGCGCTCGATCCACATGAACAGCTCGGTGTACACCGTCTGCGGACAGGCATAGCCGCACCAGAGGCGGCCCGCGATCGCGGTGAACAGGAACAGCGACAGCGCGGCGATCACCAGCAGGCCGGTCAGGAAGATGAAGTCCTGCGGCCAGAATACGAAGCCGAAGATGTAGAACTTGCGCGCGGCGAGGTCGAACAGCACTGCCTGCCGGCCGTTCCACTCGAGCCATGCGGTGCCGTAGAACGCGAGCTGGGTGAGCACCACCAGCAGCACCCGCTGCGAGGCGAGGAATCCGGTCACCGCACGGGGATAGATCTTGCGCCGGATCTCGAACAGCGACTCGTCGCTGCCGGCGTCACTTTCCCGCGTCACGCGACAGCCCCCACACGTAGGCGGCAAGCAGGTGCACCTTGCCGGCACCGAGGAACTCGGCCTGTGCCGGCATCACGCCGTTGCGGCCGCGGGTGATGGTGTCGATGATCGACTCTTCCGAGGAGCCGTACAGCCAGATGCGATCGGCCAGGTTCGGCGCACCCAGCGCCGGGTTGCCCTTCGCGTCCATGCCGTGGCACCCGACGCACACCTGTTCGAACTTCACCTTCCCCTGCGCGGCAAGCGCGGCATCATTCGGCAGGCCCGAAAGCGAACGTACATGGTTGGCCACCGCCTTGACGTTCCCGGCGCCGATCGACTCGACCTGTGGCGGCATCATCGCCTGCCGCCCCCTGGCGATCGATTCATGCACCTGGGCTGGCTCTCCACCCCAGATCCAGTCGTTGTCGCGCAGGTTCGGGAAGCCCCGGGCGCCGCCAGCGTCCGACCCGTGGCACTGGCCGCAGTAGTTGACGAACAGCCGCTGCCCCATCTCGCGCGCGGCAGGGTCGCGCGCCACCACCGGGATTTCCTGCTTCAGGTAGACATCGAACATCGCGGCATGGCGGCTGTCCCAGCGCTTCGATTCCGCCGCGTGCTGCCCGGTGGAGCTCCAGCCGAGCACGCCGCCGTACACCGCGAGGCCCGGATAAAGGGCCAGGTACAGCAGGCCAAACACGATCGTGATGTAGAACAGGTACATCCACCACCGCGGCAGCGGATTGTTCCATTCGGCGAGGTCGCCGTCCCACAGGTGTCCGGTGGTGCCCGGGCTGTTGCCGGCGCTGTTGGCAGATGACGGCCTGCGCACGGTGTTCGCCTTGAGGAACCAGGCGCATGCGAGGATGGAGACGATGGTCACCACCGCGATGGCGATGCCGACCCAGCTGTAGATGAAATCCGACATTACCTTTCCTCCCTTGAACCGGCATCGGTCGGCGCCCGCGCCCCGGCGCTGGGCCGCCACGGTGCGTCGTCGTCGAGGGGAATGCGCTCGGCCTCGCCGAAGGCTGCCTGCTGCCGCTTCGAGTACGCCCACCAGACGATGCCGATGAAGGACACGAAGGCGAGCAGCGTGAGGATGGATTGCAGGTCACCGGTGCTCATCGCTTGCCCCTCGGTTGGCCGCGACCGGCGTAGCGCCGGCCTTCAGGCTGGTGCCCAGCACCTGCATGTACGCGATCAGCGCATCGAGTTCGGTGCGGCCCTCGACCGCCTTTTCGGCGCCGGCGATCTCTTCTTCGGTGTACGGCACGCCGACCCGCGCCAGCGCGCGCAGGCGCCCCCCGATCGAGCCGCCGTCGACCGGTGCACGGGCGAGCCACGGATAGGAAGGCATGTTCGACTCCGGTACCACGTCGCGCGGGTTGTTGAAGTGGATGCGGTGCCACTCGTCGGAATAGCGGCCGCCGACCCGCGCCAGGTCGGGCCCGGTGCGCTTGCTGCCCCACTGGAACGGATGGTCGTAGACGAACTCACCGGCCACCGAGTAGTGCCCATAGCGCTCGGTCTCGGCACGCAGCGGCCGCACCATCTGGGAATGACAGTTGTAGCAGCCCTCGCGCACGTAGACATCGCGGCCGGCCTGCTGCAGCGCCGTGTAGGGCTTCAACCCCGCCACCGGCTCGGTGGTCGAACGCTGGAAGAACAGCGGGACGATCTGCACCAGGCCGCCCACGCTCACCACCAGGATCACCAACAGCACCATCCAGCCGACGTTCTTCTCGATCGCCTGATGACCGCTATCCATGCCCATGATTTCGCCACCTCTCGTTGCTGCGTTCTTGTCCGGACGTCTCCGGCGGGATCGCCTGGCGGTGGGGCGCCCGGGTTCGGCCCGCACGCCCCTGCCCTGTCATGGATGCGCAGTCATGCGTGCGCCATCGTGGGGGCGGGAACCGGCGCATCGACTGGCCGGCTGCCGACCACGGTCTTCCACACGTTCCAGCACATGATCAGCATGCCGCCCAGGTAGAGGACGCCGCCCGCGAGGCGCACCACGTAGTAGGGCCAGCTCGCCTTGACGCTCTCGACGAAGGTGTAGGTCAGCGTGCCGTCGGCGTTGACCGCGCGCCACATCAGCCCCTGCATCACCCCTGCAATCCACATGGAGGTGATGTAGAGCACGATGCCGATCGTGGCGACCCAGAAGTGCAGCGTGATCGCGCGCACGCTGTACATCCCGGTGCGCCCGAACAACCGCGGGATCAGGTAGTACATGCTGCCGATCGAGATCATGCCGACCCAGCCGAGCGCTCCGGAGTGCACATGGCCGATGGTCCAGTCGGTGTAGTGCGACAGCGCGTTGACCGTCTTGATCGACATCATCGGCCCCTCGAAGGTCGACATGCCGTAGAACGACAGCGAGGTCACGAGGAACTTCAGGATCGGATCGGTGCGCAGCTTGTGCCATGCGCCCGCCAGCGTCATGATGCCGTTGATCATGCCGCCCCAGGACGGCGCAAGCAGGATCAGCGAGAACACCATGCCGAGGGACTGCGCCCAGTCCGGCAGCGCGGTGTAATGCAGGTGGTGCGGTCCCGCCCACATGTAGGTGAAGATCAGCGCCCAGAAGTGCACCACCGACAGCCGGTACGAATAGACCGGGCGCTCGGCCTGCTTCGGGATGAAGTAGTACATCATGCCGAGGAAGCCGGCGGTCAGGAAGAAGCCGACGGCGTTGTGGCCGTACCACCACTGGATCATCGCATCCTGCACCCCGGCATAGGCCGAATACGACTTGGTGAACGAGGCCGGGCTGAAGGCGCTGTTCACGATGTGCAGGATGGCCACGGTCAGGATGAACGCGCCGAAGAACCAGTTCGCGACGTAGATGTGCGGGATCCGGCGCTTCATGATCGTGCCGAAGAAAACGATCGCGTAACTGACCCAGACCACCGCGATCAGCAGGTCGATCGGCCATTCCAGCTCGGCGTATTCCTTGCCCTGTGTCATGCCAAGCGGCAGGGTCACCGCGGCGAGCACGATCACCGCCTGCCAGCCCCAGAAGGTGAACCCGGCCAGCCGGTCGGAGACCAGGCGCACATGGCAGGTGCGCTGCACGACGTAGTAGGAGGTCGCGAACAGTGCGCAGCCGCCAAAGGCGAAGATCACCGCATTCGTGTGCAGCGGCCGCAGCCGACCGTAGGACAGCCACGGGACCGAGGGCAGCAACTCGGGCCAGGCCAGTTGCGCCGCGATGATCACGCCCACCAGCATGCCCACCACGCCCCAGACCACGGTCATGATCGCGAACTGGCGTACCACCCGGTAGTTGTAGGTCTCTCCAGGATTGCCCGCTGCCTCCTGCATGCCCGCCTGCATAGTCATGCGCTCCGTCCGGATGCTGGTTGCGCCGCGAGTCGATGGCGGCGAACCCATCATCGCAACGCAGCGAAGGCGTCTTGTTGACATGGATCAACCCTTGCGCGGATGGCGGCCGGGGCAAGGACGACGCGACCGGCTTCGACAGGAGCGAAGCCGGCGTACGATGGTGCAGCCTGCTACCGGGGCATGCGGGAGGCCATCATCCCCGGTGCGGCGGCGGCGCGGGCGGCGGCGCGGACTGCGCCTCTGGCGCCCGGGATGCCGGGGACGCCGTGGACGCATGGAACGCATGAGACGACTCAGGCGCCGGCCGCGGCACGCGGTCGTCGTCGTCGAGCAGCAGCCGGTGCGCCGGGCCCTCCAGGTCCTCGAACTGGTCGTTGCGCACGGCCCACCAGAACGCGACACCTATCGCGATGGCCAGCACGACCGACAGTGGAACCAGCAGGTAGAGGATGTCCATCTAGGAAGCCCGAACCCAGCCGCGCTTCCAGGCCGACGCATCCTCCAGTTCGCGCCACGGCAGGGTCAGGATGCGGCGCGAAAGCACCGCCTCGAGCTGGACCTTCGTCGGGGCCTCGCCCGCCACGTCGGGGTCCAGCACCTTCACCACGAGGAAGTGCTTTTCACGGTCGCGCGGCACCACTGCCGTCCACTTGCCAAGCAGCAGCTTCTTCGGATCGATCCGGTTGCGGCCGGGCGAGCCGCTGCCTGCAGCAGCCGCGGCACCGCCCGGTGCGGCCGGCGCCTCACGGGTCATCCCTTTGCCGGCCGCGGCCGCGAGCAGATGTCGAGCGCCATCAGCGCATAGATCTGCGCCGCCTTGACCATCACGTCGATCTCGATCTCTTCCGCGCGCGGACCGATCCGCCGGCCACGCGGCCCGATCTTGATGGCGGGAATGCCCAGCTCGTTGTACACGTTGGTGTCGGTCCAGATGCTGGCCCGGTCCGGAGCCTCGTGCCGGATCTCCTCGCCGAACAGGTGGCGGTAGATGTCCTGCGCGGCGCCGACCAGCGGCTCGACGCCCTTGCCCTCGTGCCCGAGCAGCGACTTGTACAGGTCCATCTCGTACTCGATGCCCAGCCCGTCGAGCACCCGTTCCAGCTGCGCCTTGATCTCCACCGGGCGCACCTGCGGCGGCATCCGGATATCGACGTAGATCGTGCAAACGCCAGGGAAGTAGTTCGGCCGGTAGGGCGCGCCACCCTCGATGGCGCCGATGTTCACCTTCGGAAACAGCGGCCCGGTGGGCGAGTGGTACACGTTGTCGCGTTCGAAGCCGTCGGCCCACTGCTCGACCGCGGCGATGACACGGGTCATCTTGACGATGGCGTTGAGCTCCGACATCGGCATCTGCGCCCGGTCCGAACCCCAGGCCGCCTCGGCCTTGCCGTAGGTCGCGATCTTCAGCTGCACGACGCCGGTCTGGGTCCAGACGATGTTCAGGTCGGAGCAGTCGGCGCATACCGCATAGTCGGTGTGCATGCCGTGGGTCAACAGGTGGCGCGTGCCGGCCCCTTCGCCACGGTACTCCCTGGACTGCCAGGGACCGACCGGGGTACGCGAGATCTCGCCCACCACCGCGGCGAACACGACGTCGCCCTTGAGCTCCACGCCGCTGGCCTTCAGTGCCTTGGCCGCCATCATGAACGAGGCGACGCCGCCCTTCATGTTGGAGATGCCCAGGCCACGCACCACGCGTCCGTCGACGATCGACCCGCGCAGCTCGGACTGCGGCTCGACCGAGCGAACCATGCGCAGGTCTTCGTCGGTGCCGGTGAAGCTGGTGTCGGTATGGCCGTTGAAGCCGAGGCTCAGGCCGTTGCCCGAGCCCTTCAGGATGCCCACCGCGTTCGGACGGCCGGCCTCCACCTCCTGGGTAATCGCCTTCAGGCCCTGCCGCCGGAACCAGTCGACGATGAACTCGGCCACCTGCTTCTCCTGCCCGGTCGGGCTGGGGATGTCGGTGAGGTCGCAGCCGAGTTGCGCCAGTTCGTCGCGGTCGATGTGTGCCAGGACGCGTTTCGCCGCGTCGTTGTCGATTGCCATGCCTTCCTCCGTTGAACCGCTCAGTCGATCTTGATCTTCGCCGTGGTCACCACCTCGCGCCACAGCTTTATCTCGCGCGCCAGCTTGTCGCGGAACACCGCCCCGGTCGTGCCGTCGATGTCCCAGCCGAGATTCTCGAGGTTGGTGCGGCCCTGTCCGGTGGTGACCACCGCGATCAGCGCCGATTCGAGCCGGCTGAAGATATCCTTGGGCAGACCGCGCGGCGCAGCGAAGCCCTGCCACGAAAGGATCTCCATGTCCTTGTAGCCGAGCTCCGACAGGGTCGGCACCTCCTGGAACTGCGCGATACGCTTGCCGCTGGTCACGGCCATCGCACGCAGCCGTCCGCTGCGGATATGGTTGGCCACGCTGCCCAGGCTGGTGAAGGTCAGATCGACCTCGCCGCCGAGCATCGCGCCCATGGTCGCGCCGGCCCCCTTGAACGGCACGATGATCGCAGTGGTCTTCGTGCGCAGCATCAGCAACTCGGAGGTCATGTGGCCGGACGAGCCCAGCCCGGCGACGCCGAACGTGTGCTTGCCCGGGTTCGCGCGCAGCAATGCGATCACCTCCTTGACGCTGGTCGCCGGCACCTTGGTGCTCGCCACCAGCACGTTGGGCGTGTTGGCGGCCAGGCTGAGCAGGTCGAAGTCGCGCAGCGAGTCGTACCCCGGGTCCTTGTAGTTGACCATGTTGATCGCAAAGGTACCCACCGACCCGATCAGCAGGGTGTTCCCGTCCGGGTTGGCCTTCGCCGCCATCGTTGCGCCTATGGTGCTGTTCGCCCCGGCACGGATGTCGACAATCACCGGTTGTCCGAGGTTCTCCTGCAGGCGCGCGGCCACTTCCCGCCCGACGATGTCAGACGGCCCGCCGGCCGCGAACGGCACGATCAGGCGGATCGGGCGGTTCGGCCAGCCCTGCGCGGATGCAGCGCTGCAGGCCAGCAGGGCAGCCAGGGCGCTGGCTGCGATGAAGCGGTTCTTCATGCGAGGACTCCCGTTCGGATCGGTTGCACCGCAGGCGTCGACTGCCCGCGGACCAGGTCGGCTGCGCGCTCTGGCATCACGGACGCACGGCCATCCTCAGCCGCTCGATGCCCTGCACGCGAAGCGAGGGATCGACCACCGCCTCGGCTCCGATGCCGATTCTGCACGTCCCTGCGGGATGATGCACGGCAGTCATCAGCCTGCCACCATCGTTCAGCCGACCGGCGGTCGCGCCGCTACGCCCGCCTGACCGGGTCACAAGGCGTCGATGGGCAGCTTGAGGTAGCGCACCCCGTTGTCTTCCGCCGCGGGCAGCGCACCGGCACGGATGTTGACCTGGATCGACGGCAGGATCAGCACCGGCATCGCAAGGGTGGCATCGCGCTGCTCGCGCATGGCGACGAACGCGGGCTCGGCCACGCCATCCCGGACGTGGATATTGCCCTCGCGTTGCGCCTCGACGGTGCTCACGGGACAGGGGGCGCGCCCGCCGGGCGGATAGTCGTGGCACATGAACAGCCGCGTCCGCGCCGGCAGGTCGAGCAGGGCGCGGATCGAACGGTAGAGCATCGCCGCATCGCCGCCGGGGAAGTCGCAGCGTGCAGTGCCGACGTCGGGCGGGAACAGCGTGTCTCCGACAAACACCGCATCGCCGATCCGGTAGGCGCAATCGGCGGGCGTGTGTCCGGGCACATGCATCACCACCGCCTGCAGGTCGCCGATGCGGAAGGTCTCGCCGGGTTCGAACAGGTGGTCGAACTGCGAGCCGTCGGTGGGAAACGCGGGCCCCAGGTTGAACACCTTCGCGAACACTTGCTGCACCGCGCAGATCGATGCGCCCATGGCGATGCGCCCGCCCAGCCGGTCGCGCAGCCAGCTTGCGGCGCTCAGATGATCGGCGTGTGCATGGGTCTCCAGGATCCACGCCACCCGCAGGGACAGCCGCTCGACCACCTCGACCACACGCCGGGCCGACGCATGCGAGACGCGACCCGACTTCGGGTCGAAGTCCAGGACCGGGTCCACGATGGCGCAGGCACTGCCCGCGCCGGCGTGCACGACATGCGTGAAGGTGCAGCTGACCGGATCGAACAGCGACTCCACCTGCGGCTCGGCCGCAATGCCTGCATCCATCCATTCCTCCGTCAAGCGGGTCGTCGCTGGCGCGACGCGCGGCACCAGGCCTTCAGTGGCCTGCCTGCGTCGAGCAGGTCCTGATGCCCAGCAGAGTATAGGCCGGGCAGTACCCGAGCAACGCCGTGGACAGCGGCACCAGTCCGAGCAGCCCGAGCCAGCGCAGGCCGCCGTCCAGCACGAACACGAGCGACAGCATGCCGAGCCCGACCGCGATGCGCAGGGTCCTGTCCATCGAACCGACGTTCTTTTCCATCTCGTTTCTCCTCGGGGTGGTGGAGGGATGGAAGAAGCATGCTCCTGCGCGGCAGCGGCGTCGGTGACCGCGGTCACCGACTTGTCCAGCCCTGCACCCAAACCGTACGCAGGATCTGCAGGCAACGGTTCCGGCCTGCGCTCAGCCGGAGGTCGCCGCGATCCTGCGCAGGCCCTCCGGGTCGACGATCTCGATGCGCTCGCGCGAAAGGCGTACGAGCCCGTCATCGGCCAGGTGATGCAGCAGGCGCGTCACGATCTCGCGCACGCTGCCGAGTTCATCGGCGATCGACTGGTGCGTCACCTGAAGCACCCGGCCCCGCCCGAGCAGGAGCGCGGCCAGCCGCTGATCCAGCCGACGGAAGGCGACCGCCTCGACCAGTGCCATCATGTCGCCGAGCCGCGCGGAGAACAGTGCGAAAACGTAGGTGCGGAAGCACTCCTGCGTCGCCACCAGTTGCCGGAACGCCCCTTCAGGCAAGAAGACCAGCCGGGCTTCCCGTTCCACCACGCCGCGTGCCGCGTAGGCAGTCCGTCCGATCAGGCAGCCGGAGGTGAGCACGCAGGCATCTCCCGCATGAACCCGGTACAGGAGGATCTCGCGCCCCGAAGCGGACGACTTGGACACCCGGATCGCGCCGTCGAGCAGGAACGGCATCGCCTCGCAGGCCGCGTGGTCATCGAACAGCACGGTACCCGCCGGCACGGCCAGCGCGCGCGCCCTGGCGAAGGCTGCCTCGAAAGTGGCTGGCGGCAGCGCGCCAAGCACCGGATACCACGCCTTCAGTTCGTCGGCGAGGCCCGCGTCGACGGATGGCGGGCGGGAGGTGGCCTCGTACGTCATGCCGGCGGCGCTGCCGGCGCCGCGCCACGGCGCTGCAAAGCAGGTCCGGACACCAGCGCCGGCTCGCGCCGAAGCAGGCGCATCGCATTGCCGACCACGAGCAGCGAACTGGCCGACATGCCGATCGCGGCAACCCAAGGCGTGACCAGGCCGGCCATCGCCAACGGCACGGCGACAAGGTTGTAGGCACCAGCCCACAGCAGGTTGCCGCGGATCACCCGCAACGTGCGCTGCGCCAGCGCGATCGCATCGAGCAGCGAACGCATGTCCGCCTGGTCGCCGCGGGCAAGCCACACCATGTCCGCGGCCGCCTGGGCCACCTGGGTGCCCGTGGCCGGTGCGATCGATACCTGCGCCTGCGCCAGGACCGGAGCGTCGTTCACGCCGTCGCCGAACATCGCCACGACCGCGCCGCGGGCCTGCAGGTCGCGCACGAAATCGAGCTTCGCCTGCGGCAACATCGCACCGTGCACATGGGAGGAACCGCCTTCGATACCCACCGCCGATGCGACGGAAGCCACCGTTTCGAGCTGGTCACCCGACAGCAGCATCACGGTCGCGCCGCCCGCGCGCAGGCCGGCCACCAGTTCACGCGCGCCCGGACGCAACTGGTCGACGAGCAGGAAGGTAGCGAGCACGCCTTGCGTGTCGCCCAACTGGACGCACGTCTCGCCACGTGCCATGGCAGCCGTCACGATCGGGGCCACAGGGCGGGCGGGGCCGCCCGGAAGGGCCGCGGCGAACGCGGGCGTACCGAGCCGCAGCAGGGTGCCGCCGACGACAGCTTCCACGCCGCCGCCGGGCACGTGCCGCAGCCCTTGCACGGGCGGGATCGACGCGCTGTCGGCACCGCAGCCGGCACCCCGGGCATGGTCTGCGAGCGCCTGGCCGATCGGATGCTCCGAACGCTGCTCCAGCGCGGCAACTGCCTGCAGCATCGACTGCACCGAAGGCATGCCACCCGGACGGGCGACCGGTGGCTCCGGACGGAAGCTCGTCACCCGCAACCGGCCGGTCGTGAGCGTGCCGGTCTTGTCGAACACGAACACCGTCGCACGGGCCAGGGTCTCGATGGCATGGCCGCGCGTCGGCAGCAGGCCCGCCCGCGCAAGGCCACTGGCCGCGGCGGCCAGTGCAGCAGGCGTGGCGAGCGACAATGCGCACGGGCAGGTGATGACCAGCACCGCGACGGTGATCCACAGCGCACGGGCCGGATCATGCGCGCCCCACCACCAGGCGGTGCCCGCGGCGACGCAGAGCAGGCCGAGCACGAAGTGTCCCGCCACCCGGTCCGCCAGGGCGGCCAGCGGCGGCTTCTCGGACGCGGCCCGGTCGAGCAGCCGCACGATGCCCGCAAGCACGGTGTGCTCGCCCACGCGCTCGACCTGTACGACCAGCGGGGTGACCAGGTTCACTGCGCCGCCGGTGACCGCCGATCCCGCCGCGCGCAGCACCGGCCGGCTCTCGCCGGTGAGCAGGGCTTCGTCCACCTCGCCTGCACCCTCGAGCACGCGCCCGTCGGCCGGGATGCGCTCCCCGGGCCTCACCAGCACGACATCACCGGCGCGCAACCGAACCACTGCCACCGATTCGACTGGCTGCTGCGCCGGCCAGGCCGGCAGCAGGGCTGCGGTGGCCGGGATCAGGCGTGCCAGTTCGTCGGTCGCCCGCGCCGCACGCGCCCGCACCTGGGACTCGAGGAAGCGCGCACCGAGCAGCAGGAACACGAACATGGTGACCGAGTCGAAATACACGTCGCCGACGCCGGTGACGGTGGCGAACACGCTGGCCGCGAACGCCCCGGCGATGCCGATGGCCACCGGCACATCCATGCCAACGCGCCGGGCGCGCAGGTCGCGCCATGCCGAGCCGAAGATCGGCGCCGCCGAATACACCAGCACCGGCAGCGTGAGGATCAGCCCGGCCCATCGCATCAGGATGTCGACGTCGCCGGTCATGTCGCCACCGGCGAGCCACACCGGGACGGCGTACATCATCACCTGCATCATCCCCAGGCCGGCGATCGCCAGCCGCGCCAGCGCCTGCCTGCGCTCGCGCCGGTGCAGGTCGTCCATGCGCGAGGCATCGTAGGGGCTTGCCCGGTAGCCCACGGCGCCGACCGCAGCCAGGATCGACGACAGTGAACCACGCGAGGCATCCCAGCGCACCCGTGCACGGCGCGTCGAATAGTTGAGCTCGACCCCGGTGACGCCTGGCACGCGCTCGAGCGTGCTTTCCACGAGCCATGCGCAGGCAGCGCAGGTGATCCCCTCGATCAGCAGCGCGGCCTCGCGCCCGTCGCCTGGGTGGCCAGCGTCGGAACGCTCACCGGGCGTACCGACCGTCCGTACGAAGCCCGCCTGGACGGCCGGGTCGTCGTAGAGCAGCAGTTGTGCCAGCGGCGCCGGTATCGCATCGGCGGCGGACCCGGGCATCGACGCACGCTGTTCGTAATAGCGCTCCAGGCCGCCGTCGACAATCGCCTGCGCGACGGCCCGGCAACCGGCGCAGCACATCTCGCGCAGGCTGCCGCCGATGCGTACGGACAGGCCCGTGGCACCGGCGAGGGGCAATCCGCAATGGAAGCACAGGCCGGCGAGCGGACCGGCGCATGCGGCTCCGCTGCCGCGATCATCGCCGCGGTATGCGCCAGGCACCAGATCCGTGTCCTCCACCCGCACCGGCCTCCCGGACCATCCAGGCCTAGAACCTGTAGCCGAGACCGACACCGAAGATCACCGGATCGATCTTCAGGCTGCTGACGAAGGCTCCGGCCGCGGTCTTCACATCGGTCTCGATCCAGATCTTCTTCACGTCGACGTTCAGGTACCACTTCCCCGACAGGCGATAGTCGAAGCCGGCCTGGATCGCACCACCGGTACTGGTCCTGTCCACCGTCAGCGCGCCGCCCGCGAGGTTCACGTCGTAGAAGCGGGTGTAGTTGAGGCCGACGCCGACGTAGGGCTTGAAATCCTGCGACGGCATGAAGTGGTACTGCAGCAGCAATGTCGGCGGCAGGTGCTTCACGCTGCCGATGTCGGCACCGGCGTTGGTCACCTGGTGCCGCTGAGTGGCCAGGATGAGCTCGACCGCGATGTTCGGCGTGAAGAACCAGCTCAGGTCGAGTTCCGGCGTGACCTCGTTGGACACCCCCAGGCTCAGCGGCGACGAACGCTCGTGCGGCACGATGTTGAGCACGCGCCCCCGGACCATCAGCTGTGCATTGACCTCAGGAGCAGCGACGAGCGCTGCGGATCCGGCAGCCACCAGGGCCGCGGCGGCAGCGAGCGATCGATTGATCTTCATGGTCGAGTCCTTCTTGTCCGATGGGAGAGGGTGCGCCGGGTTGCGTTCAGATCGTAGGGTTGCCTCGCGGCAACCAGGTTGATGCAGATCAACCATGGTTCACTGCGCGCGGCGGCCGGACGGATGCGCCACGCCGCCGCGTAGAATGGCGGGATGATTCCCTGGCTCGGACCCGCCGACCCGTTTCCTGCACTCGATACCGCCCTGGTCGAGCCGCCGGGGCTGCTCGCCGCGGGCGCAGACCTGTCGGCGCAGCGCCTGATCGACGCCTACTCGCATGGAATATTCCCGTGGTTCAACCCCGGGGACCCGATCCTCTGGTGGAGCCCGGATCCGCGCATGGTGCTGCCGCCCGCAGAACTGTACGTGCGCCGATCACTGCGCAAGCGGCTGCGCCAGCCCGGCCACGAGGTACGCGTCGACTGCGCGTTCCGCGAAGTCATCACCGCCTGCAGTGGTCCGCGCGGCGGGCAGCCCGGCACCTGGATCACCCCCGCGATGATCGAGGCGTACTGCAGGCTCCATGCGCTGGGCCATGCGCATTCGGTCGAGACGTGGATCGACGGACGCCTGGCTGGCGGCCTGTACGGCATCGCGCTCGGCCGCGTGTTCTTCGGCGAGTCGATGTTCACCCGCGTGCCGGATGCGTCGAAGATCGCGTTCGTCCACCTGGTGCGCCAGCTCGAGCAGTGGGGCTTCGGGCTCATCGATTGCCAGATGCGCACCGACCACCTGGCGAGCTTCGGTGCGCGCGAGATCCCGCGCACCGATTTCGCGGCCCGGCTCGCGGAGTTGCTACACTACGAAAGAGATGGCCGCCCGGTGTCCTGCGGGGTCCCCGCCAGTGCATGGCCGGAGGGGTGCCGCAGCATCGATCCAGGCCTCGGCCGCTGAAGCGACGCTGAATCGACCATGACCCGGCTCAACGATTTCCCGATTTCGGCGCTGCAGTTCTACACGACTGCCCGCTACCCGTGCAGCTACCTGCCAGACCGCATGGCCCGGTCGCAGGTGGCCACGCCGAGCCACCTGATCGACACTGCGGTCTACGGCGAACTGGTGCGCTCGGGCTTCCGGCGCAGCGGCGCCTTCACCTACCGTCCCTATTGCGACAGTTGCCGCGCCTGCGTGCCGGTGCGCGTGCTGGTCGATGCGTTCGAGCCGACGCGGGCGCAGCGGCGCGCGCAGGCCAGGCATGCCGGGCTGGCCTCGGAAATGTTCGACCTGCGCTATTCGCCGGAACACTACGCGCTCTACCTGCGTTACCAGGCGCTGCGCCATTCCGGCGGCGGCATGGACCACGACAGCCGCGAGCAGTACCGGCATTTCCTGCTCCAGAGCAATATCCGCTCGCACCTGGTCGAGTTCCGCGAGGAGCTCGATCGCGACGCGCGCACGCTGCGCATGGTGAGCATCGTCGACCGCCTGCAGGACGGGCTGTCTTCGGTCTACACCTTCTTCGAGCCGGATGCGCCGGGCGCCAGCTACGGCACCTACAACATCCTGTGGCAGATCGAGCTCTGCCGCCAGCTCGGGCTGCCCTACCTCTATCTCGGATACTGGATCAGCCAGAGCCGAAAGATGGCCTACAAGGTCAACTTCCAGCCGCTGGAAGGCCTGATCGACGGGCACTGGCAGCCGTTGCCGCGGCAGCCGGTCGGCGCGCGCTGAGCCGGCGGCCGCGATGACTCAGGAAGGACGACGGCGTGCGGCCCTGCAGGTCGCATGGGTGGACGAGGACGCCTGCATCGGCTGCACGATCTGCATCCAGAAGTGCCCGGTGGATGCGATCGTCGGCGCCAGCCGGCGCATGCACACCGTGCTGGCCGCCGAATGCATCGGCTGCCGCCTGTGCGTCGCGCCCTGCCCGGTCGACTGCATCACCATGGTAGATCCGCCAGCGGGACTGGCCCGTCCCGATCCCGGCCAGGTGCGCGAACGCCATCGGTTCCGGCAGGTGCGGCTCGCGCGGGAACCGGTCGAGCGCGCGGCACGCTTCGCCGAGAAGGCGCGCGCGAAGCTGGCCGGCATGGCGCTGGAACCCAAGGGTCCGGACAGCGGGCGCCACCGCGCAGTGGTCGAGCGCGCGCTGGCGCGGGCGCGCGAGCGCCTGGCCGCCGTGCCGCCCGGCGCACGACCGCCAGACACCGATTGACCGGGCCACGACCGGCCCGACCGGCACGCGAGCCGGTCGCCATGGTGTAGCCTACGCGGGTTCATCGCACTGTCGACGCCCATGCCTCGCAACCGTCCAGTACCTACGCCTGCTTCGCCCGTCCGCACCGCCCGTCCCGCATCGCCCCGCGCCGCGCATGGCCGCAGCCATGCGCGCACCAGGGCACTGCTTCCGGTCGCCCTGGGGCCGGACCACGGCCTGCACTTCGCTCGCGGGGTCGAGGCCGGGGGCTGGGTGTTCGCGACCGGCCAGATGGCGACCGACCCTGCCACGGGCAGCATCGCCGCCGACGTGCTGCGCAGCCGTTCCCCGCTGTCGGGCAAGCCGAAGCACCTGCTCGAATCGGCACGGGTGTTCGACAACCTGGAACAGGTACTTGCCGCCGGTGGCAGTTCCCTCGCGCGCATCGTGCGCAGCGACCAGTACTTCACGACCTGGGCCGCAGTCAGCCACTACCACACGGAACGGGTACGCCGGTTCCGGCCGCTGGTACCGCCGACCACCTCGGTGCTGATGCCCGGCCTCCTGGTGGCCGGCGCAGACCTGGATGCGCAGTTCATCGCACTCTCGCCGCAGTCCGGCGCGGCGATCGAACCGATCTATCCGCCGGGCCTGCACGTGCCTTCGACCTCCGGCTTCGCGCCCGTGGTGCGGGCCGGAGACTTCGTGTTCATCGCGGGTTTCATGGCTGCGCACCAGCCGGGGGACCTCGGCGGCATCGCTCCCGAAGCCAAGGTTCCCGATGGGCACCTGTGGAAAGGCACGCGCATCAAGCTCGAGGCCGAGTACGCCATGAAGGAGAAGATCGCGGTCGCACTGGAAGGTGCGGGCTCGTCGATCGCCTCGATGGTGAAGGCGCAGGTCTACCTGCGCGACATGCATGACCTGCCGGCGTTCAACGAGGTCTGGGCGCGGTGGTTCCCCGAGCCCGCCACGCGTCCGGCGGTCAGCTACATCCCGACCTCGACGCCCGGTTTCGCGATCGAGGACGCCCGGCTGGAGATCAACGCGATCGGGCTGGTCGACGGCTGCCGGACCCGGCGCCGCAACATCGATGGCGGGTTCCATACCGGAATCGACGGACAGCCAGCCGCGGTCCTTGCCGGCGACCTGCTGTTCTGCTCAGCCCTGCTGGCCGCGGATGCCGACGGTGCGCTGGCCGGCTGCATTCCGGACCCGCGCCATCCCTGCTTCGGCTCGACGGTCGAGGCACAGGTCGACGCGATCGTGGACCGCGCGAGCGCGCTGTGCGAGGCGGCCGGCACCACGCTGCGAGACATGGTCCGGCTGCAGCTGTTCATGACCGATCTGTCCGGACTGGATGCCGCCTGGCGCGCGTTCCAGCGCCGCCTGCCCGGCCTCGACCTGCCGCTGTCCGCGGTGCAGGTGCCCGGGCCGCTGCCCGTGCCGGAATGCACGCTGATGGCGGACCTCTGGATCTACGCACCATGATCCGCCTGCCCTCCCCCGCACGACTGCGCAGGCTCGCGCTCTGGCTGGCCGGACTGTTCCTGCTGCTGGTGCTGGCAGGATTCTTCATCGTGCCGCCGGTCGCAAAGTCGCTGATCGTCAAGCAGGCCTCGAAGGCGCTCGGCCGTGAGGTCTCGATCGAGCGCATCGTGGTCAATCCGTTCGCGCTGTCGGCCACCGTATCCGGGTTCCGCCTGTACGAAGCCGGTTCGAAGGAGGTGTTCGCCTCGCTCGACGAGTTGTACGTCAACGTCGAGTCGAGTTCGATCTGGAACCTCGCACCGGTGGTCGGGGCAATCAGGGCCAGCGCACCGAAGGTGAAGATCGTCCGCCTGCCCGGCGATCGGTTCAACTTCACCGACATCCTCGAGACGCTCGCGAAGCGGCCCAAGAGCGAAGACAAGGTCCACTTCTCGCTCAACAACATCGAGCTGACGGGCGGCGAGATCGAGATCGACGACCGGATAGAGGATGCACGGCATTCGGTCACTGCGATCCGCCTCGGCATTCCGTTCCTGTCGAACCTGCCGGCCAAGGTGGCTCTGAAGGTGACGCCCTCCTTCGCGGCGAACTTCAACGGCACCGACGTCGAGCTGAAAGGCGAGACCGTACCGTTCCAGGACACGCTCGAGAGCTCGCTGCAGCTGTCGCTCGACCGGCTGGCCATCGGGCGCTACCTGCGCTACGTGCCGGCGACCCTCGCGTTCGACATCCCGTCCGGGACGCTCGACACCGACCTGCGCCTGAACTTCATGCGTGCTGCCGGGAAACCCGCGCGGCTCACCGTTTCCGGCACCGCGCAGCTGCGCGACCTGTCGGTGGTCGACGCCGCCAGGGCGCCACTGCTGGCGCTGCCGCTGCTCGATGTCGACATCGAATCGATCGACGTGTTCGCCCGCAACATCGACATCTCGATGATCGCGCTCAACGGGCTGTCGGTCGATGTCGTGCGCGGCCGCGACGGCGCACTCAACCTGGGCGCGCTCGCCCCGCGGCCGGAGAAGACAGCCAACGCGCCGGCCACTGCACCGCCGCCGAAGGCCGCCGCGGCGCCTCAGCCAGTCCTCTACACCGTGAACCAGTTCGCCCTCGACGATGCGCGGGTCGTGTTCACCGACCGCACTCAGCCGGCGCCCTTCCGCACGGAACTGGCGGACATCGACCTCTCGGTCGCGGGCCTTTCGAACGAACGCCCGGATCCGGCCACGGTCAAGGGCGCCATTCGTACCGCGTTCGGCGAAACGCTTGCGCTCACGGCCATGGTCACGCCCGGGCCCGTCACCGCCGAGGGCACGCTCGAGCTCGCCGGTGTACGGCCGCGCAACTATGCACCGTACTACGCACGGTTCATCCGGTTCGAGGTCGACGAGGCGAAGGTCGCGATGGGCACGCGCTTCCGTGTCGCAGCCGCGGGCGATCGTGTCGATGCGGGGCTGCAGGGGCTGTCACTGTCGATCGCCGACCTGCGTACCCGGCGCAGCGGCGACAAGGAGCCGCTGGTGAACATCGGCCTGCTGGCACTGAAGGATGTCGACGTGGACCTGGGCCGCCGCGCTGCGACGGTCGGCGAGTTCACCGCGCGCGACGGCGTCGTGCGTATCGATCGCGCGAAGGATGGCCGACTGAACCTGGCGTCGCTGGTCGAGGACTCCGCAGCCCCTTCCGGCCCGTCCCCGGTCCCTGCCGCCCAGGCCGCTGCCCCTGCCACCGCTGAGGCGCCCGCCGCGCAGCCGTGGACCTGGGCGTTGCGCCGTGCCGCGATCGACCGCTTCAACGTGCGCTTCGACGACCGCATGCCCGGCGACCCGGTGGCGATCGAGCTGTCGGACCTGGGGGCGACCGTCGAGGACCTGTCCAGTGCGAAGGGCTCGCGCGCGAAGGCCTCGCTCAAGACCGCGATCAACCGCACGGGAACCCTGGCGGCGCGGGGCCAGTTCGCGCTCGACCCGATGACGGCCAGCATCGACCTCGATGCGCGCTCGATCGCCTTCCTGCCGCTGCAGCCCTATGTCACCGAACGGCTGAACATCGTCGTCACCGGCGGCGACGTGTCGGCGAAGGGGTCGATCAATGCCGACCTCTCGGTGAATCCACCACGGGCCGGTTTCGCCGGTGAAGTCAACATCGCGAACTTCGCCGCCCTGGAACGGCTGACCAGCGAGGAACTGCTGCGCTGGAAGTCGCTGTTCTTCGGCGCGGTCAACGTGACGGTGGGGCCGACGCAGGTCGCCATCGGCGAGATCGCCCTGTCCGATTTCTTCGCACGGATCATCCTGTCGGACAAGGGCAGGCTGAACCTGCAGGACATCGTCCGCGCTGACCCGGCTGCCGTATCCACGACCCCAGCGACGACACCGGCGACGGCGGCAGCGAAGGCGGGCGCGTCGGCGGCGTCCCCTGCGCCACCGGCCGGGCCGGCGGGCGCGCGCCCTGCCCCTGTGCCGGCTGCCGCGGGCGCACCGTTCCCGGTGAAGATCGGCCGCATCTCGCTCGCGTCCGGAAACATCAACTTCTCCGACTTCTTCGTCCGGCCGAACTTCCGGCTCAACCTCACCGGCATGACCGGCAGCATATCCGCGCTCACCTCCGAGCCGGGCACCGCGGCAGATCTGGAACTGCGCGGCCAGCTCGACGGCAGCGCACCGGTCGAGATCGTCGGCCGACTGAATCCGATCGCCAGCCCGCTCCTGGTCGACCTCAAGGGCGCGGTACGCGGCGCCGAGCTCTCCACGCTGTCGTCCTACTCGACCAAGTACACCGGCTACGGCATCGAGCGCGGCCGGCTGACGCTGAACATCGCCTACAAGGTTGAAGGCCGCAAGGTGAACGCGGAACACCGGATCTTCCTCGACCAGCTCACCTTCAGCACCGAGCGCATCGAAGGTCCCTCGGTGGTCAAGCTGCCGGTCCTGTTCGCCGTGCGCCTGCTGCAGAACCGGCGCGGCGAGATCGACCTCAACCTGCCGATCAGCGGCACGCTGGACGATCCACAGTTCCGCATCGGCCCCATCATCTGGCAGGTGGTGGTCAACCTGATCACGCGCGCGGTGACCGCGCCGTTCTCGCTGCTTGCCTCGCTTGGCGGCGGCAGCGCCGAGGAAATGTCGGTGGTGGAGTTCGAGCCGGGCCGGGCCGTTCTGACGGAGGCAGCTCAGAAGCGCCTGGCCACGCTGGGCAAGGCGCTGGCAGACCGTCCTTCCCTGCGGCTGGAACTCGCCGGAGGTGTCGATACCGAGCGCGATCGAGAGGGCCTGCGCCGAGCGCAGCTCGACACGGCGGTGCGTGCACAGAAGGCACGCGAGCTTTCGCGGCGGGGCGAGGCAGTGGCCGGGCTCGACGCGGTCAGGCTGGAGCCGAAGGAGTACGAAACCTATCTGCGCGCGGCCTACCGGGACGCGAAGTTCCCGAAACCGCGCAACGCGATCGGGATGCTGCGCGAACTGCCTGCACCCGAGATGGAAACGCTGATGCTGACCAACACCGCGGTGTCGCCGGAAGACCTGCGCGACCTGGCCACTGCGCGCGCACGGGCGGTCGAGACCTACCTGGTGAAGGAATCTGCACTCTCCCCCGAGCGCATCTTCCTGGTGCCGGCCAAGCCCGCCGCCGATGGCGCGAAGGCAAAGTTGCCTGCCTCGCGCGTCGACCTTTCCATCCGCTAGCCGGCAACGCCCCGTGGAAGAGAAGACCCGGGTATCGAAGCTGATGGCGGCGCAGGGACTCTGCTCCCGGCGAGAGGCCGACACCTACATCGAGCGCGGCTGGGTCAGCGTCGATGGCGTCGTCATCACGGAACTGGGCACGCGCATCCTGCCGCAGCAGAAGATCACCCTCTCGCCGGCGGCGGCTGCGAAGCAGCATGAGCGGGTAACCGTGCTGCTCAACAAGCCGATCGGCTACGTGTCCGCCCAGGCCGAGGCCGGCTACAAGCCGGCGGTCGTGCTGGTCACCGCCGCCACGCGCTGCACCACCGATCGTGCCCCGCTGCGCTTCGAGCAGGCCCACCTGCGCGGCCTGGCGCCCGCCGGTCGGCTCGACATCGACTCCACCGGGCTGCTGGTCCTGACCCAGGACGGACGCATCGCGCGCCAGCTGATCGGCGCCGACAGCGAGATCGAGAAGGAATACCTGGTGCGGGTCTCGGGCAGGCTGTCCAGCGAAGGCATGGCGCTGCTGAACCACGGGCTGAGCCTCGACGGTGTGGTGCTGAAGCCGGCCAGGGTCGCCTGGCAGAACGACGACCAGTTGCGCTTCGTGCTGCATGAAGGGCGCAAGCGGCAGATCCGCCGCATGTGCGAGCTGGTCGGCCTGCGCGTGACCGGACTCAAGCGGGTGCGCATCGGCAAGGTGCGCCTCGGGGACCTGCCGATCGGACAGTGGCGCTACCTCGCCCCCGGCGAACGGTTCTGAGCCGCGCGCGAGGGCCGTGCAAGGCTGCAGTGCCGGCCGCGCAGCTATAATCCGCCTCCCGGTTAGTCCGACCGCTAGCGGAGCAGAAAACGATGGCCCTTCCCCTCGATGGCGTGAAAGTGATCGACCTGACCAACGTGCTGGCAGGGCCGTTCTGCACGATGACCATGTCAGACATGGGCGCGGAGGTGCTGAAGGTCGAGAACTTCCCCGAGGGCGACCTGTCGCGCCGCCTGTCGCCGAAGATCAACGACGAGAGCTACTGCTTCGCGATGGTCAACCGCAACAAGCGCAGCATCGGCCTCGACCTGAAGAGCCCGCGCGGCAAGGAAGTGTTCATGAAGCTCGCCGCCGGTGCCGACGTGATCCTCGAGAACATGCGGCCGGATGCGAAGTTCCACATGGGCGTCGACTACGAGTCGGTGAAGAAGGTCAACGACAAGATCATCTATGCGTCGATCTCCGGCTTCGGCCAGACCGGCCCCTATGCGAAGAAGGGTGGCTACGACATCGTCGCCCAGGGCATCACCGGCATCATGCGCATGACCGGCGAGCCGGGCGGCCGGCCGGCCAAGGTCGGCATCGCGATGAACGACGTCGCCGGCGGCATCACCGCGCTCTACGCCATCCTGGCGGCCTACATCCACCGGCTGCGCACCGGCGAAGGCCAGTACCTGGAGACCTCGCTGGTCGATGCCGGCCTGGCCTGGATGATGTGGGAGACGGCGGCGTTCTTCGGGGCAGGCGAAGTGGCGATGGCCAACGGCACCCGCCACCGGCGCTCGGCACCCTACCAGGCCTTCCGCACCGCCGACGGCTACGTGACGGTCGGCGCGAACAGCGAGAAGATGTGGGCGAGCTTCTGCAACGACGTGCTTGCGCGCCCTGAGCTGCTCCAGGACGAACGCTTCAAGGGCCTGCAGAACCGGGTGGCCAACGTCGATGCATTGCAGGACGAGATCGAGAAGGTGCTCTCGACGCAGCCCACGGCGCACTGGGTTCCGCTGCTCGACAAGGCGGCGGTACCGGGCGGCCCGGTGTATACCTTCGACGAGACGGTGGAAGACCCGCACATCAAGGCACGCGAGATGTTCTTCGACGTCGAGCACCCGATCATCGGCAAGATGAAGAACATCGGCTACCCGGTGAAGTTCTCGCGCACGCCACAGCAGTTCCGGTCCGCGGCGCCATGGCTCGGGCAGCACACCACCGACGTGCTCACCGAACTGGGCTATCCGGCCGACCAGATCGACGCGCTGTTCGCCGATTCGATCGTGTTCGACAAGCACCGCAAGACCGCCTGACCAGGAACGGAGCGGGCCTGCAGTGAACCCGGCAAAGCGGCGCGCGATCTTCGAGCGGTTCGCACAGGCCAACCCGCATCCGAAGGGCGAGCTCGACTGGCAGACGCCTTTCCAGTTGCTGGTCGCGGTGATCCTGTCGGCTCAGGCGACCGACCGCAGCGTGAACCTCGCCACCGCCCCGCTGTTCCGCGATGCCCCCGGGCCACGCGAGATGCTGGCGCTCGGCGAGGCGGGCATCGAACACTACATCCGCACCATCGGACTGTTCCGCTCGAAAGCAAAGCACGTGGCCCAGACCTGCGCGATCCTGCTCGCCGAGCATGGCGGCGAGGTCCCCGACGACCGGGAGGCCCTGGAAAGGCTGCCCGGCGTGGGGCGCAAGACCGCCAACGTGATCCTCAACATCGCCTTCGGCCATCCGACGATCGCCGTCGACACGCACCTGTTCCGGCTCGGCAATCGCATCCCGCTCGCACCGGGCAAGACGCCGCTCGAAGTGGAACGCAGGCTGCTGAAGTTCGTGCCGCCCGAGTACCTGCAGCATGCACACCACTGGCTGATCCTCCATGGCCGGTACGTCTGCAAGGCGGTGCGCCCCGACTGCCCGAACTGCCTGATCAGCGACCTCTGCGAGTACCGGGGGAAGACGCAGGCCCCGGCGTGAGCATGTTCCAGCCCACGCGCGACGAGGCGCGCACCTTCCTCGCCGAGGCCTGGCGCAAGCACCGGTCACGCGAGCCGCTGACGCCGCTCGAGGCCATCACCGCGGACATCGTCGCCGCCCATCCTGAGTACCACCTGCTGCTGGAAACGGCACAGGCAGGGGAGTCACCCGAGGCCCTGTCCGAGGGCGGCGAAGCCAACCCGTTCCTGCATCTGCACCTGCACCTTGCGCTGGCAGAGCAGTTGTCGATCGACCAGCCACCCGGCATTCTGGCCGTGTACCAGCGACTGCTGGCGCGCCATGGAGAACCAATGGCGGCCCAGCACGCGGCAATCGAGTGCCTCGCCGAAACGCTTTGGCGTGCCCAGCGGGACAATATGCCGCCGGATGGGGAAGCCTACCTCGAATGCCTGCGCAGACGCGCCTGAAGCCGCGCGGCGGCGCAGTCGCTGCGCGCTGCGTCTGCTACTGGCGAATGACGGACAGCGGCCCCTTCTGGCGCGCATAGAAGGCGGACAGGTCGCGGAAGTCCTGTTCGGTCAGGTTGCCGATCTGGCCACTCATGATCGCGTTCTTGCGTGCACCGTTGCGGTAGGACCGCAGGGAATACACCAGGTAGTCTTCGTGCTGTCCTGCCAGCCGCGGGAAGTTCGGTGCGATGCTGTTGCCATCGGGACCATGGCAGGCCGCGCAGGGCTTGGACAGTTCCGCGCCACGCTGCACGTTCTGCGCGGAGACCGGCGCAGCCAGCAGCGCACAGGACACGCCGGCGACGAGTGCCAGGTGCGCGGTGGAGCCAGCGAAGACACGGACGGCACGAACGGCGGATCGGATCGGGTTCATCTTGGTCATGTTCATTTGCCGGCCGCCGGGGCCGGACGCAGGCCGCCCTGCCCGTAGAAGGCTGCCAGATCGGCCATTGCCTGGTCGGTCAGTGCCGACGCGATCGCACGCATGGTCGGATGGCTGCGCTCGCCGCTGCGATAGGCCTGCAGCGCGGACAGGATGTATTCGGGATGCTGGTTGCCGATCTTCGGGAAGTGGAAGACCTCGGGATAGGCGTTGCGCAGGCCGCTGATGCCATGGCAGCCGGCACACATGGCTGCCCGCTGTGCACCCACCTTCGCATCGCCGGTCGGCGACTGCGCCGACACCGGAACGGCCACCGTGCCGAGCAGGATGGCTGCAAGGCCGATGAAACTGGCGTTGACTGCATTCTTCATCGCTACACTGCTTTCTCGTACCGCAAAGTGGCACGGACTTTAATGGAATCGGGGGTATACGGTCAATCGAGCCCTTGCAACGGTTTCACCCGCTGCGCCAGCCTGTACATCGACCCGGTTTGCCCGGGCCCGCGCCTTGCTCGATAATCGGGCAGGGACGGATGCCGTGGGTGATTTGCCATGCCGGTGACTCGCACTGCCTGCTTGCAGTGCCGTCCCGCCACCGTCCCTCGGGACATCCGGATACCGTGAGCTTGATTTTAACCGATTCGAACGCTGCGCCCCGCGGCATGCTGCGCCTGCTGCCCTTCATGCGCTGGCTGCCCGGCATCGATCGCCGCTGCGCACGCGCCGACCTGCTTGCCGGCCTGACCGGTGCAGTGATCGTCCTGCCCCAGTGCGTGGCCTTCGCAGCACTCGCCGGCATGCCGATCGAGTACGGACTGTATTGTGCAATGGTCCCGGCCGTGGTCGCAGCCCTGTTCGGTTCGTCCTGGCACCTGGTCTCCGGCCCGACCAACGCGATCTCGATCGTGCTGTTCGCCTCGCTGGCACCGCTGGCCGAGCCCGGCAGTGCGCGCTATGTCGAGCTGGCACTGACCGTCACCCTGCTCGTCGGGGCCATGCAGCTGGCGATGGGCCTGGCGCGGCTCGGCACGCTGGTGAACTTCATCTCGCACACCGTGATCGTCGGCTTCATGGCCGCAGCCGGAGTCGTGATCATCGACGCCCAGGTCAAGACGTTCTTCGGCCTGGATATCCCGCGCGGCGCCGGCTTCCTCGACACATGGGGCGCACTGCTGCTGCGCGCAGGCGAGATCGACCTGCAGGTCACGCTGGTCAGCGTGGCCACGCTCTGCTGCGCGATCGCCCTGCGGCGCTACGTGCCGCGCTGGCCGTACATGATCATCGCGATGGCCATCGGTGCACTGGCTGCGCTGGCCATCGACGTGGCCAGCGCAGGTCGTTCCGGCATCACGACCGTCGGCGCGCTGCCGGCGTCACTGCCGCCGGTGTCGATGCCGAACCTGTCCGTCGCCGCGATCCGGGAGACCGCGGCGATCGCGCTGGCGATCACCATCCTCGCGCTCACCGAGGCGGTGTCGATCGCGCGCAGCATCGCCGTGCGCTCCGGCCAGCGCATCGACAACACGCAGGAGTTCATCGGGCAAGGCCTGTCGAACGTGGCCGGCGCCTTCTTCTCCAGCTACGCATCGAGCGGTTCGTTCAACCGCAGCGGCGTCAACTACGACGCAGGCGCGCGCACCCCGCTGGCTGCCGCATCGTCGGCGCTGTTCCTGCTGGCGATCCTGTTTGCCGTCGCCCCGCTGGCGGCCTACCTGCCGCATGCAGCGATGGCCGCGGTACTGGTGATCGTCGCCTGGGGGCTGATCGACTTCAAGGGCATCCGGCAGATCCTGCGCACCAGCCGCAATGAAGCGGCGGTGCTGGTCCTGACCTTCCTGTCCGGCGTGTTCGTGAGCCTGGAGTTCTGCATCCTGGCCGGCGTGATGCTGTCGCTGCTGCTGTACCTGAACCGCACATCGCGCCCGGCCCTGGTCGCCCTGGTGCCGGAGACTGGCGGTGGCGGCCTGCGCCGCTTCGTTCCATCCGGCGGCGACGTTGCCGGTTGCCCGCAACTGCTCGTGCTGCGCGTGGACGGCTCGCTGTTCTACGGCGCGATCGAGCATGTGCGCGACCGGCTGCTCGACCTCACCGGCAGTCCCGGACAGCCGCGGCACCTGCTGCTGCTCGGCGACGGCATCAACCTGATGGACATCGCCGGCGCCCACCTCATCGAGGCCGAGGCCAGGCGGCTGGCCGCCGCCGGTGGCGGGCTCTACCTCGCCGCGCTGAAGGCACCGGTGCGCGAGATGCTGGAGCGCTCGGGGGCGCTGGAAGTACTCGGTCCCGGGCGCGTGTTCGAGCGCAAGGCCGATGCGCTGGCGGCGATCCTGCCGCAGCTCGACCGGTCCACCTGCCCCGCCTGCGCCACGCGCACGCGGTGCGTGTTCGATGACGGCGCCCCCGGCCAGTCCGCCGCGCCGGGACAGGACCTGCGATGAGGTCATTGCTGCCGTTCCTGCGCTGGTGGCCACTGCAGGCTGCGACGCTGCGCGCCGACGTTGTCGCAGGCATCAGCGTCGCGCTGGTGCTGGTGCCACAGTCCATGGCCTATGCGCAGCTTGCCGGGATGCCCGCGTACTACGGCCTTTATGCAGGCTTCCTGCCCGTGATCGTCGCTGCGCTCTGGGGTTCGTCCAGCCAGCTGGCGACCGGACCGGCAGCGGTCTCGTCGATCCTCACCGCCTCCGCGCTGGCGCCACTGGCCACGCTCGGCTCGGAAAACTTCGTCGCCCTGGCCATCCTGCTGGCCTTCATGGTGGGTGCGATCCAGCTCGTACTGGCGCTGTGCCGGATGGGCAACGTGGTGAGCTTCCTGTCGCATCCGGTGATCCTCGGCTTCACCTCCGCGGCTGCGATCATCATTGGCCTGTCCCAGCTGAACAAGCTGCTCGGGTTGCCGATCGGGCGCAGCGATTTCTTCCTGGGCGACGTCTGGCAGATGCTGCTGCAGTTGCCGGACACGCACCTGCCGACGCTGGCCATGGGCCTGGGAGCAATGGCCGTGATCTGGGCGTTCCGCCGCTGGCTGCCGCGCTGGCCGGGCGTGCTGGTGGCGGTCGCGCTGGGCATCGCAGTGAGTTGGGCCACCGGCTTCGAGCGGACCGGCAGCGCACCGGTCGAGGTGCTCGCCGACACGCATGTGCTGTCGATCGCCCAGGACTACCAGAAGGCGCGCACGCAACTGCGCGAACTGGACGTACGCATCGAGGCTTTGCGTCGCCCGGAGACCCCCGCGCCGTCGCGCAGCGATGCACTGGCGAGGCGCTACGAGCTGGAACTCAAGCAACTCGAACGCGCCGACCTCGAACGGGAGAACGGGCAGCGGCTGCGCGACCTGCGCCAGCTCGCGTTCAGCGCCACCCATGCACCCGACGGCGCGATTACCCGCCTCGAACCGGCGGGCCGCGACGGCGACACCAGCCGGGAGACCTGGCGCATCAAGGATATCCGCGGCGGCATCGTGCGCCTGTCGGGCGGCGGCGAGGTGGTCGGCGTGATCCCGCCCGGTTTGCCGTCGATGGGCCTGCCACAGTTCTCCTGGGACGCCCTGCGTTCACTGCTCGGCGCAGCGCTGGTCATGGCGCTGATCGGCTTCGTCGAGGCCGTGTCCATCGGCAAGGCGATGGCCGCGCGTACCCGCCAGCGCATCGACCCCAACCAGGAACTGCTCGGGCAAGGACTCGCCAACATCGCCGGCAGCCTGACACAGGCCTTCCCCACCATGGGCTCTTTCTCGCGCTCGGCGGTCAACATCAGTTCGGGCGCGCGCACCGGGATGTCCAGCGTGGTGACCGGCCTGCTCATGCTGGTCACCCTGCTGGCGCTGACTCCGGTGCTCTACCACCTGCCACAGGCGGTGCTGGCGGCGGTGATCATGATGGCGATCACCAGCCTGATCGGCTTCAGGGCGATGAACCATGCCTGGCGCGCGCATCGCCACGATGGCATCGCCGCCTGGGCCACGTTCTTCGCCGCGCTGCTGCTGGCACCTGCCATCGACTACGGTGTGCTGTTCGGCGCGGCGCTGGCGATCCTGCTCTACCTGTACCGGACGATGCGCCCGCGGATGGCACGGCTGGCCCGCGATCCGGATGGCATGCTGCACGACGCGGACGGACCGGGCGCGCCGGCCGGCGAGGCGCTGGTCGTGCTGCGCTTCGACGGCTCGCTCTATTTCGCGAACGTGCCTTCCTTCGAGGACCGGGTGCTGGAGGCGGTGGCCGCCTCGCCCGACGTGCGCGAAGTGCTGGTGGTCGCCGACGGCATCAATGGGATCGATGCCTCCGGCGTGGAGGTGCTGGAACACCTGTCCGCGCGGCTGTCCACCGGCGGCATCACGCTGTCGCTGTGCGGCGTCAAGCGACAGGTGGCCGAGGTGTTCGAACGTACCGGCCTGTCGGCGAAGATCGGTCCAGGCAACCTTTTCCGCAATCCGCGCCAGGCCATCGACGCGATCGAGCAGCGCACCCGGCCGCCGTCGGCAGGGGCAGGTCCCGCCACGCCCGCAGCGAGCGGGCCCGCGCCTGCTTCGGCAAGCGTCCAGCAGCCGGGCGCTGCACTGCCGCCCCTATAATCGCGCTCCGTCGAGTCCGGCGCGGGCAGGTGCCCGCGCCGGGGCAGACACGGCAGCCAACAGGGACAAGCGCGATGGGCTTTCGCCTCACGAGGATCTACACCCGCACCGGCGACGGCGGCGACACCGGTCTTGGCGACGGCAGCCGCGTGGCCAAGGACTCACCACGGGTCGAGGTTCTGGGTGCTGTCGACGAACTCAACTGCGCGGTCGGGCTGGTCCTGGTCGAAGCAGTATCGCCCGAGGTGCACGAGTGCCTGACCGCCGTGCAGCACGACCTGTTCGACCTGGGCGGCGAACTGAGCATCCCCGGCTACACCGCGGTCACCGAACGCCATGTGACCCGCCTCGAGGAAGTGCTCGACCGCTTCAATGAGCCGCTGGAGCCGCTGAAGGACTTCATCCTGCCCGGTGGCTCGCGCGCGGCGGCCGCCTGCCACGTGGCGCGCACCCTCGCGCGCCGGGCAGAGCGGCGCATGGTGACCCTGGCCGCGGCCGAACCGGTGTCCCCGCCGGCCCGGCACTACCTCAACCGGCTGTCCGACCTGCTGTTCGTGCTGTGCCGGGTGGTCAATCGCGACGCCGGCGTCGCAGACGTGCTCTGGCAGAAGGGCCGCAGCCTCTGAAGCTGGCCCGCCCGCGCGCCGGCGCCATCGATGCGGCGCGCGTCTTTCCGGTCAGGCCTGCTGCTGCCAGACCTGGAGCAACTGGCCGCTGACGTCGCGCAACCGCTGGTTGAGCAGCAGTACCAGCTGCAGCAGGATCTTCTGCCCGAGGTACGGATGGTCCTTCATGATCCGCTCCAGCCCCTTGCGCGGCAGGGCCGCGAAGGTGACCGGCGTTGCGGCGATGCAGGTCGCGAAGCGCGGCTCGCCGTCGACCAGCGACATCTCGCCCAGGGTCTTGCCAGGGGCTGCCACGCCGACCAGCGCACGTTCCGTCTCCGACCCCTTCTTGAAAACCTCGACATAGCCCTCGAGTACCAGCACCATGAAGTCACCGGGGTCTCCCTCGACGATGAAGGGTACGCCGGTGGCGACACGGTAGACCTGCAGGAATCCGGCAAAGCGCTGAAGATCCTCGGTCGTGAACCGGGACAGCAGCGCGCTGTCGCGCAGCACCTTCCCGATCAGCGGCACGAAGGCGGTGCCCAGGCCCAGCCGCTCGATCGACTGCGCCGCCGGCACTGCGGCCTTGCCCGGAACAGGAGCGCCCGCATTGCCTGCCGCCGCAGGCCGGGCAGGCGCTGTCGACGCACGCGCGGCGGACGGCGCCAGCGTGCGTTCAACAGGGAATCCGGGTACTGGGTCGGACATCGATGCACTCCAATCGCGCCGTCGGGATGGCTGCGCGACCATGCATGCCGGCTTCAGGGGAACCATCCTGCCCCCCGGAGGTTACGCGTGACGACCGCGTTCCGGGAGCAACAACGTCACGCTCGCGGCAAGGCGTTTTTCACGCTGGAACGGCACCGTCCGCGCCGCGCGCCCATCAGTCGAGCCGGAAACCCCTGCCACGGACGTAGGCACCGAAGTCGGCACGCTCGGGCACCGAATACTGGCGCGCCTTGTCCTCCGACCAGCCATAGAAAGGGGCGACGCCCAGGTCGCGCACGCGACGCTGGCGAGCGTATGGCTGGCGCTGGTGCCGCCAATGGTCATAGCCGTCGATCGTCGCCCGGGTGGCAGCCTCGCCCTCGTCGCGGTAGCGATCGGCATGCAGCGTGAGCGAGAGCGGCAGCCGCGGCGTGATCGGGCCGGGCGCACCCGGCCAGCCCACCGCGAGGCCGGCCACCGGGAACACCCGCTCCGGCAGTTCGAGGAATTCGCTCACCGCCTGTGCACGGTTGCGGATCTGGCTGATCGGACAGCAGCCCAGGCCTGCCGCCTCGGCCGCCACGATGAACGACCCGAGCACGATGCTGGCGTCGACCGCGGCGTTGAAGAACCAGTCGAGGTGGTCGTTGGCGAACGGTACGCCGCGCCATTCGCTGACCTGTCGCTGCCGGCGGTGGTTACCGCAGAACACGAGCAGCGCCGGCGCCGCCGCGATCCAGGCATCCGGGGCGATGAGTGGCGCCAGCCCGGCCCGGCGGGCGGGGTCGGTGACCAGCACGATGTCGCGGCTCTGCATGTCGCTCTTGGTCGGCGAGGACAGCGCGATCGCAGCCAGCGTCTCCAGCATGCCTGTCGGCAGCGGTCGGTCGGCCCATGTGCGTATCGATGCGTGGGCAGCCATGCGCACATGGGCTTCGGTAGCGAAGCTGGTGTCCAGCTCGCCTGCGTCCTGGAACCGGTCGGCCAGCAGCCCTGCCAGCTCGCGTCGTGGATCAGCCATTCCCGATTGCTCCCGTGCCAGGTCCGCCCGCCGTTCAAGCAGCGCAGCGTGCCTCGATGTAGCGTTTCACCGCGTCGGTGTCCGCGTCCATCACGTCGAACCGGCGCGGTGCGGACTCGAGGGCCTCGAACCCGGCCGGGCGCACGGGTGGTCGGCCGAGCGCCTCGACGATGGTCGCCTCGAACTTCACCGGCAGCGCGGTCTCGAGGCAGACGATCTGCTCGCCCGGCTCGCGCAGCTCCAGCGCCACCTTGATGCCATCCGCGGTATGGGTATCGACGATGCGGCCGCAACCCTCGTAGGTACTGCGGATGGTGCGCAGCCGGTCGGCATGCGTGCTGTGCCCGGAGACGAACCCGGTATGCGCGACCTTCGAGAACTCGCCGCTGGCCGCAAGGTCGAACGATCCGCGTTCGTCGATCTCGCGCCACAGCGCGCGTACGCGATCCCCGTCGCCGCCGACCAGGTCGTACACATAGCGCTCGAAGTTCGAGGCCTTCGAGATATCCATCGACGGGCTGGAGGTCTGCCGGGTTTCCTGCGAGCTGCGCGGCCGGTAGGTACCGGTGCGGAAGAACTCGTCGAGCACGTTGTTCTCGTTGGTGGCGAGGATCAGCCGCCGCACCGGCAGGCCCATCCGGCGTGCCACATGGCCGGCGCAGATGTTGCCGAAGTTGCCCGAGGGGACGCAGAACGACACCGCCTCGTCTTCGGAGCGGGTCGCCGCGAAGTAGCCCTTGAAGTAGTACACCACCTGGGCGACCAGCCGCGCCCAGTTGATCGAGTTGACCGTGCCGATGCGAAGCCGCGACTTGAACGCGAGATCTGCGCTGACCGCCTTCACGATGTCCTGGCAATCGTCGAACACGCCACGGATCGCGATGTTGTGGATGTTCGGGTCCATCAGCGAGAACATCTGCGCCGTCTGGAACGGGCTCATCGCGCCATGCGGCGAGAGCATGAACACCCGGATGCCGTGCTTGCCGCGCATCGCATACTCGGCGGCCGAGCCGGTGTCGCCCGAGGTGGCGCCCAGGATGTTGAGTGATTCGCCGCGCTCGGCCAGCACGAATTCGAACAGGTTGCCGAGCAGCTGCATCGCGACGTCCTTGAACGCCAGCGTCGGACCGTTGGAAAGCTGCAGCAGGTGCAGGCCAGGCTGCAGCGCGCTCATCGGAGTCACCGCGTCGGACCCGAACACCTCGGCGCGGTAGGTGCGCTCGACGATGGAACGCAGCGCCGCCGGCTCGATGTCGTCGATGAACAGCGAGAGGATCTCGAACGCGAGCGAGCGGTAGTCGAGGCCACGCCAGCGGGCCAGCATCGCCCGGTCGACCTGCGGGTACGATTCCGGCATCGCGAGCCCGCCGTCGGGCGCGAGCCCCTCGAGCAGGATCTCGCGGAAGCTCGCCGGCGCCATTGCGCCGCGGGTACTCAGGTAACGCACGGGCTACAGCTCTTCCAGGCGCAGCCGGGTCACGCGCCCGGACACCGTCGCCAGCGCCTCGATGCTGGCGATCGCGGCATCCATGTTGTGCTCGATGGTGCGGTGGGTGAGCAGGATGATGTCGGCCTCGCTCTCGCCCGCCGCCGGCTCCTTCTGCACCATCGCATCGATGGAGATCTTCCGGTCGGCGAGGATGCGCGTGATGTCGGCGAGCACGCCCGGCTTGTCCTGCACCCGCATGCGCAGGTAGCAGGCGGTCTCGACGTCGGCGATCGGCAGGATGCGCAGGTTCGAGATGCGGTCGGGCTGGAACGCCAGGTGGGGCACCCGGTTCTCCGGGTCGACCGTCGCCAGCCGGGTGATGTCGACAAGGTCGGCGACCACCGCCGAGGCGGTTGGCTCGGAACCGGCACCGGCGCCGTAGTACATGGTCTGTCCGACAGCGTCGCCCTTCACCAGCACCGCGTTCATCACGCCTTCCACGTTCGCGATCAGCCGCTTCGCGGGGATCAGCGTCGGGTGCACGCGCAGCTCGATGCCGGCGGCATCGCCCTCGCCCACGCGCCGGGTGATGCCCAGAAGCTTGATCCGGTAGCCCAGTTCTTCAGCATAGCGGATGTCCTCGGCGGTGAGCTTCGTGATGCCCTCGGTGTACGCACGCTCGAACTGCATCGGCACGCCGAAGGCAATCGCCGACATGATGGTGAGCTTGTGCCCGGCATCGATGCCCTCGATGTCGAAGGTCGGATCTGCCTCTGCATAGCCGAGCTTCTGCGCCTGCGCGAGCACCGTGTCGAACGCAAGCCCCTTGTCGCGCATCTCGGACAGGATGAAGTTGCTGGTGCCGTTGATGATGCCGGCGATCCATTCGATGCGGTTCGCGGTCAGGCCTTCGCGCAGCGCCTTGATGATCGGGATGCCGCCGCAGACCGCCGCCTCGAACGCGACCATGACACCCTTCGCCTGCGCCGCGCCGAAGATCTCGTTGCCATGCAGCGCCAGCAGCGCCTTGTTCGCGGTGACCACGTGCTTGCCGTGGGCGATCGCCTCGAGGATCAGGTCCTTCGCGACGCCGTAGCCGCCGATCAGTTCGACGACGATGTCGATCTCGGGGTCGCGCACCACCGAGAAGGCGTCGTCGACCACGGTCGCCGGCGCCTCGCCTTCGACGGTGCATCCGGCCACCAGCGCGCGCGCGCGGGCAAGGTCCTTGTCTGCGACCCGGGTGATGCGGATGCCACGCCCCGCGCGTCGTTCAATCTCGTCACGGTTGCGCGCGAGCACCCCGAAGGTGCCCCCGCCGACGGTGCCGATGCCCAGCAGACCCACGTTGATCGGTTTCATCAGAGCAGCCCATCCTTGCGGAACATCTCTTTCACGCCGCGCGTGGCCTGGCGGATGCGCGACTCGTTCTCGATCAGCGCCAGGCGCACATGGTCGTCGCCGTACTCGCCGAAGCCGATGCCGGGCGAGGCCGCGAGCCTGGCCTCTTCGAGCAGCTTCTTGGAGAACTCGAGCGAGCCCATCTTCGCGTACGGCTCCGGAATCTTCGCCCAGATGTACATCGCCGCCTTCGGCGACTCGACCATCCAGCCGGCCGCGTGCAGGCCCTGAACCATCACGTCGCGCCGCTTCTGGTAGGTCATCGCGATCTCGCGCACGCAGTCCTGCGGACCCTCGAGCGCGAGGATCGAGGCGATCTGGATCGGGGTGAATGTGCCGTAGTCGTGGTAGCTCTTCATGCGCGCCAGCGCCGACACGAGGTCACGGTTGCCGACCATGAAGCCCACGCGCCAGCCGGCCATGTTGTAGCTCTTCGACATCGTGAAGAACTCGACCGCGACGTCGCGCGCGCCGGGTACCTCCATGATCGAGGGCGCACGGTAGCCGTCGAAGGTGATGTCGGCATAGGCGAGATCGTGCACGACGTAGATGTCGTGCCGGCGCGCGATGTCGATGATCTTCTCGAAGAACGGCAGGTCGACGCACTGGCTGGTCGGGTTCGACGGGAAGTTCAGGATCAGCATCTTCGGCTTCGGGTACGACTCCTTCATCGCACGGTCGAGTTCGTCGAAGAAGTCCACCCCTGGCGTCATCCGCACGTGGCGGATGTCGGCGCCCGCGATCACCGGGCCGTAGATGTGGATCGGGTAGCTGGGGTTGGGCACCAGCACGATATCGCCGCGGTCGAGGGTCGCCAGCGCCAGGTGCGCGATGCCTTCCTTCGAGCCGATGGTGACGATCGCCTCGCTGTCCGGGTCGAGTTCGACGCCGTAGCGGGTCTGGTACCAGTTGCAGATGGCCTTGCGCAGCCGGGGGATACCCTTGGACACCGAGTAGCCGTGGGTATCCGGTCGCTGCGCCGCCTCGACCAGCTTGGCGACGATGTGCGGCGGCGTCGGGCCGTCCGGATTGCCCATCGACAGGTCGATGATGTCCTCGCCCCGGCGGCGGGCGGCCATCTTCAGCTCCGCCGTGATGTTGAACACGTACGGGGGAAGGCGTCGGATGCGGGCGAATTCTTCCATCTGTTCAGTCACCTGGCACCGCGACAGCTCGCCGGCGGCACATTGTGGAAAGCCGTCGAGTTTACCCGAGGCAACCGCCGCGCGCGGCGCGGCGGTTGCCGGCCTGCCCCGGGTCAGCCGCCGAACTCGGCCGTCGCGCTGAGCGCCACCGCTCCGGTGTCGTCCTCCGCCCAGAGCTTCGCGCTGCGCCCGTCCGGCGCAGGCTCGCCGCAGAGGGTGATCGCCCGGTTGACGAACAGCGGCCGCACGTTGCGCGACGCCATGTAGCGCAGCGGGCTGCCGGCGTTCGCGCGCGCCAGTTCGAACACCAGCAGGGTGGTCAGCCCGCCGTTCATCACCAGGGTCGGATAGCCCTCGGTGCCGGTCACGTACGGGTGGTCGTAGTGGATGCGATGGCCGTTGAAGGTAAGCGCCGAATAGCGGAACAGCATGACCGGATCCGGCGTCACGACCTGCTTCCAGACCGCCGTTCCCGGAGCGGGCACCGGCGCCGCTGCCGGCTTCGGCGCCGCCGGATCGGGCTCTTCCCGGTAGACGATGTCCTGCTCCTCGACCACGGCAAGGCCGCGCGGGCTGGAAATCTCGGTACGCACGGTCACGAACACCATCTGTCCGGACTTGCCCACCTTCGGCGTCACGCTCTGGATCACCGACTCCCGCTTCACTTCGTCGCCGACCCGCAGTTCGCCCTCGAACGTGATGCGCTTGCCTGCGAACATGCGGCGCGGCAACGGCACTGGCGGCAGGAAATCGCCGCGCTGCGGGTGGCCGTCCGGCCCGATCTGCGACTGCCGCACCACGCGCGGGAACAGGATCGAATGCCAGCCGATCGGCAGCGGGTCACCGTCCTTCGGACGCGGATCGTCGCGATCCAGCGTGCAGGACAGTCGGTGCACCGAGGGCACGGTCACGTAGTCGATGTCGGATTCGCGGTTGCCGATCCACTCGGCGAGGCGGTCGAGGTCCTGCGTCATGTATTCCTCCTGGGATGCCGGTCGAGTACGCGGGACGACCGGACCGGCCTGGAACCGTAACGGTTCGTTTCAGTGCTTGCGGATCGTACACCGGAGGCGAATACTGGCGTCATTGCGGTCGCGGCCAGCGACGCAAGCAGCTTCAGCCGGAAGGGGTGACCCTGCCGGCTGTTTTTTGGGACCGGGCGGGCTCGCGCGCCTACTCGACGGCGATGCCGGCGTTGCGGATGAGCGCACCCCAGTAGGCCAGCTCCTGGGCGATCGTCTTCGCGAACGTCGCCGGATCCTGGTACTGCGCGAATGCCCCCTGCGAATCGGCCTTTTCGCGGAACTCCCGGCCTTCGACGATGCGCCGGACCTCGTCGGACAGCCGCTTCACCACCTCCGGCGACAGGCCAGCCGGCCCCAGCAGCCCGAACCAGGAGGCCACTTCGTATTTCGGGAAGCCCGCCTCCGCCGCGGTCGGCACCGTGGGCATCGACGGATGCCGGTTGCGCGCCGCATAGGCGATCGCACGCAGCTTGCCGGCCTGCACCTGCTGGATCACGCCCGGCGGCGTGGTAATGAAGATGTCGATGTTGCCGCCCATCAGGTCGACCACGGCCGGTCCGCTGCCCTTGTAGGGCACGTGGATCATCTTCCCGCCCGCCTGCTGCTCCAGGATCTCGCCGGACAGATGCTGGATGGACCCGGCACCGGAGGAGCCGTAGCTGATCTTGCCCGGGTTTGCCCGGACCAGCTCGACCAGTTCCTTCATCGTCGTGACCCGGGTCGACGGCCCGACGGCAATCACCTGCGGTGCGTACAGGGCCATCGCGATCGGAGTGAAATCCTTGACCGGATCCCACTTCAGCCCCTTGAACAGGTGCGGGTTGCCGACATGGAAGCCGGAGAACTGCAGCAGCAGGGTGTGGCCGTCCGGCTTGGCCCGGGCGACCAGCTCGGTGCCGATGTTGCCCGAGGCACCGCCGCGGTTCTCGACCAGCACCGGCTGGCCGAGTGCCTTCGACAGCGGCTCCTGCAGCAGCCGTGCCGTGAAGTCGGTGGAACCACCGGGTACGGTGGGGACGATCATCGTCACCGGCCGCGACGGGAACGATTGCGCAGCCGCCACCGTGGACAGGCCGAGCATCGCGCCAACGAGAATCCGCTTCATCATGGGTACTCCTCCGATTTCAGGTACTCCGATATCTCGATGAGGTTGAGGTCCGGGTCGCGAACGTAGACCGATCGGATGCGCCCGGTCGCACCGGTCCGCGGCCCCGGCCCCTCCTCGATCGGCACGCCGGCCGCCTGCAGTCGCTCGATCACGGTGTCCAGAGGCAGCGCGGCAATGAAGCACAGGTCGAGCGCGCCCGGCACAGGCAGGTGCGCCTTCGGCTCGAACTCGCCGCCCTTCACATGCAGGTTGATCTTCTGGTTGCCGAAGCGGAAGGCCACGCGGCCCTGCGGCAGCTCGGGCGTGACGCCGAAACGCTCGAGCTGCATGCCGAGCACCCGCGTGTAGAAGTCGATCGCTCGCCCGGCATCGGTAGTGGTCAGCACCAGATGGTCGAGATGGTCGATCATGCAGCCGCCGGTGCAGACGTTCCAGCAGCGGCGCGTGCACGCGCCTGCGCCACCGAGGCCGGCACCGGGTGCAGGTCGAGGCGCTGGCCGGCCTTCACTACCTGCCCTGGCAGCTCGTGGCCCACCAGAACACCGAGCCGGCGCGCACAGTCGAGCAGCTCCGGCAGGTCGATGCCGGTGGCACGGCCTTCGAGCACCAGCATGTGCACCAGGTCTTCGGTGCAGACGTTGCCGGTCGCCCCGGGTGCATACGGACAGCCGCCCAGGCCACCCAGCGAGGCATCGAACCGGTCGACCCCGGCATGCAGCGCGGCCAGCGCATTGGCGAGCCCCATGCCGCGCGTGTTGTGAACATGCAGGGTGAGCATCGCCTGCGGGAAGCGTGCGCGGAAGTCGCGGCACAGCCCGGCCACCTGCGACGGATAGGCCATGCCGGTGGTGTCGCACAGCGTCACCCCCCGCGCGCCGGCATCAAGGAAGGTCGCGGCGAAGTCGAGTACCGTCGTCGCCGGCACCTCGCCTTCCATCGGACAGCCGAAGCTGCAGGACAACGACACGTTGGCCGGCACGCGCGCCTCCGTGGACAGGCGGATCACCTCGAGCAACTGTGCAACCGAGCCGGCGCGCGTCATGCGCAGGTTGGCCAGGTTGTGCGTCTCCGAGCAGGACATCACCAGGTTGAATTCGTCCGGTGGCGCCGCCAGCGCGCGCTCGACGCCGCGCACGTTGGGCACCAGCACGGTGTACTCGACGCCAGGCACGCGCTCGATCCGGCGCATCACCTCGTCGGCGTCGGCCAGCATCGGGATCGCCTTCGGCGAGGTGAACGAGGTCACCTCGATCTTCGCCAGCCCGGTCCGCGACAGCGCGTCGACGAAGGCGACCTTGTCGTCCGTGGGCACAAACACCGCCTCGGCCTGCAGGCCGTCGCGCATCGCCACGTCCTGGATGAAAACGCGCGCCGGGGCAACGCGGGCAGGGACATCCATCATTCAACCTCTCCGCCGGTATCGATCACCTTCTTCGCCGCGAGTTCGGCGATTGCCGCCTCGCTGATGCCCAGTTCGCGCAGCACCTGTGCCGTATGCAGGCCGAGCGCCGGTGCCAGCGTCGACAGGCGGCCGGGCGTCGCGGACAGCTTCGGCACCACGCCGGGGACATCGAGTTCATGGCCTTCTGCGGTGGTGATGCGCTGGATCATCCCGCGCGCACGATAGTGCGGATCCTCCGCGATGTCGCGCGCGGTGTAAATACGCCCGGCGGGCACACGTGCGCGCGTCAGGCCGTCGAGCACCTCGGCCAGCGGCAGCGTCGCCGTCCATGCGCCGATCGCGGCATCGAGTTCGGCCGCTCGCTTCGCGCGTCCGTCGTTGGACGCAAGGTCGGGCGCATCGCGCAGGTCGGGCCGGCCGATCAGGTCCATCAGCCGACGGTAGATGCTGTCGCCGTTGCCGCCGATCAGCACCGCGCCATCGGCACAGCGGTAGGCATTGCTCGGCGCGATGCCCGGCAGCGCACTGCCCGCGGGTTCGCGCACCGCACCGAACGCGCTGTACTCGGGCAGCAGGCTCTCCATGCAGTTGAACACCGCTTCGTACAGGGCCACGTCGACCACCTGGCCCCTGCCCGCTTCCCCCGACGCCTTGCGATGGTAGAGCGCGAGCAGCACGCCGATCACACCGTGCAGCGCCGCCAGCGTGTCGCCGATCGACACGCCCACGCGCACCGGCAGCCGTCCGGGTTCACCGGACAGGTGGCGCAGCCCGCCCATCGCCTCGGCGATCACGCCGAACCCCGGGCGGTCGGCATAGGGACCATCCTGGCCGTAGCCGGAGATGCGCAGCATGACCAGGCCGGGATTGCGTGCGGCCAGCGCCTCGTAGCCGAGGCCCCAGCCTTCCAGCGTACCCGGCTTGAAATTCTCGATCACGACGTCGGCCTCGTCTGCCAGCCGGCCGCAGAGTTCCTGCCCCTCGGCCGAGCGCAGGTCGAGGGCCACCGAACGCTTGTTGCGCGACTGCACCTGCCACCAGACGGAAGTGCCGTCCTTGAGCATCCGCCACTTGCGCAGGGGATCGCCGCTGCCCGGTGGCTCGACCTTGATCACGTCGGCGCCGAAGTCGGCCAGCATCTTTCCAGCGAAAGGACCGGCGATCAGCTGGCCGAGTTCGAGCACCCGCAGGCCCTGCAGCGGCAATGTGGCGGGTGTACCGTCCGACCCGTGGCGAGGATGACTGTCTGACATCGTGGGACCATGCCTTGTTCCGACCCGGGCAAGCGTACCACCGTGTGGCAGGCAACCGTGCCAGGCTGCCCCGGCCCGGCGGTTACTCGTCGCCGGCGAGCAGCACCCGGTTGCGACCCTTGCGCTTGGCCTCGTACATCGCCTCGTCCGCGCGCGCCAGCGCCTGTGCACCGGTCTCCCCCGGGCGCATGCGGGCCACGCCCGCGCTGAAGGTGATCAGCACCTTCTCGTTGTTGTGCAGGAAGAACTGCCGGGTCAGTTCCCGCTGCAGCCGCTGGACCACCACGCGTGCATCCTCGACCGGCGTCTCGGGCAGCAGCAGGACGAACTCCTCGCCGCCGTAGCGGCCAATGGTGTCCGACGGACGCAGCATCGAGCGCACCACTGCCACGAGGTGGCGCAGGGCCCCGTCGCCCGCCTGGTGGCCGAGCCGGTCGTTGAGCTTCTTGAAGTGGTCGAGGTCGATCACGGTGAAGCACAACGACGATCGGTAGCGCTGCGCGCGCGCAACCTCCCGCTCGACCGCCTCGTCCAGCCCGCGCCGGTTCAGCGCACCGGTCAGCGCGTCCTCGCGCAGCGCCGCGCTCACGCGCGCCAGTTCTGCCTCCAGCTCGGCGACCTTCGCCCGCGCGCGCTCGGCGTGCTCGCCAACGCCGAGCACCTGGTCGCGCGATCGGGTCGCGTCGACCTGCATCCTGCGCATGTCGACCATCAGGTCGTCGAGCAGGTCGCGCAGTCCATTCACGTTGTCGGTGACCCGCACCCGCTCGGTGTAGCCGACGATGCGTGCCTGGTAGACGACCGCGCTTTGCGCCATCTCGCCGACGCGTTCGACGAACACGCCGATCAGCTCCTTCAACGTGCGCTTCATCTCGCGCAGCGCATCCTTGAGCGCCCGCTGCCGTTCGACGGTCTCCCGGAACTGCGCCTGAGCATCGGCCAGCGTACGCGAACTCGGCGGCTGCTCCACGGTACGCTCGAGCAGTTGCACCTGCCCCGCCACCCAGCGATCGTCGTCGACCAGTTCCGCCAGGTTGGACACCAGCATGCGCACCAGCGCCATCGAATCCTCGACGATCAGCCGTTGCTCGACCTGCACCAGCTCCGCCTCGCGCAGCGCATGGCCGATCGCCGTGTCGATCGCGGCGCAATCGGCCGGGGTCGCGGCCGCGCGCACCAGCGGCGGCAGCCGGGCGACAGTACCCGCCAGCCGCGGGTAGTCGGACACGCGCGGCGCCAGTTCGCGCTCGAACACGGCCGCCAGCAGTTCGCGCAGCGTGTGCGCCAGGTCTTCGACAATCGGCAGCAGCGTCACGCCAGCCGCAGGCCCTTTCATCGCGGCGATGCCGTTGAATACCGGAGCATCCCGCCAGGCGGCGGGCGCAGGCGCCGCCGCGCCATCGGTGGCTTCCGGCGTCCCGGCAGCCTCGGCCGCATCGACCAGCAGCGCCCCTGGCGCCGAGGGCAGCGCCTCGCCCCATGCCTTCGTGAGCGCAGCCAGCTTCTCGCCGAGCTGCGGCGAGCGGCGGAAGCTGATCAGCAGCCGCTCGAGCCCGTCCCGCTTCTGGGTGAGCGACACGCCGGCATGGCGCAACTCGAGCTGGCGCATCAGGTCTCTGATGACCTGCGACCAGTCGGTCGCATCCGGCTCGCCTGCGGCGGCCGACGGCGCGGCAGGCAGGACCGGGACGGCCGAGGTGCCCGAGATCTCGGCATAGACCAGGACGTAGTTCTCCGGCGTAGGCGCGATACGGCGCGACGCGAGCAGCTTCAGGGTTTCGCGGGCGAGTTCCCCCGGCGTGCGGACGGTCATGGACGGACGGGACGACGGTACGGATTCAGGTGGCATGCGTGTTGCGCGGTCGACGGCAGGAAGGTGGGGCCATGCCGCGCATCCATCGGCGATCGGGCGCCGGCGCCGAAAGACGAAGGGTAGCAGACAGCCCGGCGCATCACCGGCGCGCGCGCCAGCTGCGCGCCTGCACGCCGGCGGCCACCAGCAGGCCGTACAAGGCCAGCCCGGTCGCCACCGCTGCGAACACGCCCGGCAGGCCGAGCCCGAGGGGGCCCGCAGCCTGCGCACCGCCACCCGCCGCGCAGGCGATGCGCGCGATCGCGGCGGCAAACGGCCAGCGCATGCGCCCGGCACCCTGGCTCGCGAAGTACAGGGCCATGCCCAGGCCGAGCAGCGCATAGGCCGGGCCGATGATGCGCAGGGCCAGCCGTGCGATGCGCGCCACCTCCGGATCGGCGGTGAACAGCCCGATCCACGCGTCCGGGAACAGCGCCGCCGCCAGGCCGATCGCGGCACAGGCGGCGCATACGACCCATGCGCCGCGCCAGGCCAGCGCCAGCGCTAGCGACCATTCGCCGGCACCGACGCGGCGCCCGACCCGCTGGGTCAGCGTCGCACCGATGCCGAACGACAGCGGAACCATCAGGAATTCCAGCCGGGCCGCGATGCCCCAGGCGGCGATCGCCGCCGGACCGAACCCGGAGATCAGCGCGGTGACCGCGACCGTGGTCAGCACCGCCAGCGTCGCCATCGCCGAAGCGACGACACCCACCGACAGGATGCGCATGAACAGCTCGCCGCGCAGCGGGCCCCACAGCCGCGGCACGAAGCCACAGCCACCCGCCATCACGTTGCGCAGCAGGAAGCCTGCCGTGACCGCGAACACGATGCAGTAGGCGACCGGCAGTCCGATGATGCCCAGGGCCGGCAACGGCCCGAAACCGAACATCAGCGCCGCGCCGAGCACCGGTTGGACCAGCCAGGCGATGGCGATCAGGCGGGCCGGCATCGCCATCACCCCGGCACCGCGCAGCACCGAGGCCAGCGTCGCCACCAGCCATTGCAGCGGCACGCCGACGAACAGCACGCTCGAATAGAGCACGGCCGTGTCGAGCACCGTGCCGCGCGCGCCGATCGCCTCGAAGAGCTGCCGTCCGCCCAGTTCCATCGCCGCGAAGAACAGCAGCCCGAGCCCGCCGCCGATCAGCAGTGCATGCCGGATCAACGCAGCCGCTTCGTCCTGCCGCCCGGCCCCGAGCGTACGCGCCACCGCCGAACTCACGCCGCCACCCATCGCACCGGTGGACATCATGTTCATCAGCAGCGCGAACGGCAGCACCAGCGCATAGGCCGCCAGCGCCTCGGTGCCGAACCGCCCGACCAGTGCGGTCTCGGCGATCAGCGCGCCAACCTGCGCGAAGCCGACCAGCGTGGTCGGCAGCGACTGGCGCAGCAGCGGCCCGACCCGCTCGTCGGCAGCACCGTCCGCCCTCTCCCTGCCGCCAGCTGCACCGGAGGCCATGGCTGGCGATCGGCCGGTCAACGCGCGGGCGACATCCGGAAATCGAACTCGACCAGCGCGAACGGGTTGGGCAGGCGATGGCGCGCAGCCTCTTCCGGCGCATCGCGCGTCACGAACGGCACCGCGAGCGAGGCGCGCACCCCGAACACCGCGTCCTGTTCGATGTAGGGGTCATCGGCCGGGAACAGCTCGGTGGTGAGCGGTGCGAAGCCATCGGCCAGCACCCGGAAGTGGAAGTGCGCCGGACGCCAGGCGTGCCGTCCGCCGGCGCGCAGCAGTCCGCCCACCGGACCATCGTACGGGACCGTATAGGGCGCGGGCCGCACCGTGGTGAACGCGTAGACGCCGTCGTCGCCGAGTGGCATCCGGAAGCGCAGGTTGTCAGGGCTCTGGGTCGGATCCTGCTGCCAGTAGTGCCCGAGGGCATTGGTCTGCCAGAAATCGATCGTCGCGCCGCGCACCGGCCGCCCCTCGAGGTCGAGCACCCGTCCCCGGACCAGCACCGGCGGGCCGGCGTTGTCACGGATCAGGTCGCCGCCGACCGGCAGCATCGGCGACCCCTCGGCGTGGAAGGGCCCGAGCACGCTGCGCTCGGTCGCGCCGGGCACGCCCTGCAGCAGGTCGGTCAGCGAGGTCAGACCGAGGATGTCGGAGGCCAGCACGAACTCGTTGCGCTTGTCGTCGGTGATCGCCGCCGCCGCGGTGAGGAACGCAATGCCGGCACGCCATTCCTCGGGCCTGAGTTCGACCTCGCGTGCAAACGCGTGCAGGTGGCGCACCAGCGCGCCGATCACTTCCTTCATGCGCGGATCACCGGCGCCTTCGAACGAAGCGATGACGGCATCGGTCAGGGTATTGCGGTCGATACCTTGCATAGGTCGCCTCACGGACTCAGGAATCGGCACGGATCGGGGTCTGACCCCAGGGTCAGTCGGCCCACAGTCGGCCCTCAGTCAGCCTTAAGGCCGAGCTGCTTCACGACCTTCGCATAGCGCTCCACGTCGTGGCGCAGCACCTTGTCGAACTCGGCCGGGCTCATCGGCGTCGGCTCGATCGCCAGCGCGTTCATCCGTTCCCGCACGTCGGGTGCGTTGAGCGCGCGGTTGATTTCGGCATTCAGGCGGTTCACCACCGGTGCCGGCGTCCCGGCCGGCGCGAGGAAGGCGATCCAGGTGTAGTCGGCGAACCCGGGGTATCCGAGTTCGGCCACGGTGGGCACGTCGGGCAGTGCGGCGGAGCGCCTGGCGCTGGTCACCGCGATCGGCCGGATCTTGCCCGACTGCGACAGGGGCACGGCAGGAGGCATGGAGGTGCTGCCGATCGGCACCTGGCCACCCAGGACGGCGGTGACCGCGGCTGCAGGCGTGTGCGGCACGTGCGTGATGTCGACGTTGTTCAGTTGCCGGAACAGCACCTCAGCCGCAAGGTGCGTGGTCGTTCCAGTGCCCGACGATGCATAGCTGAGCCGTTCGGTGCGGGCCAGCGCCAGCAGTTCCTTCAGGCTGGTCGCCTTGACCGATGGATGCACGAACAGGATGTTCGGCGTGAGGGTCGCCATCGCCACCGGCGCGAAATCGCGGATCGCGAAGCCCGGCCGCGAGAACAGGCTCACGTTCACCGCGAACGCGACGCTGGTACCGAGCAGCACATGGCCATCGGGCGCCGACTTCGCCACGATCTGCGCGCCGATGTTGCCGCCTGCCCCGCCCCGGTTGTCGATCACCACCGGCTGGCCGAAAGCATCGGCCAGCCGGGGCTGCACCAGCCGCGCGATGGTGTCGGTGGTCGCTCCTGGCGGGAACGCCACGACCAGCCGCAATGGCCGCGACGGGAACGTCTGGGTCTGCGCCTGGGCCTGGGCCTGAGCCTGGGACACGGCGATCGTGCCCGCCAGCGGCAGCAGGATGGCGATGGCTCTGGCCGTCGCCCGCATCATTGCAGGGGCTTTCGAATGCATGCTTTCTCCTCCCGGGAGCCATCCGCGCAGGCGCGGGTGGCTGCTGTCGTCGTGGCCGTCGTCGTGGCCGTGGTTACGGTCGTGGTCGTGGTCGCCGCTGCGGCTGTCACAGCAGCGTGCACATCTCGTCGAAAGACAACCGGGGCAGCCGCGGCGGCAATGCAGCGACGTCGCCATAGCCGAGGTTGACCATGAAATTCGACTTGAAGGTCGTGTCGTGGAAGAAGACTTCATCCACCTTGGCATTGTCGAAGCCGGACATCGGCCCTACATCGAGACCGAGCGCCCGCGCCGCGATCATCAGCCACGCACCCTGCAGGGTGCTGTTGCGCAGCGCATAAGGCTCCGCCGCATCCGGATGGGTCCGGAAATGGGTCGCATGGTCGCCTGCCGGGAACAGCCGCGACAGGTGCTCGTAGAACAGCGTGTCGTAGGCGATCACCGCGGTCACCGGCGCCTCGCGCACCTTCGCCACGTTGCCCGCATCCAGGGTCGGGATCAGCCGGGCCTTGCCTTCGCGGCTGCGGATGAACAGGATGCGCGCCGGGCTGCAGTTGGCGCTGGTCGGACCCCACTTCATCATGTCGTGCAACTGGTGCAGCAGGTCGTCGCCGACCTCGCGCGAGAGCCACATCTTGTGCGAGCGTGCACCGGTCAGCAGCCCCGCCACCGCCGCCTGCAGGGCCGCCGGGCTGAGCGCTGCGAAGCGCGCCCGCACCGCGAGGGCCTCGGACACGGCCTGCTCCTTCTGCTCGTCGGTGTTCATGTGCAGGCTCATGATGCTGCCTCAAGCGTACGCGCCTCCCGGGCGCGGATCTTCTCGTGCCGGCGCAGCAGCTTCTCGGCGCGCACGACGATCGGGATGTCGATCATCTTGCCGTCGATCTGGAACGAACCCCGGCCCTCGGCCGCGTACTTCGCGTTCATCTCGATCACCTTGCGTGCGAACTCGACCTCTGCGGCCGCCGGCGAATACTCGGCGTTGACGATCTTCACCTGCCCGGGATGGATGCAGCCCGCACCGTCGAAGCCGAAGCGGCGCGACTTGCGCACCATCGCCGCGAACCTGTCCCAGTCGCTGAAGTCGGCGACCGTGCCGATGAAGCCCAGCGGCATCACGCCGGCGGCCCGCGCGGCGATGATCATCCGCTGCTTCGGGTGCAGCAGCACGTCCTCGTCCGGCAGCATGTCGCAGTTGAGCGCGAAGTCCTCGCCACCGATGTTCATCGCCACCACCCGCGGGCAGGCGCGCGGGATCTCGTCGATGCGCTGGAAGGCATCGGGCGTCTCGATCATAGTGATGAACTTCGTGTGTCCCACCGTCATGCCGCGCTTGAGCTCGAGCTCGCTCACCAGCTCGTCGAGCAGCCGCACGTGCGAGGCGCTGTCGGCCTTGGTGATCGCCAGGCCGTCGACGTCCGGGCAGATCGAATGCTCGATGTCGCGCACGGCCAGCGACAGCGGCTGGTTGATCCGTACCACCACGTCCGAGCCACCCTGGCGCACCCGCGCCGCGTTCTTTTCGACCAGCGTGCGGGCGTTCGCCTTCTCGCCCGGCGGCACTGCGTCCTCCAGGTCGAGCTGGATCACGTCGGCCGCGCGGGTATGCGCCTTGTCGACGAACTTCTCGACGTTGACCGGCACGTAGAGCAGCGATCGCCAGACCGGCAGTTCATCCTGGGTTTGCATCGGTTGTCTCCTGTTCGTTGATCTCGGGTCCCGCATCAGGTCCTGGCCGCGGGGTCGACCAGCGCGCCGCAGGCGCGCAGTGCAGCGATCCGGCCGGGCGGGAAGCCCGCCGCCGAGAGTATCTCGTCATTGTGCTCGCCCAGCGCCGGCGCAGGCAGTCTGATGGCACCCGGCGTGCCGGACAGCCGCGGCACGACGCAGTGCATCGGCACCTGGCCCATGTCGGCATCGGGATAGTCCGCCAGCACTTCGCGCTCGACCACGTACGGGTCCTGCATGATCTGGGAAATGTCGTAGATCGGGCCGACGGTGACCTGCTCCCGATCGAAGAACGCGAGGTTCTCGTCGAGCGTCATGCCGGCGATGAAGGTGCCGATCACCGCGTCCAGTTCAGCCGAGTGGCGCAGGCGATCGGCGTTGGTGCGAAAGCGCGGGTCGTCCACCAGGTCGGCGCGACCGATCGCGCGCAGCACCCGCTCGGCCATCGCCTGGGTCGAAGCCGACAGGCAGACCCAGCGATCGTCGCGGGTGCGATAGGCATTGCGCGGTGCAGCCGTGGTCGAGCGGCTGCCGGTGCGGCTGCGCAGGCGGCCGCTCGCGCGATAGCTGGCGGCCTGCGGTCCCATCACCGAGAACAGCGGATCGAACAGCGAGACATCGATCGACTGCCCGGCGCCGCCGCCTACCTCGACCTCGCGCAGCGCGACCATGGTCGCGAAGGCGCCATACAGGCCCGCGGTGCAGTCGGCGAGCTGCATCGGCGGCAGCACCGGCTCACGATCCTCGAAACCGTTCAGGGCGGCAAAGCCGGACATGCCTTCGGCCAGCGTACCGAAGCCCGGCTTGTGCCGGTAGGGCCCGTCCTGGCCCCAGCCGGTCACGCGCACCAGCACCAGCTTGGGATTGCGCGCATGCAGCACCTGCGGCCCGAGGCCCATCTTCTCGAGCGTGCCGGGACGGAAGTTCTCGATCAGCACCTGCGCCCCTTCCACCAGCGCCAGCAGGGCCTCGATCGCCTCCGGCCGGCGCAGGTTCAGGCACAGGCTCTTCTTGTTGCGCGCGTACACCTTCCAGTTGGTCGGCACGCCGGCCACCAGCCAGTCGCGCAGGGCGTCGCCCTCGGGCGTCTCCACCTTGATGACCTCGGCGCCGAAATCGGCCAGCGCCAGGCTCACCATGTTGCCGGCCACCACCCGCGACAGGTCGAGCACGCGCACCCCGTGCAACGGGCCGCGGGCACCGGTGGCGAACGGGCGCCGCCTCAGTGCGCGCGGGGGCGGGGCCTCGCCGCCATGCTCTGCCGCCATCGCGCTCAGTCCGGCCGGATCGCCGCGTCGCGGGCCACCGAGCGCCAGAACAGGATCTCCTCGCGCACGATGCGCGCGAAGGCCTCGGGCGTGGTACCGGCAGGCTCCGCACCTTCGGCGGCAAGACGGTCCCGCATCTCGGCCGTCTGCAGGACCTTGACCGTCTCGGCATTGAGCCGGTCGATGATCGGCCTGGGCGTACCGCCGGGGGCGAACAGGCCCCACCAGAGCACGGCCGCATAGCCGGGCACCCCGGACTCGGCGATCGTCGGCACGTCGGGCACGAACGGCGAACGCGCCGGCGTCGATACCGCCAGCGCCCGCACCCGGCCGGACTTCACCTGCGGCATCACGTTAGGGATGCCGGACAGCAGGAACTGGATCTGCCCGCCCATCAGGTCGGCCAGTGCCGGGCCGATGCCCTTGTACGGCACGTGCACCGTCTGCACCTTCGCCATCCGGTTGAGCACCTCGGTGGCCAGGTGGTTGACGCCGCCGCTGCCGGAGGAGCCATAGTTGAGCGCGCCGGGCTTGGCACGGGCCAGCGCGATCAGTTCCTGCATCGTCTTCGCCGGGGACTCGGCGGACACCGTGATCATAAGCGCCCCCATGCCGAGCCGGGTGACCGGTGCGATGTCCCGGAAGGGATCGAACGGTACCTTCGACTGGATCGCGACGTTGGTGGTGAACGACGTCGAGTGGATCATCAGGTTGTAGCCGTCCGGCGGTGCCTTGGCGACGATGCCCGCGCCGAGCAGGCCTCCGGCCCCCGGGCGGTTGTCGATCAGGACCGGCTGGCCCATCGCCTCGCTCAGCCGCTGCCCGACGATGCGCCCGAAGATATCGTTGCTGCCGCCGGGCGTGAACGGGATCACGAAGCGCAACGGACGGTTGGGGTACGGCTGGGCGGACTGGGCCTGCGCCACGCCTGCCGATAGCAGCACGGACGACAGCAACAAGGGCAGCAGCCGGCGCGACGCCCGCAAGGGACGGGCTTGACCAGTGATCATCGGGACTCCTTCGGGCGGATCCGGCGCGGTCCGTACGCTGCGGACCGGCGGCGAAGCCAGATGCTATCGCGTCCGCCGCCGTTGCGCGCGCGATGGAGGCCGGCGGCGACACATGGACCTCTGCGTTACCATCGCGCCACGATAACGGGAAGCGGATGTACGGATGCCCTTCGAAGGCTTTGCGCAAGCGCGGATCACCACCTCAGACCCCGGCGTCGAGATCAACGTGCGCCACGGTGGCAACGGCCCGCCCCTGCTCCTGCTGCATGGCAACCCGCTGTCGCACCATTCCTGGCACCGCATCGCCGACCGGCTCGCCCGTCGCTTCACCGTCGTCGCCACCGACCTGCGCGGCTATGGCGACAGTTCCAAGCCGCGCGGCCTGCCCGACCACTCGAACTACACCTTCGGGCGCATGGCACTCGACCAGGTCGAGGTGATGGCTGCGCTCGGCTTCGACCGCTTCCAGGTGGCCGGGCACGACCGCGGTGCGCGCGTGGCGTTCCGGATGGCGCTCGACCATCCAGACCGCGTCAGCCGCGTCGCCTTCATGGACATCCTGCCGACCCACCATGTGTTCGCCCACAGCACCCGGGAATGGGGACTGAATTCCTACCACTGGTTCTTCATGGCGCAGCCCTACGATTTCCCGGAGCGGCTGCTGGCGGGCAACGAGGCGTACTACATCCGCAGGAAGCTGATGAAGCAGGGCGTGGGCAAGGGCGGCTTCTCCGAGGAGGAGGTGCTCGAGTACATTCGGGTCTGCACGCCTGAGCAGATCCACGGGGTCTGCTCCGACTACCGGGCGACCGCGTTCGTCGACTACGAAGTCGACCGCGAGGCGTTCGAACGCGGCATCCGCGTCCAGCAGCCGGCGCTGGTGCTGTGGGGCGAGCACAGCCATACGCAGAAGTACTATTCCCCCGCCGACGTGTGGCCGCGCTATGCGGCACGCATCGAGCGGACAGTCGCCCTGCCCTGCGGCCATTATCCGAACGAACAGAGCCCGGAAGAGACCCTGCGCGAACTGGACGGCTTCTTCGAAGCCTGAGCAGACAGCCCGCGCTGGCGGCCTGCATGCTCTGGCAGGCGCTCTGCGCAACCGACGAGGACGTGGCAAGCTGGCGCTGACGCCGGCGCACCGCGCCGGCCCTCACGAACTTTTTTCCCAGGAGATGGACATGGCGGGAGGCCCGCTCGAAGGCGTGCGCATCATCGATCTAACCTCGGTCGTGGTCGGGCCGCTCTGCACGCGCACCCTGGCCGACTACGGCGCGGACGTCATCAAGGTCGAGAGCCCGGCGGGCGACCTCGGCCGCAACATCGGCGGCCGGGGCCGGACCGAGAACATGGGGCCCAAGTTCCTGCACCTGAACCGGAACAAGCGCAGCGTGGTGCTCGACCTGAAGAAGCCGGCCGGACGCGAGGCGCTGCTGAAGCTGGTCGAGACCGCCGACGTGCTGCTCTGGAACGTGCGCCCGGACTCGATGGCGCGCATGCAGCTGTCCTACGAGGACGTGCGCAGGGTGAATCCGAAGATCATCTACTGCGGCATGTTCGGCTTCGGGCAGGACGGACAGTACCGGTCCAAGCCCGCTTACGACACGATCATCCAGGGCTCTAGCGGCCTGTCGGCGCTGCTGCACCGAGCCGTGGGCGAGCCGCGCTACGTGCCGATCGTCATGTGCGACCGGACGGTCGGACTGATCGCGGTGCAGATGATCGTGATGGCGCTGTTCGCGCGCACCCGCACCGGCGAAGGCCAATCGATCGAGATCCCGATGTTCGAGAACATGGCCGCCTTCGTGCTCGACGAGCACATGTACCAGGCCACCTTCGATCCGCCGATCGAGGGTGCACCGACTGACCACGGCGGCACCGGCGACCCGCGGCTGCTCGATCCGGACGGCCGGCCGCTGCCGACCAAGGATGGCTGGGTCTGCGTGTCGGCGAACACCGACGCGCAGGCCTTCGGTTTCTTCCGCGCGGTCGGCCGGCCGGAACTGATCACCGACCCGCGCTTCTCGTCGGTGGCTGCACGGCACCGTAACGTGAAGGCGTATTTTGCGATCAGGATCGAGGCGCTGAAGGACAGGACGACGGCCGAGTGGCTGGAGATCCTGGACGCGGCAGACGTGCCGGCCATGCCGTACCACACGCTGGAGACCCTGCTCGAGGATCCGCACCTGTCGGAAACCAGGTTCTTCGAATGGAAGGACCATCCGACCGAGGGACGGATCCGGAACATGCGGGTGCCCAACAAGCTGAGCGGCGGCGTGCGCAAGGACTACCGTCCGGCACCGAAGCTGGGTGCCGACAGCCGGGAAGTGCTCGCGGAGGCCGGCTACGATGCCGCGACGATCGAGCGGATGATCGCCGAGGGGGTCACGCTCGCGCGCTGATCGGCGCGGTGACGGGAAGCCGGATCATGCCGCAAGCGTCGGGTGGGTCCAGCCTGCGATTACGAATCGCACCAGACCGCACCCGCGCATCCGTCCGGGGTCTGGTCAGTCCGGCTTGACGCCTGCCGCCTTGACCAGCTTCGACCACTTCGCAATCTCGGCCTTGATGTAGGCGCCGAACGCCTCCGGCGTGCTCGGGGTCGGCTCCAGACCTTGGGAGAAATAGAACTCGCGCAGGTTCTGCGTGCCGAGGATCTTCACCGTCTCGGCGTTCAGCCGGTCGATGATCGGTTTCGGCGTCTTCGCCGGCGCCAGCAGGCCGTACCAGTTGTTCGCCTCGTAGCCCGGCAATGCCGCTTCCGCGATGGTCGGCAGGTCGGGCAGCATGCCGGCCCGGGTGGCAGTGGTCACGGCCAGGCCGCGGATCTTGCCGGCCTTGATCTGCGGGATGGCAGTGGCCGCGGTCGCGAACACCATCTGCACCTCGCCGCCGAGCAGTGCGCTCATCGCAGGCGCCCCGCCCTTGTAGGGGATGTGCGTCATGTCCGTCTTCGTCATGTGCTCCATCAACACGCCGGACAGGTGTCCTGCACTGCCCACCCCGGAAGATCCGTAGTTCAGGCTGCCACCCTTCGCGCGCAGCAGCCCGACCAGGTCCTTGACGGTCTTCGCGGGCACTGACGGGTGGACCACCAGGACGTTGATCGACGAGGCCATGTTGGTGATCGGCGAGAAGTCGCGCACCGGATCGAAGCTGAGCTTCTCGTAGATCGACGGGTTGATCGCCAGCGCGGCGATGGTGCCGACCAGCAGCGAATAGCCGTCGGCATTCGAGCGGGAAGCGATCTCGGTGGCGATGTTGCCGCCTGCGCCCGGGCGGTTGTCGACCACGAACTGCTGGCCGAGGACCTCGGACAGGCGCTGCGCCACCGGGCGTGCGGCGGTGTCCGCGCCACCACCGGGGGCGAAGCCGACCAGCATGCGCACCGGCCGATCCGGGTAGGCCGGTGCCTTCTGCTGCGCATGGACGACAGCGGGAAGGCCTGCCAGTGCGATCGCCAGGCCGGCCAGCGCCGGGGTGCCGCTCGTGGATCGAGTCTTGGTCATCAGGATCTCCTTCGGTTGTAGTGCCATCCGGTTGGGGTGCATCCGGTTCTGTTCCGTCCGGTTCGTCTGCCGGGGGTACGGTTGCGGCCGGTTCAGCGTGCAGCGGCCTTGCGCGAGGCGGCGAGCCGGGCATTGATCTCCATCGCGGCCTCCATCGCGCCGCTGCCGGCCTTGTGCTGGCCGACGATGTCGAAGGCCGTGCCATGGGCCGGCGTGGTGAACACCGTGGGCAGGCCCGCGGTCACGGTCACGCCCTTGTTGAAGCCGAGCAGCTTGGTCGCGATCTGGCCCTGATCGTGGTACATCATGACGACCCCGTCGAACTCGCCCGCACGCGCCTTGATGAACACGACGTCGGACGACACCGGTCCGACGCAGCCGATGCCCTCGGCGCGCATCTTCTCCACCGTCGGGCGGATGATCGTGATTTCCTCGTCTCCGAACAGGCCGTTCTCGCCGTTGTGCGGGTTCAGCGCCGCCACGCCGATGCGCGGGGCGGCCACACCCTTGTCGCGCAGCATGCGGTCGGCCAGCCGGATCGCATCGGCGACGCGCGGCGGTTGCACCATGTCGACCGCCTTGCGCAGCGAAACATGGGAGGTCACCCGGAACGTGGCGAACTGGTCGATCACGTTCATCTCGCCGTAGAACCCCTGGTGCCCGGTGAGCGCGGCGAACATCTGGTGCTCGTCGTGGAAGTTCCAGCCGCCGCGGAACATCGCGCCCTTGTTGAGCGGTGCGAAGCAGATCCCGTCGAGCCGTCCGGCCAGCGCCAGATCGATCATCGCCTTGAGCGTGTCGCCGGCGAGCTTGCCTGCCTCGGGCGAGGCCTCCGCGCGCGGCAGGCCGGACGGATCCATGTTGCCCAGGTCGATCAGGGGCGTCGGACCGCCGGGCGCCTCGACCGCGGCCCAGTCGATGTCCTCGACGTTTGCATGCACGCGCACCGGGAAGTCGACTTCGGCATCCGCCTGGCCCACGGCCAGCACGCGCGCATCGCCGATCACCACCACCCGGGTGCCAGCAGGCCACGCGCGGCGGGCGATCATCCGGCACGCGATCTCCGGGCCGATACCGGTCGGGTCGCCGAGCATCAGGCCGATCAGGGGGCGGGTTTCCAGTACCTTGTCAGTCATGTCCAGCCTCTTCGTTGGAGCCGGGAAGCGGGTCCGGGCGCAGCCCGGTGCTGTCCGGCAACAGACGCGCCCCGGACAAGCGCCGCGCCGGCCGCAACCAGGGCAGCAGGCCCGGGACGGCGCAGGCCGCAGGTCCCGAAAGGGCGCGGAGTATGACACGGCACGGCCAGCCCATTCAGGGGCCGGCCGCTGCCCGCTCAATCGAGCTTGATGCCCAGTTTCCGGCCGAGGTCGCCCCATACGGTCATGTCGTCGCGGATCAGGGCCGCGAACGCCTCCGGCGTGCTCGGCGACGGGTCCATGCCCTGGGCGAGCAGGTTGCGGCGGACATCCGCATCGTCGAGGATGCGCCGCACCGACGCATTCAGCAGGTCGACGATCGGGCGAGGCAGCTTCGCCGGCCCGAGCAGCCCCCACCAGCCGCTGACGTCGAAGCCGGCAAGCCCGCCAGCCTCGGCCACCGTCGGCACGTCGGGTACCGCCGCGGAGCGCTTCGGCGCCCCCGAGGCGATGGCCTTGAGCCGTCCGCCCTTCATGTGCGGCAGCCCGACCAGCACTGGCGTGAACGCGAGCTGGACCTCGTTGCCGAGCTGAGCGGCGGTCGCCGGGCCGATGCCCTTGTACGGAATGTGCGACATCGCCATGCCGGTGCGCGACATCAGCAGTTCCATGCCCAGGTGCGGCGGCGAGCCGTTGCCCGAAGAGCCGTAGTTCAGCTTGCCCGGGTTCGCCCGGACGTGGGCGATCAGTTCCTTCAGGGTCGACGCCGGCAGCGACGGGTGCGCCAGCAGCAGCAGCGGTGAGGTCGTGGCCAGACTGATCGGGGTGAAATCGCGAATCGGATCGTAGGGCAGCTTCTCGACCAGGCGTGCGCTGCTGGCGAACGAGTTGAACGTGAACAGCAGGGTGTGGCCGTCAGCCGGCGCCTGCGAGACGATCTGCGCGCCGACGATGCCGCTGCCGGCCGGACGGTTGTCGACGATGAAGGTCTGTCCGTGCCGCTCGCCGAGCTGCTGTGCGAGCACCCGACCGACCGCGTCGGTGCCACCACCGGGCGCGAACGGAATGATCAGGCGTACCGGGCGCTGGGGATAGCTGCCGCCCTGGGCGGCGGCGGTGCCTGGCGACAGCACAGCCAGGAGCATGGCGACGGACAGACATGCTGCGCCCGGGGCGCACGCGCGACGATGGTTCACTGGAACTCCTCCGAGGCGGCCGGCCCCTGGATCGGGGACTTCGGCACGGGATGACAGGCATGGCGCGGCGGATGATACCGGAGGCTGCATCGCCGGCGGGCCGGACCGAAGCCTGCCTCGGGCATAATCCGGCCCTTCACACGGAGGGCATGGACGATGGGTCACACGCTGGCGGAAAAGATACTCGGCACCCGTTCGGGTGGCGCACCGGTCGAGGCAGGCGATGTCGTCGTCGCCCGCGTCGACTTCGCGATGGTGCACGATGCCCGCGCAGCCAATGCGCTGAAGGCGGTGGCGACCCTCGGCTTCGACGCCCTGCCCAATGCGGCGCGTACCGCGTTCGTGCTCGACCACTTCTCGCCGCCGCCCTCGCGCGAGGCTGCGAACGTGCATGCCGACATGCGCGAATTCTGCGAACGCACCGGCGCGGTGATCTACGACGTCGGCGACGGCATCTGCCACCAGGTGCTGCCGGAGCACGGGCACTTCACCGCCGGCGACCTGGTGGTCGGCACCGACACCCACTCCACCACCTACGGCGCGTTCAATGCCTACGGCACCGGCCACGAGGGAACGGACGTGGCGGCGATCCTCGCCACCGGCCGTACCTGGTTCAAGGTGCCGGAGTCGATCCGGGTGGAGCTGACCGGCCGCCTGTCGCCCGGCGTGTGGGCGAAGGATGTGACGCTGGCAATGCTCGGCCGCCTCGGCGCCGAAGGCGCCAACTTCAAGGTGATCGAGTACACCGGGAACGCGGTGTCCGAGATGGCGATCGACGACCGGATGACCCTGTCGAACCATGCGGCGGAACTGGGGGCAGAAGCCGCGATCCTCGAATGCGACGACAAGACAGTCGCCTGGCTCGCTGCGCATGGTGCGGCCGCGCCCAGGCCGGTGACCGCCGACGCCGATGCGCGCTACGCCGACCGCTTCACGATCGATGCATCGGCGCTGTCGCCGAAGGTCGCGCACAACCATGACATCGGTGACGTGGTCGATGTGTCGGAACTCGCGGGCCAGCCGGTGCACGTTGGCCTGATCGGCACCTGCACCAACGGGCGCCTGGACGACATCCGGCAGGCAGCCGCCATCCTGAAAGGCCGCAGGATCGCGAAGGGCGTGCGCCTGGTGGTGACACCGGCCTCGCGTGCGATCTACCTCGCCGCGATGCGCGAAGGACTGTTCGAGATCCTGACCGAAGCCGGCGCATCAGTCGATGCCGCCGGTTGCGGCACCTGCGTCGGCATCACACACAAACTGATGTCGGCCGACCGCGAGCGGGTGATCTCCAGCGCGAACCGCAACTTCAAGGGCCGCCTGGGCAACCCGGAATCGGAGATCCTGATCGCCTCCTCCGCGACCGTAGCCGCATCCGCCCTCACCGGCCGGGTCACCGACCCGCGCGAGTTCGCCTTCGACATCCGCAACGCCGCCTGAAGGGGATATCCATGACCGGCAACGCATCCACCGTGGCACCCATCCGCGCGACCGTGCACCGCCTCGGCGACGAGGTCAGCACCGACATCCACTGCTCGGCCAAGTACAACATGGGCAAGTCGATCCAGTGGCTCGCCGAACATGCGTTCGAGCAGCTGCAGCCCGGCTTCGCGCAGAAGATCAAGCCCGGCGACGTGATCGTCGCGGGCAAGGACTTCGGCATCAACTCCTCGCGCGAGCAGGCGGTGCACGTGCTGCGCGCGATGGGCGTGTCCGCGGTCGTCGCCCAGTCGTTCGGGCGCCAGTTCTACCGCAACGCGATCAACAACGGCCTGCCGATCGCCGAATGCGACGTCTCGGCGATCAAGGACGGCGACGTGATCGAGATCGACGTGGCCGCCGGACGGATCGAGGTCCCGGCCAGCGGCTTCAGTGCAGCGGTGCCGAAGCTGCCACCGGCGGTACTCGCGCTGATCGCCGCAGGCGGGCTGCTGCCCTTCCTCAAGCAGCATCCCGACTGGGCCCTGCCGACCGCCTGATCCGGCGACCAGGCGTCGGGATAATCAGGGTCAGACCCCGATTATCCGGACCGGCCCACGGCACGGGGATAATCGGGGTCTGACCCTGATTATCCCCGTGGCACCGCTCGATCAGGCCTTCAGGTGGGCGTCGCGCTGCGAGTAGAGCTTGTCGTCGGCGTAGCCCATCGTATCGGGCTTCGCGCGGCCTAGCATCACCTGGAAATAGACCGGCTCGAGGCTGTTGTTGTCGTAGCCGTGGATCACGCCAGGCGGGCAGGCGACGCATTCCCACTTGCCCAGCCGGGTGGTCACGCGGTTGCCCTGCTCGTCCTCGACGAAGACGTCCAGGAAGCCGTCCAGCACGAAGAACACTTCCTCGACTTCATGGGTGTGAGCAGCGTTGCCCTGGCCCGGGTTGACGAACATGATGGACAGCGTGAAGCCGCGCGCCGGGATCACCGTCGGATCGTCGTGCTTGCCCGAGCCGCCAGCGCCGATGAAGCGGTGCTGCGCGCGCTTCCAGCCCTCGATCTTCGCGTCCTCGAAAGCGGCCCAGTCGGCCTGCTTTTCCTTGAATCGCCCGGTGAACTTCTTCAGGACCGTCTCGAGCGGCAGCCCGACGAGTTCCGGGGGCATCGGATGGCGTGCAGCTGGCATGGTGTTCGCTCCTCGCTTGGTTCGTGATCGATGATCGATAGTAGTGTGCCGTCGCGCGTGAAGGCAACCGCGCGGCCTTTTTTCCGCATGGCAGCCTTCGCATGCGCGCTCCGGCGCCGCTGCTGCCGCTACTGCCGTAATATCGTGGCCTTTCCTGATGTGATCACAACGCTACCCGGCCGGCACCGGCGACGGAGACAGGTGCCAAACACGCAAGGAAGATCCCCGATGCGACCGACGCACCCGATGTACCCGACGCAACCCATGCAAGCCCTGAACGGCGGACGTCCCCGGCGCCCTGCGCGCGCGTTGCGCTGCGCCCTGCTCTGCGCGCTGCTCGCGGCCGCGCCCTCCGCCGTCCTGGCCCAGGCACCGGCCTTTCCCGCGAAGACCATCCGCCTGATCGCGCCGTTCGCGCCCGGCGGCGCCCTCGACCTGGTCGCGCGTGTCGTCGGGCAGGTGGTGACCGAGCAGCTCGGCCAGCCGGTGATCGTCGACAACCGCGCCGGCGCTGCGGGGGCCATCGGCTCCGAACAGGTCGCGCGCGCCGCGCCGGATGGTTACACCCTCCTGCTCGGCGCCACCACCACTCACGGCATCAATCCCGTGCTGCAGAAGCTTCCGTACGACCCGCTGAAGGATTTCACCCCGGTGTCGCTGGTGGCGACCATCCCGCACGTGCTGGTGGTCAACCCGTCGCTGCCGGTCAACACCCTGCCCGACCTGATCAAGTACGCGCGCAGCAAGCCCGGCATGACCTACGGCTCGGCCGGCACCGGCTCGCCGCACCATCTCGCCGGCGAGATGCTCAAGATGGCCACCGGCATCGACATCACGCATGTGCCCTACAAGGGCTCGGCCCCGGCCATGAGCGACGTGATCGGCGGGCAGGTGCAGTTCATGTCGATCGAACTCACCGCGGCGGTCAGCCAGATCAAGGCTGGCAAGCTGCGCGCGATCGCGATCGCCACCGCGAAGCGGGTGCCTGGCGTCGACCTGCCCACGGCGGCCGAAGGCGGCCTGCCCAACTTCGAGGTGACCGCCTGGTACGCGGTGTACGCACCGGCGGGCACGCCGCGCTCGACGGTCGACATCCTGTCGAAGGCGATCGCCCGCGGCCTCGGCTCGGGCGAGGCGCGCGACAAGCTCGCATCCCTCAACGCGGTCACGGTTGGCAGCACGCCGGAGGAACTGACCACTCACATGCGCGCCGAACTCGCCCGCTGGTCGAAGGTGATCAAGACCGCCGGCGTCAAGGCAGAGTAGCCGGCAGAGTAGCCGGCCGAGTAACCCTCCCTCCAGATCCTGCGCACACAGTCGAGCCCATCCGATGAAGCCTCCCCAGTTCGAATACGCCGCACCCGCCACCCTGCCCGAGGCCCTCGCGCTGCTCGCCCATCCGGATGGCGATGCCAAGCCGCTGGCCGGTGGCCAGAGCCTGATGCCGGTGCTTGCCTTCCGCCTCGCCTCGCCGCGACTGCTCGTCGACCTGCGCCTGCTGCAGGGCATGGACCGCATCGAGGTCGACGCCTCCGGCGTGCGCATGGGCGCCAAGGTGCGCTGGCGCGACATCGAGCGCGATGCTCGCCTGAAGACCGCCCTGCCGCTGATGGCCGAGGCGATCGGGCATGTCGCGCACTACCAGATCCGTAACCGCGGCACGGTCGGCGGCAGCCTCGCGCATGCCGACCCGGCCGCCGAACTGCCGGGCATCGCAGTGGCCTGCGACGCGACGATCGAGATCGCCAGCACGCGCGGCAGCCGCAGCGTGGCGGCCGCCGATTTCTTCGAGGGCGCGCTCACCACCGTGCTGCAGCCCGATGAACTGATCACTGCGATCACCTTCCCGGCCTGGCCGGCTGGCCGCGCCAGCGCCTTCGAGGAACTCGCGCGCCGGCATGGCGATTTCGCGATGGCCGGCACCGCCGTCTGGTTCGACCTCGACACCGCCGGCCGTGCGATGAACACGCATATCGGCGTGATCGGCGCCTCCGACCGCCCGCGCCGCCTCGCGGCAGCCGAGGCGAAGCTCGACGGGCAGGTGATCGATGCGCAATCGATCGGCGAGGCCGCCTGCGCGGCAGCCGGTGCCTGCGATCCGGCTGACGACCTGCATGCCAGCGCTGCCTACCGGCGCAACCTGGTCGGCGTGCTGGTCGAGCGGGCGCTGGCCCGGGCACTGGCCGGCACCAAGGGTAGCGGCACGGCAATCAATCGCAGTGGGGAGTCGCACTGATGGAAGTCTCGTTCAAGGTCAATGGCCATGCGGTGAAGACCGAGGTCGAACCGCGCACCACCCTGTCGCTGTGCCTGCGCGACAACCTGAAGCTCACCGGCACCCATGTCGGCTGCGAGCACGGTGTCTGCGGTGCCTGCACGGTGATCGTAGATGGCGAAGCCGTGCGCTCCTGCCTGACGCTCGCGGTGCAGGTCGAAGGCCGCTCGATCACGACGGTCGAAGGACTGGCCGACGGCGATGCGCTGTCGCCGCTGCAGGCAGCCTTCCGCCGCCACAACGCGCTGCAGTGCGGTTTCTGCACGCCCGGGATGCTCACCACCGCGCATGCACTGCTCACCGACGAGCCGCATGCCAGTGCCGACCGCATCCGCGAGGTGCTGTCCGGCAACCTGTGCCGCTGCACCGGCTACCTGCCGATCGTCGAGGCGGTACTCGACGCGCGCGCCGCCTACGGTGGCCCGGCAAGCGATGCCACCACCGGCCATGGAGCCGGCCGATGAACGCACGCCTGACCGACATCCTGCCGGAATCCGCCGAGGCTGCCGCCGCCGGCCCGTACATCGGGCGCTCGGTGCAGCGGGTGGAAGACCTGCGCCTGCTGCGCGGCCTGGGCCGCTACGCCGACGACGTGATGCTGCCCGGCATGCTGCATGCCGCGATGCTGCGCAGCTCGGTCGCGCATGCCCGCCTGCGCGGCATCGATGCCACCGCCGCGCGTGCGATGCCCGGCGTTCATGCCGTGATCACCGCCACCGAGGTCACGGGCGGACCCGGCAAGGCCGTGCCTACGGTTCCGCTGCGCCTGCAGCCGCTGCCGTGCATGGAGCCCTACCGGCAGCCGGTGATCGTGCAGGACCGCATCCGCCACGTCGGCGAGGTGCTCGCCATCGTCGTGGCCGACACGCTCGCACTGGCCGAAGACGCGATGGAAGCCATCGAGCTGGACCTCGAGCAGCTACCTGCGGTCGCCGACTGGAAGACCTCGGCGGCCGACGAAACCCTTCTTTTCGACGGCACCACCACCAACCGCGGCGTGACCTTCACCGCGAAGCGCGGTGACGCCGATGCGGCCTTCGCCGCGGCTGCGCACATCCAGCGCGAGCGCTTCACGGTTCAGCGCCAGGCGCCGGTCACGATGGAAGCGCGCGGCGTGGTCGCCGACTGGGACGCGGCCGGCGGCCGGCTGGTCGTGTACGGCGCGGCCAAGGTGCCGTTCTTCAACCGCCATGCCAGCGCGCAGATGCTGGGCATGCCCGACAGCGCGGTGGACTTCATCGAGGGCGACACCGGCGGCAGCTTCGGTGCCCGCGGCGAGTTCTATGTCGAGGATTTCCTGGTGCCGTTCGCGGCACGCCATGTCGGCCGCCCGGTCAAGTGGATCAGCGACCGGCGTGAAGACCTGATGACCATGGCGCAGTCGCGCGAGTGCGAAGCCGACGTCGAGATGGCCTTCGCGGCCGACGGCACCATCCTCGGCGTGCGTGGCACCGCCTGGTGCGACCTGGGCGCCTATCCACGCACCAACGGGCTGATCCAGCCGCGCAACATCCCGCATTTCCTGACCAATGCCTATCGAATCGAGGCGGTGCACGTCGATTCGCACGTGCAGTTCACGAACAAGGGGCCGGCCGGCACCTACCGTGCACCCGGCCGTGCCGAGACCGTGATGTTCTGCGAACGGTTGATCGAACGCGGCGCGAAGGCGATGGGTCTCGATCCGGTCGAGGTTCGCCGGCGCAACCTGGTCACCTCGAACGACATGCCCTGGCACTTCGCGACGCTCACCCCGTCGGCGCCGGAATCGAGTGGCCTGTCCGAGGCCGACAGCGGCGACTACCTCGCCGCGTTCGAGCGCTGCCTGGCCGAGTTCGACTGGCAGGGCAAGCTGGCGCTGCAAGGCAAGGTGGTCGACGGCCTCCATCACGGCATCGGCGTCGCCTCCTTCATCGAGGGCGGTGCGGCCGGCCCGCGCGAGAACGCGAAGATCGAACTCGCGCGTGACGGATCGGTCACGCTGTATGTCGGCTCCACCTCGGTCGGCCAGGGCCTGGAGACCTCGCTCGGACAGATCGCCGCCGATGCCCTCGGCATCCCGATGTCCGCGCTGACGCTGCTGCATGGGTCGACCACCTACCTTCACGAAGGCTTCGGCTCGTACCACTCGCGGTCCACCGTGATGGGCGGCTCGGCGATCATCGACGCGGCCGGCAAGTTCAAGCAGGCCGTGCGCGAAGCGGCTGCGACCTACCTCGAGTGCCTGCCCGAGCAGGTGATGATCACCGGCACGGAGGCGAAGTCGCCGCGCGGCCGCAGCATCGGCTTTGCCGAACTGGCGAAGAACGAGACGATCCGGGTGGATGGCACGTTCGCCAACCACCACCATACCTGGGCCTACGGGGCCGCCGCGGCGCATGTCGCGGTCGACGCGCGTACCGGCGACGTCTCGCTGCTCGACTACGTGGTGGTCGAGGACGTCGGCCGCGCGATCAACCCGCTGCTGCTGCGCGGGCAGTTGCTCGGTGGCACGGTGCAGGGACTGGGCGGCGCCTTCCTGGAAGAGATGGTGTACGACGCCGAGGGGCAGATGCTCACCGGCACGCTCGCCGACTACCTGATACCGACCGCGACGGACTTTCCCCGCCTGCGTGCGGTGATCACCGAGGACTTCCCGTCCCCGATCAACCCGATCGGTGCCAAGGGCGCCGGCGAAGGCGGCACGATCGTCGCGCCGGCGGTGATCGTCAACGCGATCGCCAATGCGCTCGGCCAGTACGACTTGAATCCCGCTTCGTTGCCGCTGTCGCCGTCGAAGCTGTGGCACATGATCGACGACGCGCGGCGCGCTGAGCGCTAACCACCGCTGCCCTTCCCTGCCTGGAGACACCGAGATGAGCCACGCCCACCGCACGTCCCCCGATGCACGCCGCCGCAGTGTCGCCCTGGCCGGCGGTGGCGGATTGCTGTCCGCCCTTGCCAGCGGCGGCGGTCTGCTGCTGCCGACGGACGCAGCATTCGCGCAGGCAGCGAAGTTCCCGGTCAAGCCGGTGCGCGTGATCGCCGGCTTCGCACCGGGCGGTGCGCTCGACCTCAACGCCAGGATCGCGGCGCAGGCGATCCAGGAACAGCTTGGACAGCCGGGCATCGTCGAGAACCGCGCTGGCGCATCCGGCGTGATCGGCACCGAACACGTGATGCGCGCCGCACCCGACGGCTACACCCTGCTGCTGGGTGCCGCAGGCACCCACGGCATCAACCCGGTCCTGCAGAAGCTGCCGTACGACCCGGTCAAGGATTTCGCGCCGGTGTCGCTGGTGTCCTCGGTGCCGCATGTGCTGGTCGTGCATCCCTCGCTGCCGGTGAAGACGCTGCAGCAGTTCGTGAAGTTCGCGCGCGCCAACCCGGGGCTGAACTACGCCTCGTCGGGCACCGGCACCATCCACCACCTGGCAGCCGAGATGCTGCGCTCGATGATCGGCGCGGAGTTCGTGCACGTGCCCTACAAGGGCGCCGGCCCGGCGATGGCCGACGTGATCAGCGGCCAGGTGCCCTGGATGTCGATCGAATACGCGCCGGCGGCCCCGATGATCAAGGCCGGCAAGCTGCGCGCGCTGGCCCTGGCCACGCCGAAGCGGGTCGCCGGCATCGACGTCCCGACCGCCGCCGAGGCTGGCGTGCCCGGCTGGGAAGTCACCAACTGGTACGCGGTGTTCGCACCCGCCGGCACCAGCCCGGAGGTTGTCGACATCCTGTCGAAGGCAATCGCGCGCGGCATCGCTTCGCCCGAAGCGAGGGACCGGCTGTCCTCGCTCGGTGCGATCCCGATCGGCGGCACGCCGGCCGAACTCGCGGCGCTGGTGAAGTCGGAACTCACCCGCTGGTCGGCTATCGTCAAGTCGGCTAACGTCAAGATCGACTGATCCAAGGACCCTGCCATGCCCTCTCCCTCCGCCCGCCAGCGCCTGCGCGAACGCCTGACCTCCGGTCCGATGGTCGTCGCGCCCGGCATCTACGACGCCTATGGGGCCCGCCTGACCGAGATGGCCGGCTTCGAGGCCGTGTACATGACCGGCAACGGCGTCTCCGCCAGCCTGCTCGGCCGCGCCGATGTCGGCCTCATCGACCTCACCCTGTTCTCGCAGCATGCGCACCGCGCCGCGGCGGCAGTCGAGATCCCGCTGATCTGCGATGCGGACACCGGCTACGGCAATGCGGTGAACGTGCGCCGGACGGTCGAGGAGTTCGAGTACGGTGGCGTCGCGGCGATCCACCTGGAAGACCAGGTGATGCCGAAGAAATGCGGCCATATCCCGGGCGCGCGCCCGGTGGTGTCGCTGCTCGAACATGCGAAGAAGATCGAGGCGGCGGTGGCGGCGCGGCGCGATCCGGACTTCATCATCATCGCCCGCACCGACGCGGCCGGCGGACTCGGACTCGACGAGGCGATCGCGCGGGCGAAGGCCTACCGATCGGCCGGCGCGGACGTGGTGTTCGTCGAGATGAAGAACAGCCCGACGCTGCTCGACGACATGAAGCGCGTGACCAGCTCGGTCGACGCGCCGGCACTGGTCAACGTCGAGGAGAGCGGTGCGCTCGGGCAACTGACCGCCGCGCAACTCGAGGCCCTCGGTTTCCGCATCGCGATCTACCCGGGGCTCGCGCGCTATGCCGCCGGCTTCGGCATCCGCCACGCGCTCGACGCTCTCAGGCGCGACGGCAATACGAAGGGCGCGCGCGACCGCATGCTGTCGTTCAAGGACTACAACGAGGCGCTGAAGCTCGACGACATCGTCGAGTGGGAAGGCAAATACCTTCCGCCGGCCGGCTGATCGCGCCGGCCACTGGCACCGATCGCCACGCACGTCCCTCCGTACTTCCTTCGCCTGGCCCACCAGGGCCTTCCCGACCACAGACCACAGATCCAAACCTGCCCGGAGCTTCCCGCCATGCCGACCCTGATGCTTTCGAAGAACTTCATCGACGAACATGCCGCACGGCTGGCGCAGATCGAGAAGGCGAACAACACCACCTTCGAACTGGTGCGGCTCGACACGAAGCTGGTCTACCTGCCCGACGACATCGCCTCGCGCATCGACGCCGGCTTCCTGTCGCGCGACATCCGCTTCGGCTCGATGTCGCACGCCGGCCACTACGAGCCGGTGCCGGAAGCCTGCCCGCACTTCTTCAAGCCGATCGACCAGTCGAAGGGCTTCAAGTGGCTGCAGATCGCCAGTGCCGGCATCGACCGCCCGATCTACGGTGAACTGATGGCACGCGGCGTCCGCGTCTCGACCGGCGCCGGCACCCATGCCGAGCCGATCGCGCAGACCTCGATCGGCGCGATGCTGATGCTCTCGCGAGGCTTCATGAAGTGGCTGCCGGCACAGCGTGCGCACGAATGGCATGCACTGCGCGGCGCCGAGACGCCGAAGGACCTGCGCGGGCAGACCATGGTGATCGTCGGCGTCGGCTCCATCGGCGGCTTCACCGCGCCGATCGCCAAGGCCCTGGGACTGAAGGTGATCGGCGTACGGCGCAGCCCGAAGCGGCCCGACGACGTCGTGGACGAAATCGTGCATCCGTCGAAGCTCGATGAGCTGCTGCCGAAGACCGACTGGCTGATGCTCTGCTGCCCGCTGAGCGACGAGACGCGCGGCATGATCGACGCACGCAGGCTCGCGCTGCTGCCGAAGGGCGCACACCTGCTCAACGTCGCGCGCGGCCCGGTGGTGGTCGAGAACGACCTGATCGCCGCGCTGCAGTCCGGGCACCTCGCTGGCGCCTACCTCGACGTGTTCGAGACCGAGCCGCTGCAGACCGAGTCGCCGCTGTGGGACATGCCGAACGTGATCTGCACGCCGCACAACTCGTCGACCTCCGACGGCAACGAGGCGCGGGTGGCGGCGATCTTCCTGGACAACCTCGACCGCTGGTGCAAAGGGCAGCCGCTGGTCAACGAAGTGAAGGCCTGACATGAAGACACTGCACATCATCAGTGCCGGCGCGATGCAGGCGGTGGTGACCGAACTGGTCCCGGTATTCGAGCAGTCCTCGGGGGCGAAGGTATCGGCCACCTTCGGCGCGGTCGGCCAGCAGAAGGCACGCGTGCTGGCCGGCGAGCCGGCCGACGTGATCCTGCTCACCCCGGAGATGCTCGACGACCTGTCCACGACCGGCTGGGTAGTGCCGGGATCGCAGCGTACGCTCGGCCGGGTCGGCATGGGCGTGGTGGTGCCCAAGGGACACCCGCCGGTGGATGTTTCGACGCCGGAGGCCCTGCGCGCGACGATGCTCGCCGCGACGCTGGTGGTCTATCCCGATCCGCAGATCGCGTCCGCCGGGCGCAACTTCGACAATGCACTGGTGAGCCTGGGCATCCGCGATGCACTGGCCGACCGCATCCGCCATTTCCCGAACGGCAACGTGTCGATGACCTGGCTGGGCGAACAGCGCATCCCGGGCTCGATCGGCGTCACCCAGGTAAGCGAGATCAAGCCGATACCGACCATCGACCTGCTGCCCGCGTTCCCTGCCGAACTGCAGGTGATCACCGCATACGGCGCAGCCCGCGCCGCGAAGGCCAGCGAACCCGCGCTCGGTCAGGCCTTCTTCGACCTGCTGTGCTCCGCGCGCGGGCGCGAGGTGATCGTCGACGCCGGCTTCGCGCCGGTCGACTGAGCCTGCCGCCGCGGCGTGCATCGGCCCTCCGGACGGGTTAGAGTCCCCGCCAAACAAGGACGATCTTCCGGAGGAGCATAGATGACATCGACCGTAGAACGGCATGGTTCCGAGCGCTTGCTGGCGATCCTGGGTGCATCCGCAGCCCTGCTCGCCCCCCTGACGGCCGCGGCCCAGCCGGCATTCCCGGTCAAGCCTATCCGCCTGATCTGCCCGTTCACCCCGGGCGGCCCGACCGACCAGACCGCACGGCTGATCGCGCAGAAGGTCACCGAGGCCTGGGGCCAGCAGGTCGTGGTCGAGAACCGTGGCGGCGCCAACGGCAACATCGGCATGGAGCTGGCGGTGAAGTCGCCGCCCGACGGCTACACCTGGGTGATCGCGACGGTCGGCACGATCGCGGTGAATCCGTCGCTCTACAAGCTGCCGTTCGACATGCTGAAGGACTTCGCGCCGGTGATCCACCTGACCAGTTCCCCAGCGGTACTGGTGGTCAATCCGTCGCTGCCGGTGAAGTCGGTGAAGGAACTGATCGCGCTGGCGAGGAAGCGCCCTGGCGAACTCACCTTCGGGTCGTCCGGCTCGGGTGGGCTCGGACACATCTCCGGCGAGATGTTCAAGCAGCTCGCCGGGCTCGACATGGTGCACGTGCCCTACAAGAGTTCCGCCCCGGCCCTGGTGGACCTGCTCGGCGGCCAGACCTCGATGCAGTTCGAGAACACGATCACCGCCACGCCGCATATCCGCAGCGGCCGGCTGCGCGCACTGGCGGTCACCACCGAGACGCGCTCCCCGGTGCTGCCCGGCGTGCCGACGGTCGCCGAATCCGGACTGCCCGGGTACGCGAACAACTCCTGGAACGGCATACTGGTGCCGGCCGGGGTGCCGCGCGAGATCGTCGGCCGGATCAACGCCGAACTGGTGCGCATCCTGAAGGAACCGGACGTGCGCGAACGCCTGACCAGCGTCGGCGCCGAGATCGCCGGCAGCACGCCCGAGGCATTCGGCGCGATGATCCGGTCGGAGATCGAGAAGCTGGCCAAGGTGGTGAAGACCGCGAAGGTCCGGATCGACTGAGCGGCGCCCCGGGAGTAAAGTGCAGGGGTAGCCGGAACATCATCCAACCGCGGCCGGACGCAGACGCCCACGTCGAAGTCGCCGCGATCCCGAGGAGACAGACATGACCCAGTCGCGCGTTCCCGTGCATCACATCAATATCGGCTGCCGCCGTTCGGACCTGCCGAAGATCGAGGCGTTCTACGAAGGGCTGCTGGGCCTGAAGATCGGCTATCGCCCGCCGTTCCCGTCCGAGGGCATCTGGATGTACGACGGCGACCACCCGCTGCTCCATGTCGTCGTGCGCTTCCCGGAAGACTGGACCGGCATCGACGAGGCACATTCGGGCTACGACCACACCGCCTACCACTGCGTCGGCATCGACGAGTACCGGTCGCGGATCAAGGCCCTCGGCGTCGAGTACGAAGAGCAGCTGGTGTCGACCAATGCCTACCAGGTGTTCACCAAGGACCCGGTCGGCAACAAGGTCGAGCTGATCTTCCCGGACGAGACGGTAGCCAACGGCGTCGCCGAAGGGACCCTGTCGTCCTCCCAGTTCGGCACCCGTACGAAGATGCCCGAGACCGTCTGACCGGCATCCGGCAGTACCCCGAAGCCGCGGTTCGGTAGAATCGCGGCTTTTTCGTGCCCGCCGTGCGCGCTGCATGCGCGCCGCACGCAACCGCCTGCCAGGAGCCGCACATGGAAGAAGTCACCCGAATCCTCGCCCGCTACGTCGTCGAGTCGCGTTTCGAATCGATCCCGGCGACCACCCGGCACCATGCGACGCGCACCTTCGTCAACTGGCTGGGCTGCGCGATCGGCGGCTCGCACCATGAGGGCATGGACATCGCGCTGGCCGCGCTGGCGCCGATGGCAGGTGCGGCCCAGGCGTCGGTGCTCGGCCGCAGCGAGCGGCTGGACATCCTGCATGCCGCGCTGCTCAACGGCATCAGCTCGCACATGTTCGACTTCGACGACACCCACCTGAAGACGGTGATCCATCCGGCCGGCCCGGTGTGCTCGGCGATCCTGGCCCTGGCCGAGCACCGTCCGGTCAGCGGCGAAGACTTCGTGCATGCGCTGGTGCTGGGCGTCGAGGTCGAGTGCCGGATCGGCAACTCGGTCTACCCGAACCACTACGACACCGGCTGGCACATCACCGGCACTGCCGGCGTGATGGGTGCGGCCGCCGCCTGCGGCAAGCTGCTCGGCCTGAACGAGCAGCAGATGGTCTGGGCACTGGGCATCGCCGCCACCCAGTCCTCGGGCCTGCGCGAGATGTTCGGCACCATGTGCAAGCCGTTCCATCCGGGCAATGCCGCGAAGAACGGCCTGATGTCCGCGCTGCTCGCGGAGAAGAACTTCACCAGCTCGAACCGCGGTATCGAAGCCCCGCGCGGCTTCGCCCACGTGCTGTCGACGAAGTTCGATCCGTCGGAGATCATCGACGGCCTGGGCAGCACCTTCGAGATCGACCTGAACACCTACAAGCCGTTCGCCTGCGGCATCGTGATCCACCCGATCATCGACGCCTGCGTGCAACTGCGCAACGAACACAAGCTCACCGGCGACGAGATCGAGTCGGTGCTGGCGAAGGTGCATCCGCTGGTGCTCGAGCTCACCGGCAAGAAGACGCCGCAGACCGGGCTGGAAGGCAAGTTCAGCGTCTACCACTCGGCCGCTGCCGGCTTCATCTACGGTGCGGCAGGCGAGCGCGAGTACAGCGACGCGGTGGTGCGCGACACGAAGGTGGTCGCGCTGCGCGACAAGGTCACCGCGGTGGTCGACAGCACGATGCACGAGGACCAGACCCTGGTCGAGGTCAGGCTGAAGGACGGCCGCACGCTGAGCAAGTATGTCGAGGCGGCGATCGGCAGCCTGAAGCGGCCGCAGACCGATGCCGACCTGGAGGCGAAGTTCCGCGGCCTTGCCGAGGACGTGCTGCCGAAGGCGCAGGTGGACAAGGTCCTTGGCCTCGCGTGGAAGGTGGGCGCGCTGGCCAGTGCCGGCGACGTGGCGGCGGCTGCGCGCAAGTAGGCGCGCTACCGCGGGCAGCCCCCGCTCAACCGGGTGCCAGCCACCAGGCCCGGCCCCGGCTAGCGCCGGGGTACGGGAAACGGCAGCACCGCCGCCGTGGCGTCGCTCAGGCGGAACACCGAACGGCGGTCGTACCGGAAGAGGATGCGCCACTCGGGCGCGGCGTGCTGCGGGCAGCCAAGCGAGATCACGCCAGCGCCCGACAGCATCATCTCGGCGCGCAGCAGGTGGCATTCGTTGCCGCCATCGGTAGTCACCCAGGTGCCGTTGATGCTCTGGTCGACCAGGTAGAAGTGCGTGCGGCGAAGCTGGATGGTCAGGTGCAGGCGCGACACCTTCGGCACATCGACCACCAGGTCGCACTTCGACGAACGTCCGATGGACACCGAAGGCCGCTCCGCCCGGACCTCGAGCGAGGTCTGGTCCAGTTCGAGCACCAGCGCACCCATGTCGGGTGGGAGCTGGCGGCTGAAATCGAAGCTGACGTCGGTCAGCTCACCCTCGGCGCGCGACCAGACCACCTGGTAAACGATGGTCTCGCGGCCGGAACCCTTCAGCAGCGCGCGGTACACCGGCCGGACGCAGCTCTTCAGTGCCGCCGACAACTGCACCGCAGCCGCCTCGCTGGCGACGATCTGCCCCGCCCCGGCCACGGCGGTCAGGTAGCCAGCGACATTGACCGTATCGCCGTACACATCATTGGCCGAAACCAGCGCCGCTCCGTAGTGCAGGCCGATGTGCAGCTGGATCGCCTGGCCACCGAACCTGCGCTCGTCGATCGCCACCTGCATCTCGCTCGCCGCCAGCACCGCCTGGTCCGCGGTCGGGAACACGCACAGCAACTCGTCGCCGATCGTCTTCACCAGCCGGCCTTCGAACCTGGCGAGCAAAAGCAGGATGCGTTCGAAGCATTCGTCGATTGCCGCCTTCGCCTGCGTATCGCCCAGCTTCGAATAGAGCGCGGTGCTGTTGCTGACGTCCGCGAACAGCACTGCCAGCACGCGCCGCTCGGCCCGGGCGATCTGTGGCTCCGGCTGCGACTGTGCAACCGTCACCGCGGTCACGCCCGGATCGGGCATACCTGCAGCCTTCAAGGTCGCCTCGTCGTTCGGATCGTGCAGGAAAAGGGGGTTCTCGCTCAAGGCCTTGTCTCTGGGTCGTTGATCGGTCGGGGTCCAACGAATGCTCCACCCGATCCCCGCCGAACAGTAACCGGGTAACGGCCCGGCACGGCAGAACTGTAGCAGCCCGGCACGGCAACCGAGCGCCGTCGTGCAGTTCCCGGCGCTGCGCGGCCGCCAGGGAGCCGTCAGGCTGGCCGGCGCGGCACCAGCACGTTGGCCACCAGTTCCTGCATGACTTCGCGCTTCTGGTTGTAGGTCAGCGTCCGGAGCTTGACGATGCCACGGTCCGGCCGGGAACCGGACGGACGCGCCTCCAGGATCTCGGTGACCGCCGTCAGGATGTCCCCGGGCCGGGTCGGCGTCGGCCAGCGCAGCAGTTCGATGCCCAGCCCGACGCGCCCGCGGTCGTCCGACCGCATGTCGCCGCCGATCACCAGCTTCATCGTCAGTGCCGCCGTGTACCAGCCGCTGCCGATCAGGCCGCCGAAGATCGAGGCCCGTCCGGCCTCCGGATCGGTATGCATCGGCTGCGGGTCGAATTCCTTCGCGAAGCGGATCATCTCCGCCTCCTCGAGCACCACGCTGCCGGTGTTGAAGTGGCGGCCGACCGTCATGTCCTCGAAGTAGATCGTGCCGTCGGGGGAACCCTGTATCTCGTCGCTCAATGCATGCTCCTCTATGCCTTCCGTGCGCGGCCCCGGAACCGGTGGCCGCCGTGTCTTGCGCCTGCGTCCCTGCTATTCCATGTGCCAGCCGTGGCTGACCACCACCGACTGCCCGGTCAGCGCATCGGTCGGGAACGCCGCCAGGAACAGCGCGGTCTGCGCGACGTCCTCGACCGTGGTGAACACGTTGTCCACCGTATCCTTCAGCATGATGGTGCGAACCACCTCGTCCTCGCTGATGCCGTGGCGACGGGCGAGTTCAGGGATCTGCGCCAGCACCAGCGGCGTCTTCACGAAACCCGGGCAGATCACGTTGGTGCGCACGCCCTGCGGCCCGCCCTCCTTCGCCACCGCCTTCGCCAGTCCGACCAGCGCATGCTTGGCGGACACGTAAGGTGCCTTCAGGGCCGAGGCTTCCTTCGAATGCACCGAACCCATGTACAGGATGCATCCGCCGCGGCCAGCGGCGTACATCCGGCGCAGCGCGGCCCGGGTGCACAGGAAGGCACCGTCGAGGTGGATACCGATCATCCGCCGCCACTCGTCGAACGTGAACTCCTGCACCGGCTTGACCATCTGGATGCCGGCATTGGACACCACGATATCGATGCCGCCGAAGGCAGTGGTGCAGGCATCGAAGCCGGCTTCCACCTGCTGTTCGTCGGTCACGTCCATCGCCACGCCGATCGCCCGGCCGCCTGCGGCGACGATCGCCGAGGCAGCCTCGCCGGCGCCCGGCCCGTTCAGGTCGGCAAGGACCACCGCACATCCGGCCGCTGCGCAGGCCTCGGCGATCGCCCGCCCGATGCCGCTCGCCGCACCGGTGACCAGCGCAGCCTTCCCGTCGAGCCTGTGTCCGCCACTCATTATCGTTCCTCCCTGCGCAGGACGCGACCGGGGCGCTCCCCGGTCGCAACACCGTCGCGCCACACCGGTGTGCCATTCACCATCACCAGATGGATGCCGGCCGCCGGCCGTACCGGCGACTCGAACGTGGCGCTGTCGATCACGGTGGCCGGATCGAACAGCACGAGGTCGGCATAGGCGCCCGGCTCGATACGGCCCCGCGCGTTCAGCCCGAAGCGCGCAGCCGGCAATCCGGTCATCTTGTGCACCGCGACCTCCAGCGGAAACAGCCCGAGGTCGCGGCTGTAGTGGCCCAGCACACGCGGGAAGGTACCCCACAGCCGGGGATGCGGGCTGGCATCGTGCGGCAACCCGTCGGAGCCGACCATCGTCTCGGGAAACGCGAGGATGCGCTGTACGTCGCGTTCGTCCATCATGAAGTAGATCGCGCCCGCCGGCTGCAGGCGCCGCACAGCCTCCTCGGCCGATACCCCCCAGTCGGCGGCGACCTGGGCCAGGTCGCGCCCCGCACATTCCGGATGGGGCGTCGACCATGCCACCAGCACCCGGGAGGACATCGACAGGCGCGACGCGCTGAGCACGGTTGAGGATGCTTCGTACGGATAGCAGTCGAGCGCCACCGGCTGTTGCTGCATCGCCTCGGCGATGCGCGCCAGCGTCTCGACCGACCGGCCGTGGTTGGCCAGACCGGCCACCTTGTGGTGCGAGATCACGACGCCGATGCCGCAGGCCCTGCCGATCTCCAGCGTCTCGTCGATCGCCGGCAGGATCGCCTCGGCTTCGTTGCGCATGTGGGTCACGTACAGCCCGCCGCAGGCGGTCAGCCGACGCGACAGTTCGATCAGTTCCGACGTCGGAGCGGCGGCGGCTGGCGGATAGAAGGTACCGGTCGACAGCCCGATCGCCCCGGCCTGCATCGCCTCGTCGATCGCCGCGCACATGCGCCGGCATTCAGCAGGCGATGCGGCGCGAGACAGGTCGTCCATCGCCGCGGCACGCAGCGTCGAGTGACCGACGAGGAAGGCCGCATTGGTCGCCGCCGGCTGCCGCTCGAACGCCGCGAAGTAGTCTTCGAAGGTCGGGAAGCGGAACCATCCGCCGGCAGGGTCGAGCAGGTCCAGCGGCTGGGGTGGCCTGCCCTGCAGCGCCAGGCCTGCCAGCGAGATGCCGCAGTTGCCGGCGACCACCGTGGTCACGCCCTGGCTGACCTTGGGCGCCATGCCGCCGCCATCGAGCAGCATGCGGTCGTCGTGGGTATGGACATCGATGAATCCGGGCGCGAGCGCAAGCCCGCTGGCATCGATGGACGCCGCGCCGCGCAGCGTGCCGCCCTCGGCGATCGCCGCGATGCGGTCACCCTCGATCGCGACATCGCCAGTGAAGCGCGGCGCGCCGCTGCCGTCGAACACGGTGGCATTCGAGATCACCAGCGCCGGACGGCGTACGTCGCCGGCACCGGCCACGGCCGCCGCCCCGGGATCAGCCGGCATCCGGCAGCACCTTGCCCGGGTTCATGATGCCCAGCGGGTCGAGTGCGCGCTTGATCGCCTGCATCGCCGACACCGCACCTTCACCATGCTCGCGCGCGAGGTAGCCGCGCTTGCCGATGCCGATGCCGTGCTCGCCGGTGCAGGTACCCCCGGCATCGATCGCCCGCTCGACCAGCACGCGGTGCAGCGACACGGTCAGCGCACGCTCGCGCTCGTCGCGCGCGAGATAGGTGACGTGGAAGTTGCCGTCGCCGACATGGCCGACGATCGGCGCGACCAGACCCGCTTCCCGGCTGTCGCGCTGCGCGGCCAGCACGCATTCGGCCAGCCGGGAGATCGGTACGCAGACATCGGCGACCATGCTCCGGGCACCCGGATGCAGCGCGAGGCCGGCGTAGTAGGCCGCATGCCGCGCCTTCCACAGCCGGTTGCGATCCTCGGTCTTCGCGGCCCAGCGGAAGGCGCCGCCGCCATGCCCGGCCGCCAGTGCGGCCACCGTGGCGGTCTGCTCGGCCACCCCGGCCTCGCTGCCGTGGAATTCGTAGAACAGCGTCGGAGCCGGCATGAACTCATCGAGCTTCGAGTATGCGATCGACGCCTGCATCTGCAGTTCGTCGAGCAGTTCGATGCGCGCCACCGGCACGCCGAGCTGGATGGTCTCGATCACGCTGCGCACTGCACCTTCGAGCGTGTCGAACTGGCACACCGCGGAGGCGATACGCTCCGGCTGGCCGTACAGCTTCAGCTGCACCTCGGTGATCACGCCGAGCGTGCCTTCCGAACCGACGAACAGTCGGGTGAGGTCGTAGCCAGCGGCCGACTTGCGCGCCCGGCCGCCGGTGCGGATCACCTCTCCCGACGCCGTCACCACGGTCAGGCCGAGCACGTTCTCGCGCATCGTGCCGTAGCGCACCGCGTTGGTGCCCGACGCCCGGGTCGAGGCCATGCCGCCGATCGAGGCATCGGCGCCGGGATCGATCGGGAAGAACAGCCCGTGCGCCTTCAGCGCGTCGTTCAGCTGCAGGCGCGTCACGCCCGCCTGCACGCGTGCATCGAGGTCGTCGACGTTCACCGACAGCACCTGGTCCATGCGCGACAGGTCGAGGGACAGGCCGCCATGCACCGGGATCGAAGCACCTTCGATGCCGGTACCGGTGCCGAACGGCACCACCGGCATCCGGCAGGCGGAGGCCAGGCGCAGCACCGCGGACACATCCTCGGTGGACTCGACGAACAGCACGGCGTCGGGCAGCGCATGCGCATGCCCGGACTCGTCGTGCGAATGCTGCTCGCGGATCGCCTGCGTCGTCTGCAACCGGTCGCCGACCAGCGCGCGCAGACGGTCCAGGGTAGCTGCTTCGATCATTCCTGCCTTCCATGGCGACAGCGGATGTCGCGTGCCGGTGTGATTCCGGTGTTGGTGGGATAATTCTAGGCTGTTTCCCCGCCACCGAGCAGCCCTTGCACCTGTCGCCCGCCACGCCGGCCCCGCACCCGCCCCTGCATGCGCAGCATCGCTTCTGCGTGGCGCCGATGATGGACCTGACCGACCGCCACGCACGCTACTTCCTGCGCCTGCTGTCGCGGCATGCCCGGCTCTACACCGAGATGGTCACCACCGGCGCGCTGCTGCATGGCGATCGCGCGCGCTTCCTGCGCTTCGACCGTGCCGAACATCCGGTGGCGATCCAGCTCGGCGGCAGCGACCCGGCGGCCCTGGCCGCCTGTGCGGCCTTCGCCGAGGCAGAGGGCTACGACGAGGTCAACCTGAACGTCGGCTGCCCGAGCGATCGCGTGCAGTCCGGGCGTTTCGGGGCCTGCCTGATGGCGGAACCGGCACTGGTCGCCGAAGGCGTGGCGGCGATGATCGCCGCGGTGCGCATCCCGGTGACGGTGAAGACCCGGATAGGCATCGACCGCGACGACTCCACCGAGCGTCTGTACACGCTGGTCGACGCGGTAGCGGCCGCCGGCTGCCGCACGCTGGTCGTTCATGCACGCAACGCCTGGCTGGACGGCCTGAGCCCGAAGGACAATCGCGAGATCCCGCCGCTGCGCTACCCGGTGGTGGGGCAGCTCAAGCGCGACCGGCCCGGGCTGTCGATCGTGATCAACGGCGGCCTGCAGACGATCGAGGACTGCCACGCGGCGCTCGATACCTTCGGCCTGGACGGCGTGATGCTGGGCCGTGCCGCCTACTACTCGCCGTGGCTGCTCGCCGACGTCGACCGCAGCCTGTTCGGCGATGCGACGCGCACGGTCGATCGGCGCGAAGTGGTCGAGGCGATGATCGACTACGCCTGTGCACGGATGGCCGAGGGCACCCCGATGGCCTCGATCACCCGCCACATGCTCGCGCTCTACCAGGCAGTGCCGGGCGCACGCGCCTGGCGCCGCCTGCTCAGTGAAAGGGCACCGAAGGTAGGTACCGCCCAGTCCCAGGCCATCGAGGTGATGCGCGCGGCACTCGCCTGCGTCGACCCCGACCGGGCAGCCGCCTGATGGCGCAACAGGCGGACGGTACCGGCGCGCCGGACGCAGCCGGACCGACGCCTGCTGCGCCCGCGACCAGTCCCAAGGATCCGGCGGCGAAGGCGGCAGCGGCACAGGCGCGCGGCATCGTCGCGATGATGATCAGCGCACTGCTGCTGATGCTCGGGGATTCGATCTCCAAGTTCCTGCTCGAGACCTACCCGGTCGGACAGGTGATCGCGCTCCGCCAGGGGTCCGCACTGCTGGTGATCTTCGCCTGGGCACTGGCGGTAGGCGGCCCGCGCATGCTCACGATCGTATCCTGGCGCGGGCAACTCACGCGCGGCGGGCTGTTCCTCGTCGGTACCTTCTTGATCCTCAGCGCGCTGCACGAGCTGCCGCTGGCCACCGTGACCGCGATCGTCTTCGCCAGCCCGATCTTCGTGGCGGCGCTGTCCGCGTCCGTGCTCGGCGAGAAGGTCTCGCGCCGCGTCTGGATCGCGATCCTCGTCGGCTTCGTCGGCGTGCTGGTGATGATCCGCCCGGGCGCCGCGAGCTTCGAGTGGGCGCTGCTGCTGCCGCTGGCCGGCGCTGCGGTCAATGGCCTGCGCGATCTGGCCTCGCGCAGGCTGTCGCGCACCGACCATTCGCTGTCCATCCTGTTCTGGTCCACGCTGATCGTCGGGGTCGGCGGCGCGCTGATGGCGCCGTCCGACTGGCTGCCGGTCGGGGGCGTCGCGCTCGCCTGGTTCGTTCTGGCCGGCGTGATCAGTGCCGGGGCGCAGTTCGCGATGATCGAGGGGCTGCGCCTGGGCCGTGCCGCCGTCGTCACGCCCTTCAAGTACACCGGGCTGCTGTGGGCGGTGCTGCTCGGCGTGCTGTTCTGGAACGAATGGCCCGACCGCTGGCTGCTGATCGGCGCGCTGGTCGTGATCGGTGCCGGCATCTACATGAGCCGGGTACCCGCCGCGCGCTGAGCTCAGGCGCGCAGGTCCGCCCCGACCGCCTCGCCAATGCTGGAGAAGCCGTCGCGGCGAAGCAGCGCAGCCAGCTCGCGCTTGATCTCGTTGACCAGCGGCAGGCCGTAGAACACCAGCGCCGAATAGAGCTGGACCAGCGAGGCACCGGCGCGGATCTTCGCATAGGCGTCGGCGCCGCTGGCCACCCCGCCGCAGCCGATGATCGGCAGGCGGCCGCCGGTGGCGCGCGCGAACTCGGCCAGGCAGGCGTTGGCCCGCGGCAGCAGCGGCGCACCGGACAGGCCACCGCCCTGCGCTGCGTCCCGGCTGGCCAGGCCCGGCGGCCGCTCGATCGTCGTGTTGCCGATGACCAGCCCGTCGACGCCGGTGGCCAGCGCCACCTCGGCGATGTCCTGTACCTGCTGCGCGTCCAGGTCGGGCCCGACCTTGGCCAGCAGCGGTGGCCGCCTGCGCCCGGTCGGCGTGGCCTCGCGCAGGGCGTCAGTCACCCGCACCAGCAGGTCCTCGATCGGGGCGCGCGCCTGCATGCCGCGCAGGCCCGGCGTGTTCGGCGAGGAGATGTTGCAGACCACGTAGTCGGCCAGACCGGCCACGGCCCGGATGCCGATCACGTAGTCGGCCGCTCCATCGACCGTCTCCTTGTTCTTGCCGACGTTCGCACCGACGATGCCGCGCGCTGCACCGGCACGGCCGCGCGCACGCAGCCGCTCGACGTAGACATCGATGCCCTGGCTGTTGAAGCCGAAGCGGTTGATCACCGCGCGGTCCTCGGTCAGCCGGTACAGGCGCGGCTTCGGGTTGCCCGGCTGCGGCTTCGGCGTCACCGAACCGGCCTCGACGAAACCGAAGCCGGCCCGGAGCATCGGGTCGATGACCTCGGCATCCTTGTCGAAACCGGCAGCCAGCCCGATCGGGCTGGCGAAATCGAGGTGCCACACCCGGGTGGCGAGGATCGGATCCTCGAACGGTTGCGGCATCGGCGCCACGCCCAGTTTCAGCGCGGACAATGCAGCCAGGTGGGCGGTTTCCGGCTCGAGCCGGTGCAGCAGTCGTTGCGACCAGGGGATGTCTTTCATGGCGGCCGATTCTAGCGCGCCCGGCCCCCTGCCGCCCCCCTGCTGCCCCCTCCCGGCCAGAGGCCGGCCGGACGCCGTTACGGAGGCAAGGGCCAACAGGAGGCGCGGCGCATCTGCTACCCTCCCCGCCTTCCTGTTTTCCCACGCCTGAACAGCCGCGCGAGATGCGCGGCCCACGACCGGACGGCCCTGCATGAAGCGAATGATCATCGGCATCACCGGCGCGTCCGGCATCATCTACGGCGTGCGCGCCCTCGAGATCCTGCGCGACCTGCCCGACGTGGAGACCCACCTGGTGATGTCGCCCTCGGCCGCGCGCACGCTGGTCGAGGAAACCGACTACGACCTCGACCATGTGAAGTCGCTCGCCAGCGCGCAGCACAACTACCGCGACATCGGCGCGTCGATCTCCAGTGGCTCGTTCAAGACGGAAGGCATGCTGGTGGCCCCGTGCTCGATCAAGACGCTGTCGGGTATCGCGAACTCGTTCGACGACGAACTGATCGTGCGCGCTGCAGACGTGTGCCTGAAGGAGCGCCGCCGCGTGGTGCTGCTGCTGCGCGAGACGCCCCTGCATGCAGGGCACATCTCGCTGATGGAACAGGCGACGCGCAACGGCGCGATCATCATGCCGCCGGTGCCGGCCTTCTACCACCGGCCGAAGACGCTGGACGACATCGTCACCCAGACCGTCGGCCGCGCGCTGGACCTGTTCGGCATCGACACGCGCATGGTGAAACGCTGGAAGGAAGAGCCGGCATCGTGACGGCCGACGCCACCGGCAAGGACGGCTTCTGGGGCTTCTCGCTGCGCATCTACGCCCGGCCGGACGTACCGCAGGCTTGCCTCGCCCTCCAGGACGAGGGCGGCGCCGACGTCAACCTGGTGCTGTTCCTGCTGTATCTGGCCGACTGCGGCCGGATGCTCGACGACGCCGCCGTGGCAGCGCTGGACCAGGCCACGCGCGACTGGCGCGAGCAGGTGGTGAAGCCGCTGCGCGGCGTGCGCCGCCTGCTGAAGGAAGACATCGGGGCATTCGCGGCGGACGCGACCGCCCCGCTGCGCAGCGACGTGAAGCGGGTCGAACTGGCCGCCGAGAAGCTGCAGCAGTTCACCCTCGAGGCGCTCGCCCCGCCGGCAACCGCGGGCGCCAGCGCGACCTCCCGGCGGCTCGCCGCGGCGACCCACCTGGCAAGCTACGCCGCGCGCTGCGGCAACTGGCCGGAAAACGCGCTGCACGTGCTGGTCGACGCATGGGCCGAGGATGCGTCGTCGCGCGGCCTGACGGACTGAACGACCGCGCAGCACCAGCCGTACCGGAGGACAATCCGACGGCTGCCGGCAACCGCCGGATGCCCCCTGTCGACTGCCGCCGCCGGCGCGCCCATGCCCTTGCCGATCTTCCGCTACTTCGAAACCCGCGTGCAGCAGACCGCACTGCCGCCCGGGCCACCGCCTGCCGGGCTGCTCGCGTTCTACTGGCACTTCATCCGCCAGACGCGCGGGCTCTATCTCGCGATGCTCTGCACCGGCCTGGCGGTGGCCCTGATCGACACGGTGATCCCGCTGTTCATCGGCCGCCTGGTCGGGCTGATGGAGCACCCCGACCGTGCGGCGGCCTTCGCGGACTCCGGGCCGATGCTGGCCGGCATGGCGCTGCTGATCCTGCTCGGACGCCCGCTGGCGATGCTCGCCGACAGTCTGGTGCGAAACAATGCGGTACTGCCCGGCGTCACCAGCATGATCCGCTGGCAGAGCCACTGGCATGTCGCACGGCAGGGCTGGTCCTTCTTCCAGAACGACTTCGCCGGGCGCATCGCCAACCGGGTGATGCAGACGAGCAACGCGCTGCGCGAATGCGTGGTCAGCAGCATCCGCGCGATCTGGTACATCGTGATCTACGGGCTCACCGCGCTGCTGCTGATGGCGGCCGTCGACTGGCGCCTGGCCGTGCCCACGGCGCTGTGGTTCGTCGGCTATGTATTCTTCCTTCACCGCTTCGTGCCGCGCATGCGCGACCTGGCAAAGGCGAGTTCGGAAGTGCGCTCGATGGTGATGGGCCGCGTGGTCGACAGCTACACGAACATCCTCACCGTGAAGCTGTTCGCCCGCGCGCGCGACGAGGATGCCTTCGTGCGCGAGGTGATCGACGAGCACACCGCGGCGATGGCTGCGCACATGCGCCTGATCACCCGCTTCATGTTCACGCTGTCGGTGATGAACGCCCTGCTGCTGACCTCGACCGCGGCCATCGGCATCGCACTGTGGAGCGAAGGCGTGATCGGTGCCGGGCTGGTCGCCACCGCGCTGCCGCTCGCCTGGCAGATCTCCAACGTCGCCGGCTGGGTCAGCTGGGAAGTCACCGGCATCTTCGAGAACATCGGCGTCGTGCAGGAGGGCATGGAGACCATCGCAGTGCCGCTGACGCTGACCGACCGGCCGGGTGCCACCGACCTGGCGGTGAAGCCTGCGCCGCAGGGCGGTGCGATCCGCTTCGAGCACCTCACGTTCACCTATTCCCGGGAGGATGGCCGCAAGGTGCTCGATGACCTGTCGCTGGACATCAAGCCCGGCGAGCGTGTCGGACTGGTCGGCCGGTCCGGCGCCGGCAAGTCGACGCTGGTCAACCTGCTGCTGCGCTTCCACGAGACCGAGCATGGCCGCATCCTGATCGACGGCCAGGACATCTCCGAGGTCACCCAGGAGAGCCTGCGCGCGGCGATCGGCATGGTGACCCAGGACACCTCGCTGCTGCACCGGTCGATCGCGGCCAACATCGGCTACGGCCGTCCGGGTGCGACGATGGAACAGATCGTCGCGGCGGCACGCAAGGCGCAGGCGCACGATTTCATCGTCGACCTGCAGGACTGGAACGAACGCACCGGCTACGACGCACATGTCGGCGAGCGCGGGGTCAAGCTGTCGGGCGGCCAGCGCCAGCGCATCGCGATCGCGCGCGTGATTCTCAAGGATGCACCGATCCTGGTGCTCGACGAGGCCACCTCGGCGCTCGACAGCGAGGCCGAGCGCGCGATCCAGGAACAGTTGCTCGGGCTGATGGAGGGCAAGACCGTGATCGCGATCGCGCACCGGCTGTCGACCATCGCCCGCATGGACCGCCTGGTGGTGCTCGACGCGGGACGGGTGGTCGAACAGGGCACGCACGACGAGCTGCTTCGACTCGGCGGTCACTACGCCGTATTATGGCGCCATCAGTCTGGCGGCTTCCTGCCGGAGGCCCTCCCGGCTGCGGCTTCGGCCGTGACCGCGATACACCCTGAGGACGTGACGCCATGAACCATCCTTCGACTTCCGGCCTGGGCAGCGACGTGCGCAGCCGGGTCTCCACCGACGAATGGACGGCCCGCGTCGACCTCGCCTGCTGCCACCGGCTGCTCGCGCACTACGGCTCGAACGACCTCACCTACAACCACCTGTCGATGCGCGTGCCGGGCGAACCGCAGCACCTGCTGATCAAGCCGCCGACGATGATGTTCGAGGAGGTCACCGCCTCCAGCCTGCTGAAGTTCGACTTCGAGGGGAACCCGCAGCAGGACAGCCCGCGCCTGCGCGGTGGCGGCCTGGTGATCCATGCCGGCCTGCTCGCCGCACGCCCCGACCTGAACGCGGTGTTCCATACGCATACCGAGGCGGCGATGGGCGTGTCGTCCCAGCAGCACGGCCTGCTGATGATCAACCAGCAGGCGGTCACCTTCTACAAGCGCATTGCCTACCATTCGTTCGGCGGCTTCGAGTTCAACATGGAGCAGCGTGCGCCGCTGATCCGGGACCTCGGCGACCAGTCGATCATGCTGTTGCGAAACCACGGTGCGCTGGTGTGCGGCGCGAGCGTGCAGGATGCCTTCTTCGAGCACCACTTCCTCGAGATGGCCTGCAAGGGGCAGATCGCCGCACTGTCCGGCGGCGCTCCGGTCACGCTGATCGAAGACTCGGTCTGCGAATACGCGCTTGGCCAGTCTCAGGGGGGCGAGCGACTGGCCAACCGGGCGAAGAACTGGGCAGCCTGTCTGCGCCAGGCCGACCGCCTCGATCCCTCGTTCCGCGACTGACGTTCTGCGACTGACGTTGCGCGACTCACGTTGCGCGACTGACGTTGCGCGACTGACGTTGCGCCACCGGCCTTTAGCCGGAATGACCCGGCAAAGGGCTAGTGCCGGGCATCAGCGGGTCGGCGCCATCGCCGGCAATGGTGCCGGCCCGAGGTACCCTGGCTCGTTCGCCCGATACCACGCGTCCAGCGCCGGCAGGTTGTGCATCGCTACCGTCGGATGCAGGTGGTGCGCGACATGGAAGCCGATGTTGCGCGGATAGAGGAACAGCCGCCCGGCCAGGCCCCAGTCGTGGGTGCGGGTGGTGGCAACGAGGGTGGCGGGATCGCGGTCGGTGGTACGCACATGAAGGTGCTCGGCGACTACCCGGTTCGCATTGAACAACCCGGCCAGCATCAGCGGCAGCAGGTAGCCGTACAGGAAGGCCTGTGGCCAGAGCATCGCCACCGGCACCAGGCACAGGAAGAACAGGGCCTGGGCCGGTTCCGCCCGCAGGCAGCGCTCGATCTCGGCATGCTGCGTCAGGTCGACGTCGCTGCGTTCGCCGAAGAACACGCGTCCGTAGGCGTTGCGCAGCCGAGGCAAGGCCAGCGCCGCGCAGCCGAAGAAGCTGCGCAGGAACCAGGCGATCACCATCACCGGCCCGCGCAGCCGTCCGAGCACCGCCGGCAGGAGCCGATGCGAGGCTCCCGGCTTGAAGTAAGGATCGAGTTCCATGCCGCTGTGGCGATGATGCCGCAGGTGGTGGTAGCGCATCGCAGGCAGCGTCGAGGTGATCGGGTAGCCGGCGAGCAGCTCGAGCAGGCGCGAGGCGGCCGTCGGCGCAGCCCGCTTCAGGTGGCAGGCATCGTGCAGCACGACGCCCAGCGCATGCAGGCGCCCGGCCACCAGCAGCATCCAGAGCGGCCAGAGCGCAGACGGCCCGACGGCCATCGCGATCCAGCAGGCGACGATCGCCACCCAGTCGACGCAGGCGGCACGCAGCAGTTCGCCAATGCGTGCCGCACGAAGCAATGCGGGCGGGAGATCGGCGCGTCGGGCGAAGCGCGGTACGGACGGGGCGTTCATATGCGGGACAGGTCCATGCAGGGCACCCGATCGTCCAGCGCAGCCACCGCGCCGGCGCCGTCCGCATAGTGCACGACATAGAGTCGGCCGGCGGCCCGGATCGCACGATACCCGTCCAGCGCCACGGCCAGCGGGTCGTCCTCGTGCATCGACACGATCGCATGGTGCCACGGTCCTCGGCGCAGATCGCGATAGGCATGCCGGAGCAGCCCGCGCCACAGGGCGACGTCGTCGCCGGCCACGGCGACCGCCGCCAGGTAGACATACGGCACGCGTTCGCCTGGCGCTGGCAGCGGCTTTAGCGGCACCACGCGTGCAGCCGCGTTGTACAGCGGCCGCAGCACGGCCAGCCTGGGCGAATAGGCTTCGATGAAGGTCTGCCGCAACGCATGCTGGTCCCAGGCCGCCACGCACGCCACCAGCCGGCTGCCCCGCTCGGCCACGAAGAAATCGGTGATCGACAGGCCGGGTGGAAAGCGCGACCAGTCGCGGGTGAACTGCCGGCGCAGAGCAGCGGCTGCGAGCAGTCCGGCCACGTCGGCCTCGTCGCCACTGGTTGCACGCCGGAAGGACACGCCCGGCAAGGCCAGTGCAGCCTTGGGCAGGTCGAGGCAGAGGGCCGGGCTGAGCATGCGGCCGACATCGCGATAGGTCGGCAGGCCGGCGCGGCCGCTCGCGATCGAGCCGATGGCAGCCCGGTTGCCGTCGAGGATCACCGTGAGATAGAAATCGACCGGATCGGCGTCGTGCAGGGCCTTGAGCACGCGGTAGCCGCGGGCGACCAGCATGCCACCGCGCGCATGCGCGGCCAGCCGCAGGTCCGACAGCAGCCCGACCCGCTGCCAGCGGCCATTGATGCACAGCTGGGTCATCAGGCGTGCGCCCATGCCGACCAGTTCGCCGGTCTGCGAATCGACGCACTTGTGCACCTGCACCTGCTCGCCCTGCAGCGCGCAGCCAGCGAAATAGGACGGCTCGCGCCGGAAGCTCACCGACAGATCGCCGCGCAACCAGTCGGACGCCATGCGTGCACGCAACGCGGCATCGTCCGCCTCGACCGCCGGTTCGAAGCGGTAGCGGCTCATGGCCTCGCCACCGCGAAGGACGCAAGGTCCGGCTCGCCGACGCGACCCAGCACGCCAGGCTTGGCATCGCCCAGCCGCTGTCCGCCCGCGAGCGCCAGCGCCTGCAGGCGAGCGGCGAGCCGATCGACACGGCAGGCGGCCACCGGCGCGAGCTGTCCTACGCGCCGGGCATAGGCGTACTGCGGATTGTGCGCGAGCCGCTCGTCCAGCAGCATTGCCAGCCGGGCTGCATCGCCCTGGCCACCGTCGGCAGCATCGAGCACCAGCACATAGCCCACGACGGGCGTGCGCACCGGCACCAGCCTCATCGTGCGCATCGTGCGCATCCCGCGCCCAGATGACGCAGCGCCTCCGGTGCCGCCATCGGCCTCCAGCGCCGCCTGCCAGCAGCCGAGCACGAACGCCTCGTCCAGTTTCTCGCCGCACAGGTCGCCGGTGGCAGTGCCGCGGCCGAGCAGGCGCAGCCTGGGCGCATGCTGCCAGTGGCCGGTGACGCGGACACGGTCACCGAGCCGGTAGCGGTACAGGCCGGCCGAGGTGGTGACCAGCACGGCATACTCGCCGCCCTGCTCGACCTCATGGCAGCCGAAGCAGCGGCCACCGTCGTCCTCGAACTCGATCACCGTGGAACCGACGGCTGCGACCGGGTCGCCGCCATCGCACAGGGGTACCGAGACGATGGCCTCGGTGGCGAGCAGTCCCTTGCCCTGGATCTCCACCGTGGGGAAGGCCGCCGCGAGCGATGGCACCCAGGCAGCGGCGCTGGCGTGGGTCCAGCACGACAGCAGCGCCAGCCGGGGCCAGATCGCAGCCCAGTCGGGCACCGGCGCGCGCAGGGCAGCGTCTACCCGCAACGCGCGCTGCGGGTCCGCGCGCAGGCGAGCGAGCGCGGCATCGACCGCCGGCGGCAGCGCGTCGGGCCGGCGTCCGCTCGCGATCGCATCGACCAGCCTTTCCCGGCCTTCCACCGCCTGCCGGCACAGTTCGGTCCAGAACGTGGGGCTCCATACCGAGACCATCGCCAGGCGCTCGTCGGCCAGGAGGTAGTGCAACGTGGTGTTGCGCCAGGCCTCGATGTCGTCGATCGCAGCGACCGCCGGCGGCACGCACAGCAGGCTGCCCACGGCGGCGGCGGCGTCTCCGAAGTACTCGGCATCGGAGGCGAGTCCGATCCGGATGCCACCGGCGGTCGCCTCCGGCCGCCGTGCCGCCGGGCTGATCGACCAGTAGCTGGTGCCGGCCATCGCGGCGGGTCGCTCCAGGCAGAGGTCGTCGAGCCAGGCGAACAGTCCCTGCCTCAGCAGCGCCAGCCCGCTTGCGGTCAGCGGTACCAGCTTCGTGCCGCCGGTGCTGCCGCCGGTGCGTTCGAACGCGGCCAGCGGCTCATCGACGAGCAGGCCTGGCTCTCCCGCGGCCATCGCCTCGATCGACGGTGCGAACCTTTCGTAGTCGCCGGGCGGAACCGCATCGCGCCACGCCGCCAGCCCGTCGGTCGAGCCACCCGCTGCCCGCCCGCAACGGTCGAGCACGCGGTCGAATCGATGTGCGCGCGCGAACGCGCAGCCGCGGTGGCGCGACAGGATGTCGCGCAGCAGTGCCTGCTGCGTCGCCCCGGCATCGGCGGCATCGCTTTGCAGGCGGTCGCGCGCACCGTCGACCGTCGCGGCGAGTTCAGTCCAGCCCATCGGCGACACCGGCGAGGAAGGACGAGCGGACCATCGAACGCAGGTTCTCCGGCGCCAGCCGGGCGAGGCAGACCAGCTCGTCGCCGTTGCAGTAGCCGGGATTGCGCTGCAGGAAGAACGCCACCTCCGGCCGCGACGACAGGCGCGAAGCCACCTCGGCCAGGTCAGGCTTCAACTGGCCCATCGACCGAGGGAAGCTGACCACGCCGCGCCCCGGATCGAAGTCGCTGCCGAAGCGTGCCGCGGCGATCGCATCGGCCAGCGGCCGCAGGTCGTCGTCGCCGCCGGACGGATGCGGGAAGAAGCGACGCGCGAACACACTGAGGTAGCGGTAGGTGCGATGGCCCTTGGAGATCAGCAGCCAGTACAGCGGCCTGCCGGGATCGCGTGCCTGCAGCGCGCCGGCCAGCCGCGCGAACGCCCGGCTCAGCGCCTGCTGTCCCCAGGCACTGCGATCGATGATCGTGTCGCCGGAGAACAGCACCTGCACCCGGGAGCCGTTCCAGTCGAACGGATGGTCGACCGCGGTCGAGAAGCCGCACAACCGTCCGCCCTCCTCGACCAGGATCACATGGCCCTTGGCCGCGAGGTCGGCGCGGAAGCGGACAGGCTCACAGGCATCGTAGTGCGCCGCATAGAGCCGGTACATCGCGTCGACCAGTGGATCAACCAGCGCATCCGCACGCACGATGCGCGCAGCGAGCGCGGTCACAGCACGATCCGCACGTCGCGCACCGCACCGGCCGCCGGGGTGGGTTCCCCGCGAGCGAGGGCCGAACGCCAGCGCCAGATCGCTTCCCCGAGCAGGTCGGCCTCGGTGCTGCGCGCCGGCGCTGCGCCGTCAGCGCGGTTCCCGGCAACACGGTCGAGCATGCGCACGTCCTGCCGGATGATCCAGCGCGACAGCGGCTCGAAGAACAGGCGCACCAGCGGTCCGAGGCCACGGAAGCGGAACGACATCACCGTGTAGACCTCGATCGCATCGCCCTCGACCGGGCTGCAGGTCGAGGTGATGTTGTAGGCCAGCCCGTTCGGGAACGCATAGTCGACGCAGCTGGTGGCCGGTGCGATGAAACGGTCGACATGGTGCATCGTGCCGCCCGGTGGCGAGAACATCGCCCAGATCACGCTGCGCCGGCGCGGCTCGCCGAAGTATTCGGCCTGCGCACCGTCGGCCAGCATGGTCACCCGCGCGGTGACCGGTGTCCCGGTGGGCGAGCGGAACCAGCCACGGTGCACGAAGGTCGCATGCGGGCAGTCGAGGAAGTTCTCGAGGCAGGCCTCGATGCTGCCGCGAAAGCGCGTCTTCATGATGAAGCGCGTCCAGCCGGGTTCGCCGCAGGTCGCGATCGGTCGCGGCGGCCCGTCCGGGACACCCTCGCCCGGCCAGGTCCACACCAGCCCGTCCTGCTCGACGCAGGGCAGCGCGGCCGCCTGCAGCCCTGCCGGCACGGGCACGCCCGCGCCCAACGCAGGTACCCGCGCGACGCGGCCACTGCCTTCGTACTCCCAGCCATGATAGGGACATTGCAGCCGTGCGGCGCAGACGCGCCCGGCCGACAGCGGCGCATGGCGATGCACGCAGCGGTCCTCGAGCACGGCCGGCCGCCCGTCCTCGCCGCGGAACACGGCCAGCCGGCGGCCGAACAGGCGCACGCCCAGCGGCAAGCGCCGGCCGAGGTCGCGGCTGCGGCAGAGTGCATACCAGTGCCGCAGCAGTGGATCACCGCCTGCAGGCATCAGAAGTAGTGCTTCGCCAGCCGCGAGGGATCGTCCGGATAGGGCTCGGGCGGACGGAACACCGACAGGTAGCGGTACCAGAGCGGCTGCGTCTCGCGCGGGTCCACCTTCGCGTGAAGGTCCTGCCAAGGCGCACGCGGATGCCGATGGTGCGACAGGTTGTAGTTGAAGTTGAGGAACAGCCAGCGCACCGGTGCCGGCAGGCGCAGGTCGTAGGCTCCTTCGATGCGGTCGAGCGGCGTGCGCATGTGGTAGACCCACTGCAGCGAGGAGTAGGAGAACGCGTAGCACGCGTAGAGCACCAGCAGCAGCTGCCAGTTCCAGCCGAACAGCCAGATGCAGGCCGACCACCAGGCGACCGCAAGCACCGCCTCCAGGCGCAGCAGCTGCCAGTCGTCAGCGTCGAACTCGGCGAACGACCGGCTGTAGCCATCCATCGTGGTCATCTGCAGCGCCAGCGATTTCGCATGGCGGTACGGCAGGAAGGGCAGCAGCAGGCTCGCCACGAAGCTGCCCAGCCAGATGCCGCCGAGGATCGCGAAGTAGTAGAGTCCGACCTTGAATGCAGCCCGCTCCCCGGGCAGGATGAATTCGGCGAGTTCAGCATGCGAACGGTTGCGCTGGTGGTGCCCCTCGTGGTTCACGCGGATCAGCGTGTACGAACTGCCGAACATCGTGGAGGCCATCGCGCCCATCGCCCAGTTCAGTCTGCGCGAACGATGGCCGTTGCGGTGGCAGCACTCGTGCATCATCGAGAACACGCCCTGCATCATCAGGCAGAACAGCAGCACGACCGCGGCTTTCCCGGCCAACGGAATGTCATGGTGCAGCAGCTCTATCAGGCTGCCCCAGGCGAGCAGCTGCAGCAGGAGCACGACCAGATTCTGGCGGTCGAGGGACAGGCGGCGGATGTCGGGCGTACGGTTCTGTCGCATTCGGCTGGGGCGGAGTTCCGTGCAGTAGGGGCGGCATCGATTCTAGTCCGAGTGGCAGCAGACACGGCAGATCGGCTGGTGGTCTGTTGACCGGCGCGACCGTGCTCGACGCACACGGCAATGCGCATGCCGCCGAATTCGCCCGGATGTTCGACCGGCAGGAGGACGGTGCCATTCGACCGGCTGACATTCCCGACTGCACGGTGGTGATGGTGCGTGGCCTGTTCGGATCATGGATCCCGGGCCATTTCCGGGCCCCGATCGAGCTGCTGCGGGCGCGGGGATGGCACGCGACGGTCGCGCGGACCGACCCGGCCGGAACACTCGAACGCAACCGCCGGCTGCTGCTGGTGCAGGTCGCGGCACTGGTCGAGGCGGGGCAGCGCCCGGTGTTCCTCGCCCACAGCAAGGGCGGGCTGGAGACGCTGCTGGCACTGGCCGCTGAACCACGCCTGGCTGCTGCGACGCTGGGCTTCGCAGGCGTGCAGGTACCAAGGGCGGGCGCGCCCTTCCTCGAGAGCCTGTTCCACCGGCGCCACCACGACAGCCGCACGCCCGCCGAACGGCTGGTCGAGCCGCTTCAGGCCGCGGCGCTCACCCTGGCCGGCGCGCGGGCCGCCTGCCGGGAACTGGAAGACGCAGCGCTGGCACCGAGCGTCTCGCGCGTGGACGGCACGACGTTCCCGTTTCCCGTGCTGATGGCCGCGTCGCGGGCCGCGCGGCCGTCCGGGTCGCTCGAGCTGCGCTTCGCGCGGCTCGGTCGCATCCACCCCGGGCAGGCGCACGACGGCGTGTTCCTCGAGCGCGACCAGTGCTGGCCGGCAGCAGCGATGCTTCATCTGGACGGCATCGACCACGCACAGCCTTCGGTCGGCGGCCTCGGCTTCGCGCACGACCGCTTCTGGCTGGCGCTGCTGCAGGTCGTGCTCGGACGGCTGCGATGAACCTGCCGCGCACCGTCGACGCCGTGCCGCTGTCGTTCCGGCTGCTGCACCGGTTCGAACGCTACCTCGCGCGCGCTTCCTTGCATGGCGATCCGCCGGTGCACGACCCGCGCGTGTTCGACTGGATACCGGCGCTGGAGTCTGCGGTGCCAGCGATCGCAGCCGAGTATCGCCGGCTGGTCGATGCCGGCGAACCCCTGCCGCCGTTCCACGAGATCTCGCCCGAGCAACTGCCGATCACCTCCGATGGGCGCTGGCGCACCTTCGTGCTGCATGCCTACGGCATCGAAGCACGACGCAACAGCGCGCTGTGCCCGGCGACGGCAGCGGCGGTACGCGCCGTCCCCGGCATGCAGACCGCGATGTTCTCGATCCTGGAGCCAGGCAAGCGGCTGGCACCCCACCGGGGACCCTACAAGGGCCTGCTGCGCGTGCAGGTGGCGCTCGAGTTGCCGGCCGATCGCGAGGCCTGCTGGATCGAGGTGGACGGGATCCGGATGCACTGGCAACCGGGGCGCGCGATCGTCTTCGACGACACCCGGATACACAGTGCCGCGAACGAGGCGCAGCAACGCCGCTGCGTGCTGTTCCTGGACATCCTGCGCCCGCTGCGCGGCGACGCCGACCGGCTGAACCGCCTGCTGCTCTGGCTGCTGCGGCGCAGTCCGTTCGCATGGCGCGCACGCAAGGTTTTCGCCGACTGGTATCGCCGAAACGGGATCGTCGCCGATGCCTGACGCCCCCGCCACTGTCCCTGTGCTGCCGGTGCTGCGCAGCCGCCGCGGCAAGTACGCTGCCGCGCTGCTGGTGGCCCTGGCCTGCGCGGCACTCTACGTGGTGCCTGGTCAGTGGGCGCTCGAGCGTGCGCAGGTGATCGGCCTGTCTGCCTGGGAACAGCGCATTCCGTGGATCCCGCAGACCGTTTGGCCCTACCTGGCGCAGTACCCACTGCTGATCACGGCCTATGCCTGCTGCAGCGACCTGCGCCGTTGCAGCCGCTTCCTCTACGCCGCCCTGTTCGCGCAGGCGATCGCCGCAGCCTGCTTCATCGCGCTGCCGCTGCGCTACCCGCGCGAGGCCTTCGCTGCCGCCGCCCTGCCCGACCCCGCCACCGCTGCCGTCGCAGCCTGGGTACGTGCGATGGATGCACCGGTGAACTGCCTGCCCAGCCTGCACGTGACCAGTTGCCTGTTCTGCATGCTGCTGCTCGGACGCGGCGGCGGCGCCTGGCGCCTGGCCGGCCATGCAGTCGCCCTGTCCAGCATGGCCAGCACGCTCACGTTCAAGCAGCACTATGCGATCGACCTGCTGGCCGGCGCAGCGGTCGCAATCCTGGCCTGGTCGATCGCCGGCGCGCTGCTGCGCGAGCGACCGCGCAGCGCATGGACGGCGCAGGATCAGCCGATGTCCGCCGGTTCCTGACGCCCCGCCTGGGAACCCGGCTGACTCTGCGCCAGTGTACGATCAAGTGGTCATTCTCAAATAACAGGATTACAGGAGGAAGCATGCTGGACACGCTGCCCGGACCCCGCCCCGACGCTCGCAGGACCGACCGCCGTCGTGCTGTGCTGGTGGCCGGTTTCTCTGCGCTGGCCTGCTGCGCGACATCGATTCACGCACAGAAGTTCCCGGCCAAGCCGATCCGCATGATCGTCGGCTATGCGCCCGGCGGTGGCACCGACATCATGGGTCGGCTGATCGCCCAGGAAATCTCCAGCGCGCTGGCCCAGCCGGTGGTGGTCGAGAACCGGCCCGGCGCGGCGCAGAACGTCGCGGCCGAGTTCGTCGCCCGGCAGCCGGCCGACGGCTACACGCTGTTCATGAGTTCCGCGGCGCACGGCATCAACGTCAGCCTGTACTCGAAGATCAACTACGACCCGGTGAAGGACTTCGCACCGATCGCGGTGTTCGCCACCAGCCCGAACCTGCTGCTGGTGCATCCTTCGTTCCCGGCCAAGTCGGTGAAGGAGTTCATCTCGGTTGCGCGGAAGAATCCGGGCAGGCTGAACTATTCGTCCTCCGGCGTGGGCAGTTCGCAGCACCTGTCCGGCGAGATGCTGAAGGTGATGATCGGCGTCGACATGACGCACATCCCGTACAAGGGCAGCGCGCCGTCGCTGGCCGGGCTGGCGAGCGGTGAAGTCGACTTCGCGTTCAACAACATTCCGTCGGCGCAACCGCTGCTGGCGCCGGGACGCATCCGTGCCCTGGGCATCACCAGCGCAAGGCGCTCGCCACTGCTGCCGAACCTGCCGACGATGGTCGAAGGCGGCATCCCAGGCTTCGTGACCGAGACCTGGTACGGGCTGCTCGTCCCGGCCGGCACGCCGCGCGACGTCGTGATGCTCTACAACGACGTGACGGTGAAGGCGGTACAGAAGCCCGATGTGCGCGACCGGCTGGCGCAGATGGGCGCCGACCCGATCGCCGAATCGCCGGAGTTCTTCGCGAAGTACCTCGCCGCCGAGATCGCGCGCTGGGCGAAGGTGATCCGGGAATCGAAGGCCAAGGCAGAATGACGGTTTCGCCGTACCCAACCAACCCCGAGGAATGAAGATGACCGACAGTGCCCTGCTCGACCAGCCCCGCGCGATCACCCAGGTCGAGATCGACCAGCGGGTGTTCGACCTGTACGACGAGTACTGCCACGGCCGCATGGACCGGCGCGAGTTCCTGCTGCGCGCGGCGGCGGTCACCGCCGGCGGCCTGGCGATGGCGCAGGCGCTGATGCCGCGCTATGCCGCGGCACAGACCATCTCGTTCACCGATTCGCGCATCCGCGCGCAGTACGTGAACTACCCGTCGCCCGGCGGCAACTCGGGCCAGATGCGCGGCTACCTGGTGCAGCCGGCAGGCAAGGGCCCGTTCCCGGTCGTGCTGGTGATCCACGAGAACCGCGGCCTGAACCCCTACATCGAGGATGTCGCGCGTCGAGCTGCGGTCGACGGTTTCCTGGCGCTGGCACCTGACGGCCTGTTCCCGGCGGGCGGCTACCCGGGCAACGACGACGACGGCCGGATGCTGCAGTCGAAACTCGACCAGCCGAAGCTGCGCACCGACATGCTCAACAGCGCGACCTTCCTCAAGGCGCATGCGCTGTCGAACGGCAAGCTGGGCGTCACGGGCTTCTGCTGGGGCGGCGGCACGACCAACTGGCTCGCCACCCAGATGGGCGATGCACTCCAGGCCGGCGTGCCCTACTACGGCGCGGCCGCCGAGACTGCCGCCGTGCCGAAGATGCGCGCCCCCCTGCTGGTGCACTACGCCGAGAACGACGACGGCATCAATCGCCTGAAGGCGGGCTTCGAAGAGGCCAAGAAGTCAGCCGGCATCCGGTTCGAATCGCATGTGTATCCCGGCACGCAGCACGGCTTCCACAACAACTCGACGCCGCGCTACAACGAGGCGGCGGCGAAGCTGTCCTGGGATCGCACGGTCGCCTTCTTCCGCAAGCACCTCGCCTGATGCGTCCGACGTCCCAGCCTGCCATCGCCCTTCCCGCGGCGCTCCTGTCCCTGCCCGCGCTGCTGGCGCCGCTGCTGCTGGCACCGGCGGGGGCTGCGGCGCAGTCCTGGCCGTCGAAGCCCCTGCGCTACATCGTGCCGTTCCCGCCGGGCGGCGGCGCCGACCTGGTCGCGCGCGCGGTGGCGCAGAAGCTCAACGAGCAGGCCGGCCTGTCGGTGGTGGTCGAGAACAGGCCAGGTGCTGGCACCATCGTCGGCGCGGAAGCGGCGGCCCGCTCCGCTCCCGACGGCTATACGCTGTTCATGGGCTCGAACACCACCAACGCGATCAACCCCAACCTGCATCCGAAGCTGCCGTACGACACCCTGAAGGACTTCGCGCCGGTCACCCGGCTCAGCGCATTCCCGAACATCCTGGTCGTGCACCCATCGATGCCGGTGAAGTCGGTGAAGGACCTCATCACGCTGGGCAAGGCCAGGCCCGGGCAACTGAACTACGGATCCTCCGGCTCCGGAACTCCGGCGCAGCTTGCCGGCGTGATGTTCGGCGATGCCGCGGGCGTAAAGATGGTGCACGTGCCCTACAAGGGCAGCGCGCCGGCCCTGGCTGCGCTGATCGGCGGCGAGACCCAGCTGATGTTCGCGAGCCTCGGGTCCAGCCTGACCTTCATCAAGAGCGGCCGCCTGCGCCCGCTCGCAGTCACCAGTGCGAAACGCTCTGCCGCCATCCCGGAAATGCCGACCATCGCCGAGTCCGGATTCCCCGGCTTCGAGGCGATCACCTGGCACGGCCTGATGGTGCCGGCCGGCACCCCGACACCGATCGTGCAGCGGCTCAATGCCGAGACCGTGAAGATCCTGAGGCAGCCCGACTTCGTTGCCTGGCTGCTGTCGCAGGGCGCCGACGCCACGCCATCGACGCCGGAAGAGTTCACCACGTTCCTGAAGAGCGAGCTCGCACTGTATGCCCGGCTGGTCAAGCAGTCCGGCATGAAGCCGGACTGACCACCCGGATGCGCTCCATCCATCCGAAGCGCATCGGCCTGGCCATCGTCGGCGCGGGCCGCGTGGGGCTGATGCGCGGCGAGATCGCCGCGCGGTTTCCCCAGGTCGACTGGATCGGCATCGCCGAGATCGACCCCGGGCGCGCAAGCCATGTCGCCGCGAAGCTCGGCGCCGATTTCGTCACCGCCGACTACCGCGAACTGCTGCGGCGGCCGGAGGTCACGGCGGCGCTGATCTCCACCGTCGGCCACCTGCATGCGGATCCGACGCTCGCGGCACTCGAGAACCCGAACAAGGTGTCGCTGCTCATCGAGAAGCCGATCGCCAACGATCTCGCACAGTCGGAGCGGGTGCTCGAGGCGATCCGCCAGTCCGGCGTCGATGCGCTGATCGGCTACACCCAGCGCTTCCGGCGGCGCTGGATGGTGGCGAAGGACAAGGTCGCCAGCGGCGAACTGGGCGACATCACCACCGTCTCCACCCGCGCCTTCCTCAACCGCATGGTGGCGCTCAATGCCTACCGGCGCGAGCCCGACCCGGTACCCAATTCGCCAATGGTGATCTCCGGCACGCATGCACTCGACATCGTCATGTGGATGATGGAAGGCCGCCGGCCGGTCGAGGTCGATGCGCGCTCTATCGCGAAGACGCTGGGCCCCGCGTGCGGCGGCATCGACGCCACGGCCGGCACGATGGTCTTCGACGATGGCACGATCTACCAGAGCATGGTCAACTGGGCGCTGCCGGTATCCTGGCCAGGCGCGGTCTACGGGCTTGAGGTCGGCGTGGTGGGCACCACCGGCGTGATGACCATCGACGACACCCACCGCGACTTCGTGATGGCGACCGAGGCTCCGCAGGGTGGCGCCTACCTGTCCGATGCCAGCCGCCGCGTCGACTTCATCGGCAGCACGCCGGCTGGGGACATGGCGCTCGGCGCACTGCGCGGCCCGCTGCACGACGAGACCCAGGCCTGGCTCGAGCGGCTGTCGTTCGGCGCGCGCACGATCCACGCGACCGCGGAAGAGGGCCACGACCGGCTGATGCTCGCCAAGGCATACGACCTGTCCGCCCGGCTGCGGCGACCGGTCAAACTGCCGATCGGCGCCGGCGACGAGTACGCGCAGGCCTGAGGGCGCGCCCGGTCAAGCGTGTCGGCCTCAGCCGGCGCGCGGCAACCCGGCGAACACCAGGCCCGTCCACGCCAGCACATAGGCAACCACCAGCGGCGGCAACAGCGCGCGGCCGAGCCCTGGCCGCAGCTGCTGCAGCGCCAGGCCTGCCAGCGGCAGCAACTGCTGTGCATGTACAGCCAGGAAGTGGGCGGGCCGCAGGTCGGGCCCGCCGAGGTACCAGCCGGCCAACGGCATCCCGCTGCCCGGCGGCGGCCGCAGCCCGCCGAGCAGGAAGCCGCTTACCACCGACAGCAGGAAAGTGAGCCACAGCCCGGCGACGACCGCGCGCACCAGCACCGTCGGCGGCAGCGCACGCCGCAGCTGCCAGGCCAGCACCGGCTGTGTGGCCACCAGCAGGACTGCGGCGAGCCCCATCAGCCCGAACATCGCGGCATGGAAGGGATCGGCCGTGTTGTAGTGCGACGGCGCCCCGAGCGCCGCCTGCAGCGAGATGTAGCCAACCTCGAACGACATGGTGCCGATGACCACCCAGGCGAGGGTGCGGATCGTGCGCGACTGCCGCTGTGCCTGCGGCAGCAGCCCGACGATCCACGCCATGGTCAGCGCGAACAGCGCGCCCGAAGCCATGAACTTGAGCGGCTTGGCCCAGTTCGCGACGCCGTATACGGTGCGCGGATCGAGCGCGAGTGCGGCCAGCGCCGGGATCGCCAGCAGCAGCATCGCCAGCGCGAACAGCACCAGCGGCCGCTGGTCGCAGTACAACCGGCCGACCATGCGCAGTACCGGACTGCCTGGCGACAGCACCGGTTCGACGAACGTTCCAGCCATCGGCGGACCCCTTCTGTTGACAGTGTCTACATGATTCCCTATCTTTGTAGACACTGTCAACATCAGCCACTCTGCCATGGACGCTCCTCCCTCGCCGATGCCATCCCACACGCCCGCACCGTTCCTCGAGCGTTACGTGCCGTGGGCGTGGTGAGGGCGTGGTGAGGGCAGCAGCGAAGTCCCGGGCGAGGGCACGGCCCACCGCACGGCCGGCGGACCTGCGCGAAGCCTGCGTGCAGGCCGCGCGCGAGGTGATCGCAGAGCGCGGGGTCGAGGGCCTGAGCATGCGCGACGTGGCGCGCATGCTGGGCATCTCGCACCAGGCACCGTACCGGCACTTCGAAAGCCGAGACCACCTGCTCGCCGAGATCATGCGCCGCTGCTTCGCCGACTTCGCATCGCACCTGGACGCGCGCCCCCGTTCGGCGGATGACCGCGAAGACCTCGCGGCGATGGGCGAGGCCTACCTCGCCTATTCGGCCGCCAAGCCGCTCGAGTACCGGCTGATGTTCGGCACGCCGTGGCCGGCGCCGGCGCACCATGCGGGCCTGGTGACCGATGCGGTGCATGCCTTCGACATCCTGCGCAACAACCTCAGGCGACGGCACGGCGACGCACCGGGCATGCAGGCGCGCGCCGACCTCGACGCGATGTTCATCTGGTCAGCCCTGCACGGGATGGCCAGCATCACCCGCTCCCAGGCCATGGACTGCCTGCAGCTCGCACCCGGAGTCGGCGCGGCCTTCAAGGACTACCTGATGTGCAAGGTCGGCGCCGCGCTGGAGGTGCCGGTCGAGCTGGAGGCGCCGCCGCGAAGCAGGGCAGGCCGGCGATGAACCGCCGGCTGCCACGCCCGTTCGGCTACTTCGCCGGGATCACCGGCACCATCAGCCACGACTCGCGCTCCCCACCGGAGTGAATGGTGTTGGTCGCACCGGCGTTGTAGTCGTTGTTGTAGTGGGTGAAGTGGCCAGTACCCACGCCATCGCGCGGGGTGATGTCCAGCCGGAGCTTGTGGCCCTTGCGGAACACCATGCTGGTCGGCCAGATCTCGACCTGGCATTCCACCACCTGCCCCGGCTCGAGCCACCAGCGCTCATCATGCGCATGGTAGGGACGGTAGGGCAGCGACTTCTCCGCGTCGAGCTTGCGGTGCGAGGCGCGCAGCCAGCCCTTGGTCACGCACTGCACCGGCTCTCCGCGCTGGCCCACCTCTTCGACATCCTTGCCATCGGGACCGATGTTGCGGATGGTGGCGTAGATGTCCATGTCTTCCGAGGTGCTGGACACCCAGAGGTTCAGCACCAGCGGCCCGGTGACTTCCATGTCCTCGGCCATCGTCGGCGTCTCGAACGACACGCCCGAGCGACCCGACACCGGACGATAGTGACCGGGGCCCGCCGAGTAGTCGATCGACTTCGCGGCAGCCGGTGCCTCGGTGACCAGAGAGCCCTCGGCCTTGCTGCTGCCCTTCGACGGCGCATCCTGCTCGAGGTTCAGGTAGAGCTTCGTCCACTGCGTGCGGGCGATCGGCCATTCGTTCTCTTCCCGGAACGCGTAGGGCTTCGTGCTGCCGCCGGTACGGATCTCGAGCTTGACCGGCGGCTCGTCCATCATGCCGGTGTCGATGCCCTTGAGCCAGTGGTCGAACCAGCGCAGCTGGTCGATGCGGGCCTCGAGCGCGTGGAACGGATGGAAGTGGCTGCCAGTGTGGATGCGCAGCTTCTTGTGCTTCGAGGCCGCGAGCATGTAGGCCTCGGTATTGCCGCGCAGGTGCATCGCGAAGCCGCCCCAGTTGCCGACGCTGTACATCGGCACCTTGATCTTCTCCCACTGCGCGCTCTTCTTGCGCCACTCGTCGGAGTCGAGGTCCTGGCGCATGTACTCCCACAGGATGTTGTTGTTGAATGCATCCGGGTTGTAGCTGCGCGGGCGCCCGAGCAGGTTGTGTGCCGCGGTGCTGTTGGCCCACTGCGAGATGAAGCCCATCGCGAAAATGCCGCCATGGTAGGCCTGGTCGCGGTACTGGTCGGCCCTGCCCTCCCAGGGCATGATCGCCTTCAGCGACGGCGGCTGCAGGTTGGCGAGCCGGTACTGGAACGCCGCATGGTACGAGATGCCGAGCGTGCCCACGTTGCCGTTGCACCACGGCTGCTTCGCGATCCACTCGACGCAGTCGTAGGAGTCGAGGCCTTCCTGGTACGAGCTGGGGTCCGACCGGCCGGGCGACTTGCCGGTGCCGCGGGTGTCCACGCGCAGCAGCGCATAGCCGCGCGGGCACCACCACAGCGGGTTGGCAGTCTCCCAGTTCATGTACGGGTTGCCTTCCTCCTCGCAGTCGTCCGGCGGGATCCAGACCTTGTCCTTCTGGTAAGGCCCGAGGTTCATGATCACCGGGAAGCGCTCGTCGCCACCGTCTGGCCGGAACACGTCGGCGAAGATCAGCGTGCCATCGCGCATCGGGATCTTCACGTCCTTCTCGACGATCATCGGGTAGTCGCGCGGCTGCGACATCTCCTGCTTCTCTGCCATCTGCTCTCTCCGTCTATCGTTCCGGCCTGATGTCTGCGGCCTTGATCAGCGCCGCGGTCTTGTCGTAGTCGAACTGCACCTTCGCAGCGAACTGCTCGGGCGTGTTGGGTACGAACTCGATGCCCTTCGATGCCCACGACGCCTTCATCTCCGGCGTGGACAGAGCGCCCCCGACCACCGAGTTTAGCCGGGCGATGATCTCGCGCGGCGTTCCGATCGGGGCGAAGATGCCTTCGATTCCGCTGATCTCGTAGGCCTTCAGTCCCGACTCGGCGATCGTCGGCACCTGGGGCAGCAATGCGCTGCGCTGGGTGCCGGTCATGGCCAGCGCACGCAGGCGGCCAGCATCGATATGGCCCTTCACCGTGGGCACGTGCACGAACATGGTGTCCACGCGCCCAGCGACCAGGTCGAGCACCGCCGGCGGGCTGCCACGATAGGCCACGTGCAGCATGTCGACCTTCGCCTCGAGCTTCAGCAGTTCGCCGGCCAGCTGGAAATTGCTGCCCACGCCCGATGAGGCGAAGGAGATCATCCCCGGCTTCGCACGCGCGACGGCGATCAGTTCCTTCACGTTGCGCGCAGGCACCGACGGATGCGCGACCAGCACCAGGTCGTAGGTGCTGACCTGAACGACAGCCGCCAGGTGCTTCATCGTGTCCCAGCGCGGCGAGGCATTGAGCTGCGGGCTGATGGTGACGAACGATCCGGGCTGGATCAGCAGCGTCTGGCCGTCCGGCGGCTGCTTCGCGACGAAGTCGTTGGCGACCATCCCGGCGGTGCCTGGCCGGTTGTCGATGACGACCGGCACGCCGAGCAGCGGTGCGACGGCCTGCTGGATCGCACGTGCGGTGATGTCGGTCCCGCCACCGGCCTGCGAACCCGTGACCAGCCGCACAGGTTTCGACGGGAACGGCTGTGCAGGTGCGACCACCGGCAACAGTGCCGATGCACAGAGTGCTGCCGCAGGCAGCAGGCGACCCAAAGGATGCATGAACTTCCTCCCTCGTCCGTACGGTCCCCGTCGAATGACTGGTGCGGGTTGGCCCGGCCTGAACGTGTAAACGAGTGTAACGCAGGCGCCGGGTGTCAGCGCCGCCCTGTCAGGAACGTTGCTGGATACATGGCCCCCCGCCATCGACAAGGCAGACGAGATGAAGATCCTGGAATCGAAGGCGTTGCGCGCAGCAGGTATCGCCCTGCCGCTGCTGATGACAGGATGCGCGATCGTGCCCGATGGCGGCGTGGTCTACTCGCCGGGCTACCGGGTTCCGGCCTACTCGGCCAACCACTATTCCTTCGGCTACTACTCGACCTATGGGTCCGGCTACTACCCGCGTCCGTATGCCCCGCCGGTATACATCGGCCGCCCGGCACCGCCGCCTGCCATCATCGTTCGTCCGGCGCCACCGCCTGCCGTCATCGTTCGTCCGACGCCGGCGCCGGTGGTCGTGCTGCCGGCGCCCCGTCCGCCCGTTCATGGTCATGGCCATGGTCATGGCCATCGCGATGGCGATCGTTCATACGGCCATGGTGGACACGGTGGACACAGTGGCCACGGTTTCCACGGCGGCCACGGCGGAAACCGTGGCGACCATGACCGCGGCGGGCGCAGCGCTCGCTGAGTCCCTGTACATCGTTGCAGCGATGCGGCGGCCGTCGCGCTGGAGGCTGCCCGCGCTTGCGTTGCAGCGGGAAAGCGCTAGGATGGCAGTGGAAGTACCCATGGAGGTCCCATGCAGCTCGCGCCCGATTTTTCGCTGGAGGAACTGACGGTTTCCGATACAGCTCGGCGCAAGCGGATCTCCAACGATCCCGCGCCGGCGCACCTGCGCAACCCGCGCCGCACCGCTGCGCTGCTGCAGGCGTGAACCTGCGCCCGGCGGGCTGGCACGGAAGCAGGCTCAGCCCGGCCCGCGCAGCCCGTCCGCGATCGACCGGGTCATCACATACACATGGAACTCGACGGTCTGCAGCATGATCAGGTCGACCCCGGCCTGCTCGAGCGCGCGCGCATGGGCGATCTGACCGTCGATCGACGGGAAGGCGTAGCCGGTGTTGGCGAGCACGACCTTGCCGCGCGCATGCGCCGCGCTGCAGGTGCGCTCGATCGCACCGAGCACGTCCGGATGCAGGTAGTCGAGCGGATGGCCAAGCACCTGCGCCAGGTCGCTGCAGCCGATGAACGCGCCCGAGATACCGTCGATCGACAGGATCTCCTCGATCTCGTCCAGTGCCCCCAGCGATTCCACCAGCGGCAGCAGCAGGCGTACGCCACCGGCCTGTTCGGTCGCCCGCGCCTGCTGGGCTGCATCGGTCACCGGTGCACCGACATGCGGATCACCGGCCATGTGCACCATCATCCGGGCATCGGCGGCCGAGGCCACCGACCAGATCAGTCCTTCGGCGCCGCACGCGAACGCCCGCTCGGCATCGACCGGGAAGCGCCGGTCCGGCATCGCCGCACCGGCGCCCCACGGATTGGCCGGCAGGCGCACGAACGGGTACAGCCCCTCGGCACGCGACTTCCAGGCCACGTGCGACAGTTCGGTCCAGTCGACGCTGGAATGCATCATGTCGACGATCAGGAAATCGAGGCCTGCGCTCGCCACGTGCTGAACCAGGTTCGGGCCACCCTTGGCCATGGTGCCGAGCGAACGGCGGCCGGCACGGATGTTTTCGATCAGTCTGTACATGCAGCGATGGTACGTGCTGCCCGGCCGCCACGCACGAAGGCGAAGACATCCACGGAGGGAACCAGTGCCGGCAATGCCTGAAGTCCTCGTAACGACCGGCCTCGCGCCGGCTGCCCCGGCACCGCGCGCGTCGCTGGTCGACCGTGGCAACGGCCTGCTCTACGACAGCGTGCTCGGCATCACCTGGCTGCAGGACGCCAACTACGCACGCACCGTGAAGCACCGGGGCACCGCGCCGGACGGCGGACTGCGCTGGGCCGAAGCGATGTCATGGGTCGGTGGGCTCGTGTACCAGGGCCACCACGGATGGCGGCTGCCGAAGACCGCGCCGGTCGCGGGCAGCGCGGCGGGCTGGCGGCATGCAACGGGCACCGACGGCCAGTCCGATGGCGGCTACAACATCCTGTCCCCGGCCTCGGAACTCGCCTGGATGTACTACGTGAACCTCGGCCTGCAGTCGAACTTCACCCCTGACGGCAAGCCGCGCCAGCCACCCGTATCCGGCATCTTCCGCAACGGACCGGTGCTGCACCCGCCCGGCCCGCTCGAGGGAGACGTCACGTTCAACGGGATCACCGTGCGCAACCTGCAGAACGCCGTCTACTGGTCGCAGACCACGGCAGACTTCGGCGACGACTTCGCGTTCGCCATGGTGTTCAGCGTCGGCTACCAGGGCACGATGTCGAAGGACAACCCGAACTGGCTGTGCTGGCCGGTCCACGACGGCGACGTGGCGGCCTTGCCACCGGGCAAGTAGACTCGGCGCAGGGCCGCGCGATGCAGGCCACCGAAGGTTGCACCGGAGCACGATCCCCCATGGCCTACACCTTCAAGTCCCGTTCCGCCGCCAGCGTGACCCTGTTGCGTGCTAACGGCGACGACATCCTGCGCCTGGTCGGCAGGACACCCTCCGAGCGCGGTGCGATCCCGGCCGAAGACCTGCCATCGGCCATCGCGGCCATCGAGGCGGCCATCGCCCCGGGCCGGGCCGGTTCCGGCACCGCCCGCCCTGCAGCCACCGGCAGCGCCGGCCACCCGGTCGACGACGAGGAACCGGAGGTGGTCACGCTGCGCCAGCGAGCCCTGCCCTTCCTGCAACTGCTGCGCGAGGCGCAGGCTGCCGGGGAAGCGGTCACCTGGGGCGTGGTATAGCCGCATGCTGATCAACTGCGTCGTCTACGAGAATGGCGCCAAGCTCGCCGACATACCCGTATCTGAGATCAGCGACTGGCTGACCCGGCCCGACTGCTTCGTCTGGGTCGCGCTGCAGGATGCCACGCCGGAAGAGCTCGACGAGATGCGGCTCGAGTTCGGGTTGCATGAACTGGCGGTGGAGGATGCGCGCAACGGCCACCAGCGTCCGAAGATCGAAGAGTACGGTGAGTCCCTGTTCGTGGTGCTGCACCTGATCGAACAGGAACCGGACGGCGACCACGCGCTCTCGGTCGGCGAAGTGGACGTGTTCGTCGGGCCGAACTACGTGCTCTCGGTGCGCAGCCACAGCAGGCTCGGATTCCTGGGCGTGCGCAAGCGCTGTGAACGCGAGCCGGAACTGCTGCGCATGGGTACGGGCTTCGTGCTCTACGCCCTGATGGACGCGGTGGTCGACCGCTACTTCCCGATCCTGGACGCGCTCGAAGTCGAGATCGAGGCCATCGAGGACAACATCTTCACCAAGGGCGCCGCCCTGTCGAGCATCCGCAGCCTCTACCAGCTCAAGCAGCGGGTGATGGTGCTCAGGCATGCGGTCGTCCCGCTGCTCGACGCGGCCGCGAAGCTGCACGGCGGACGCGTTCCCGAGGTCTGCGCCGGCGTGCAGGATTACCTGCGCGACGTGGTCGACCACCTTTCCCGCATCCAGACGTCGATCGATTCGATCCGCGACATGATCGGCACCGCGATCCAGGTCAACCTGTCGATGGTCAACATCGAAGAGGCCGAGGTGACCAAGCGCCTCGCGGCCTGGGCTGCGATCTTCGCGGTGTGCACGGCGTTCGCCGGCATCTGGGGCATGAACTTCGAGCACATGCCGGAACTGCAGTGGAAGTACGGCTACGCCGGCGCACTCGCGCTCATCGGAGGTGCCTGCGTGTACCTGTACCGCAGGTTCAGGCGCGCTGGCTGGCTCTGACTCTTCCTGCGAGCACTGTCTGCGGCGGGTGCCCGAGGGTCAGATGTAACGGCAGAGTACGACGGCCGCTTCCGACCCGCGGCCCACGACCTGCTTCCATGCGGCGAGGACCCATCCGTCCCGACCATCCCGGCGCGCCGCCGCATCGTCGCGATGGGCGACCTCGTCCAGCCGGCATTGCTCGAGGAGCGTGCGCAGGGACGGCAGGTCGGGCAAGGGATACCGCGACTGCACGGGCGGATGCTGCAGGAGCGCGTCGATCAGCACCACCTGCACGGCATAGTGGCGATCGACGAACGTCTCCACCGCCTCGATCGTCGCAAACACCGCCCGCGGCCCGAAGCACGCAGGAAGCGCACCGGTCAGCCAGCCGGACACGCGCCAGATCGGCAGCAGCCGGCTGCGCCAGCGCGGCGGCACGACCTGCTCGACCTGCGCCAGATGGCGTTGCTCGGTCTCGAGATGGTGCTGCGCGAACGCGCGCACCGACGGATCGCGCGACACCGCGAGGATGCCGCGGTAGATCATGACCGCGCCGGTCTCGCCCGCATGGTCGGTACGCAGTTCCCGCAGCAACGGCAGCGCGCGCGCATCCTTCGCGCCAGGACGCCCGCGCCACAGCGGGCGCACGCGCAGGAAGCCGGTATAGCCCAGGTCCAGCAGGGGCAGGACCCCGGGCAGCCGGGCAATCCGCGCCAGCCAGCGCCAGCGCGGCAGCGCCGACCAGATCTCGACGAAGGCCGCGGCGCCCTGCACCAGCGTGCCGTCGGCCCTGCGCACGTGAAGGCGCGCGAGCGCTGCCTGTCGATCCAGCCCGGTCCCGAGTTCGGCCGGTACACAGCCATCGGCGTCGAGCCATTGCAGCGACTGACCGCCTTCCGCCCGCTGGTAGGTGGCGATCTCCGCGCGGCACAATGGGCACCCACCGTCGTAGTAGACGCAGGCCTTGCCGGACATCGTCGGGTCGGACGATATCGACAACGCGACCGCGGCATGCGGATCGGACGGGACACTGCTCACGTAGGCGCCTCGGCGTGCGGCGCGATGCCGCGGGACTCCCCATTATCCTGCCGCGCTGCCGGTGGGAGGGGTGGCTGCGCCTCTGTCTGAACGCCGCTACCGTCTGGCAGCCAGTCAGCGCGACGGCACGGTCACCACCGGCGCTGCCAGTCCCTGGCCGGTCTCCGCCAGCGACGACAGGATCAGCAGGAATGTGAACATGCGCTTGCTCGCGATGTCGTTGTCGTCTATCCAGTACCAGTGGCCCCTGTAGGGTACTGCGGCATAGCTGTCGGCCGGCATCTCAGTGCCCGAGCGGATGCGAACGATGCTCGCCGCCCGCGGCGCGTCGCCGGCCTTCAACAGCCCGGGTGTGACGCGGCCGGCAGCGACATGCGCCGCAGGCAGATCGACGCCGAAGCCCAGCTCGATCAGGAGCTCCAGCATCGACCGGGTGAGCAGCGCGACCTCGCCGTCGCCGCGCGACGTCAGGCCGTAGGTCAGGTCGAATTCAGCGGAGTCAGGCTTCAGGCCCAGCAGGTCGCTCACGACGCGAGCATCGCTTATGGTACGCGGGTCGGTCTCGGCGCGGCGCAGGACGACGACAACGCTGCCACGGTCCTTGCGCGAGTCGACGCGGATACCCATGTTGCCAGCTCGCTGGATGCGAGCCATCGCCTCGACCAGCGTGCCAAAGCCCGGATCGGCCATCACGCCGTAACGCGAGTTGCGCAGGCCGTTGATGCTGCCCACCACGCTTCGCAGCACCAGGTCCACCGGCCAGCCACTCTGGATCAGCTGGAATACCGATGCAGGCGGCACCGGCTGCAGCATCGACCGGGTGAAGCGGTCGCCCAGCAAGGGCTGGTAGGTTACGGTCGGCGTGTTGGACCAGCTGCTCTCCGCACCCAGCGAGAACACATTCGGCGCTACGCCCTCGGGCAACTGCGCACTGGCCGAGGTCTTGCCTGCAACCGAATAGCTGTTGATTACCGAGGCCACGTCCAGGAACACTGGCGCATCTGCATAGCGCAGCCGCACCACATTCAGCAGGGTCTGGCGTTTCCAGGAATCGGCGATCACCTCGCCATAGCCCATGCGGTCGACGGCGACGCGGTGGGGCGGCACGCTGGCGCAACCGGTCAGCCACAGCACTGTCATGGCGGCGGTGGCCGCGGCGGTAAGTGTCTTCGTGGGCACTGGCTTCTTCAATCTGGTCTTGCGAGGGTCTGGCGTGCGCTGCGGCGTACGCCGCCGGCGCTGGGGTACCTACTTCGGAAACAGGAAGGTCACCGCCAGCCGGAAGCCCACGCCATGGGGGCCATTGGTCGGGCTTTCTACGTAATAGCGCACCCCAGCGGTGAGCTGTACGGTTTGGCTGCCCAGCTTCATGATCTGGCCAACCAACAGCGCAACGGGGGCGTTCCACTGCCGGTTGTTCCAGTCGTAGGTCGATTCGGTCTGGATCGTGAAGCTGGTGGCCGATTTCAGCGTGTAGGTGAAAAACGGCTGGATGAACGTGCTGCTGATGTCCTGCCTGCCGCTGCCCGCCACCGACCAGATGTGGTTGGCGAGCACGCCGTAGGTCATCTGCCCATCGAACTTGAGTGCAGCCCCGGTCGGCCCGAGACCCCACTTGTTGGCGCTGATGAAGTTGGTGCTGCTGGGGATCAGCATCACTGGCCCCACGCCCCAGATCAGACCGTTGGAACCAGGCTTTCTCGGCGAGAAGAAGAAGCTCTGCACCACGTCGCCGATGCCGCTCTGGCTGCCGTCGCCAAGCCTGGGTACATCCTGGCTGACGACCGGCATGATCGTGCGCGAGATGATGTTCCAGTCGTCGTTCAGGCTGATCGGCACCACTGGCTGGATGTTCAGCGTGGTCCGGCTGCCGTCGCGGTTGGCACCGATGTCGCGGTCGAAGTTGAACTGGAACGGCACGCTGATCGCCGCTTCGATCGGGTTGGACCTCTTCCTGGCCAACTCCTCGGCGTCCTGCGCTGCGGCCGGGCGGGGCGAGGCCACCAGAACCATCGCCACTGCCGCCGTGACGCAGCAAGAGATGGCGAAGCTGATGGCGCGTTGGCTGCGACCCTGTTGACGCCCGTCAATGTTCATTCGGTGTCTCTTAATGTCTTTGTCTTGCGAGGGTCTGGCGTGCGCTGCGGCGTACGCCGCCGGCACTGGGGTACCTACTTCGGAAACAGGAAGGTCACCGCCACCCGGAAGGCCACGCCATGGGGGCCATTGGTCGGGCTGTCTGCGTAATAGCGCACCCCGGCGGTGAACTGTACGGGCTGGCTGCCCAGCTTCATGATCTGACCGACCGACAGCGCAACAGGGACGTTCCACTGCCGGTTGTTCCAGTCGTAGGTCGACTCGGTCTGGATCGTGAAGCTGGTGGCCGACTTCAGCGTGTAGGTGAAAAACGGCTGGACGAACGTGCTGCTGATGTCCTGCCTGCCGCTGCCCGCCACCGACCAGATGTGGTTGGCGAGCACGCCGTAGGTCATCTGTCCATCGACCTTGAGTGCAACCCCGGTCGGCCCGAGGCCCCACTTGTCGGCGCTGATGAAGTTGGTGCTGCTGGGGATCAGCATCACGGGTCCCACACCCCAGATCAGGCCGTTGGGACCAGGCTTCTTCGGCGAGAAGAAGAAGTTCTGCACCACGTCGCCGATGCCGCTCTGGCTGCCGTCGCCCAGCCCGGGCACATCCTGCCGGACGACCGGCATGATGGTGCGCGAGATGATGTTCCATTCGTCGTTCAGGCTGATCGGCACCACTGGCTGAATGTTCAGCGTGGTCCGGCTGCCGTCGCGGTTGGCACCGATGTCGCGGTCGAAGTTGAACTGGAACGGCAGGCTGATCACCGCTGCGATCGGGTTGGACATCTTGCGGGCCAACTCCTCGGCGTCCTGCGCTGCGGCCGGGCGGGGCGAGGCCACCAGAACCATCGCTACTGCCGCGGTGACACAGCAAGAGATGGCGAAGGTGGTCGCGCGTTGGCTGCGACCCTGTTGACGGCCGTCAATGTTCATTAGGTGTCTCTTCCTGTCTCTGTCGTCGGACTCTAGCATCGCCGAATTGGCGCATCAATTGCCCGTTGGCTCAGCCGAGCCTGATCGCACGCACTTCGGCGGCGTGCTCGTCCATCGGGATCACCGGCAGTTGATCCGGGCCATTGGCCGGCAGGCTGCGCAGGTGATCCATGATGGCCTGCCACTCCTTCACTTCATGCAGCGCACGGCTACCGGCACCCTTGGCCACGCTGCTCGCGTCCATGGTGCCCGGCGGCGCCAGCAGGTGGGCGGTGCTGTGGCGCGGGTCGTCGAGCGCGTCGACCTTGGACGTGAGCGGCTGGCCCATCCGGTTCCTGGCCACCGGCGCGAGCTTGCCCCTGGTGTACCTGGGGATGGCGGTGATGATCATGCCGAGCATCAGCGGGCAGCTCAGGCTGTACAGCTGCGGATGCTCGCCGCTGATGTCGATCGCACGATAGCCGCTGTCGAGATCGCCGAGCTCGATCGCGGTCACCACGTCGAACCTCGGGCGCAAGGGGTCGTAGCGGAAGCGCATGCCCGAGGCACGCGGAAAGTACTCGCCGGGATGCGCCGGGTTGTCGACCAGGAAGAATTCGAGCAGGGCCTTCAGATCCGCGCCGGTGAACCACCCGGTGACCAGCGTGCTGCCGGCCGTCTGATCCAGCACGCCCGCGCCCAGTGGCGCAACGGCGAACACGTCATAGACCGTTACCACACCGGTCTTGCCGCGCAGCAGCGGCGCCCGTATCAAGCCGTTGGCGGTGAAGCCGATGTCGGCCTGCGTCGCTTGCCGGAAGGCATCGGTGCACAGGTTGGCGAGCACGGTACCGGCTGCGATGTCGGTGTGGGTGTTGACCAGATCCCGCGGGGCGATGGCCAGCGGCTGGTCGATGCTGTAGCCGCGCGAAGCGAACACCGCTGCCGTGACCGAGGCCTTGAGCTCGTCGATCCTGCCGGCAATGGCACGATCGCCCTCGATGGTGTCGTCGATCGGGTGCAGTCGATACGACTCGACCGTCAGTACATCACCGTCGACACCGATCACCAGCTCACCGAGGTTCTTGCCCTCGAGCCCGGTCTGCACCACCGGTGTGCGGCCGTTGACGATGATGGGCTCGTGCAGCACGGTGTGGCTGTGGCCGCCGATCACGATGTCGATGCCGGGCACGGCCTGCGCCAGCTGCACGTCCTCCCCGTCGCTGTAGAGGCCGTCGGGGCCCTTGATGACGCCACCATGGCTCAGTGCGATCACCACGTCGACCTTCTCGGTTTCGCGCAGGATCTGCACGACCTCGCGGGCGGCCTGGATCGGGTCGGGGAAGTGCATCGCACCGCCATTGGTGTAGATCTGCGCTTCCTTGCCCAGCACGCCGAACAGGCCGAAGCGCATGCCGCCGCGCTCGATCACGGTGTGGCGGCGGATGGTGCCGTCGCGAGTCAGGCGCTGCAACCCGGCCAGGCTCGGGTCGCTGCCAGACGCATCGCAGTTCGAGGCCAACACGACCGGAACGCTGCCTGCGGCGGCAGCCACGCCGATGGCCTGGCCCAGGCCCTCGGGCCCGAGGTCGAACTCGTGGTTGCCGAAGGTGGTGGCGTCATAGCCCATGTGGCCCATCAACTGCAGTTCGCCGCCCAGTTCGCGACTGGCGGCAGCGAACGGCGTGCCCATGCTGTAGTCGCCCGCGTCGAGCGTGAGCACAGGGCCAAGGCCATCGCACGCCGCGCGCCTGCGGGCGATCAGTGCAGCCAGCCGCGCATAGCCGCCACGCGTCTCGTCGTCGTTCAGCGTGAACGGCGTGTAGTCCGCGGCTGGCCCCATGCCGATGAAGGCCGAGTGCATGTCGTTGGTGTGCAGGATGGTGAACGTACGCTTCATGCCAGTCTCCTCAGAGCCCCGGGTGCAGGCTTGATCTGTCGAACACCATCTGATCCCACCAGCCCAGCCGCTCGAAGAAGTCGTGCGCCATGGCGGGCGGTACGCCGTCTGCGATCTCGCCCAGTGTCCGGATGCCATCCACGCGATCGAACAGGTACTTTTCGACGGCATCGATCGGCAGCACCAGGTCGCGATAGCTGTGGGTACGGTTGATCAGCACAGCGGCTGCGCCTGGCGGCAGGCGTTCCTGCACGCAGATCGTGTCCGGCAGGCGGATGGGTACCGAGGCACGCCACGCGTGGTCTGCGTGCTCGCCCAGGTCGTATGGTGGCGTACCGTCCGGATGGTCGTCACGACAGGCCACCACGCTGTGCATCACCATCGTGCCGCGGAACAGTTCGACTGCGGCGAACTGTTCCGGCACCGCCAGCCGGGCGATGCGCCCTGCCTGGGGAAGCGTGGCCATCACGCCGCAGCGCGGACTGTAGGGCGCCTGGCTGAGCCAGCGGCCGAAGCGCAGCCCACCCTGGGCCAGGAACTCGAACAACTGTGGCACCGAATAGGCGCGGTCCTGCGGATTGAGCAGCGCATCGGCCACGGCCGCTGCATGCTTGAAGTCGGGCGCCTGTCGCAACACGTGCTCCAGCGGATGGCCGGGCGGCAACGACTTGAGTGCGATCATCAGGTCGGCGATGCCCGCTTCGGTGGCCGGCACCCCGATGCGCCGGCAGAAGTCCTGCAGCAGGTAGATGCCGGTGCGCCCGTAAGGGGCATACACCATCAGGTGCATCACGCCGTCGGGCTTGAGCACGCTGCGCAGCGCCTGCAGGCCTGCGACAGGATCGGCCAGGTGGTGCAGCACGCCGGTGCAGACGACCTGGTCGAACTGCATGCCGAGTTCACCCGCGCGCTCGACGGGAAGCTGGTGCAGCTGCAGGTTGTCGAGCCCGTGCCTGTGCTTGAGCGCTTCGGTGCAGCGCACGCTGGTGGCACTGAAGTCGATGCCGGTCACGCGCGCCGCGGGCCAGCGCACTGCGTGCCTGGCCGCCTGCGAGGTACCGCAGCCGGCAATCAGGATCGAAGGGTCTTCGCGGTAGGGCAGGCCGGGCTGGAACAGGTGATGGTCGGCGCGGCGCCGCTGCGGATCGGCCCACAGCTGCCGGTACTGGTCGAGGCTGTCGATCGGCCCGGGATAGGGGTAGCGCTCGTAGAAGGCCTGGACGCGGTCGATCGTACCGGACGAAGACAGAGAGGGTTCTTCGGAGTAGCTCATCGAACAGACATCATGAATGAAAAATCCCCGGCAAACCCATGGCCTGCCGGGGATCGGACCCATGCCATTGCGCGCCAGACGGGCCGCGCAATCGGCACCGGCTGATCAGCCGCCCTTCTGCCCCGCAGCCAGGCTCTCGAGCACCGCGTCCAGCGAGAAGGTGCCAACCTTCTGGCTGGGCGGGAACTCCTTGAACGTGGCGATGTACTTGCCGATGAACTCCTGCGCCGGCACGAACATGAACACGCGATCGAGGCGCCAGTGGTCGTAGTCGATCGAGACCTTGTCGGCGATCTCGAACGGATCGGTGCGCAGGTTGAACAGCTTGGGCACGCGCAATGGCACGAAGGGCTCGGCCCAGACCGCGAAGCCGTGGGCGCGCTGCTCCTGGAACACGATCTTCCACTGGTTGTAACGCAGTGCCACCAGCGAGCCGTCGTCGTTCCAGTAGAAGAACTCCTTGCGCGGGCTGGGCGCATTGCCACCAATGGCGGGCGTGAGGTCGTAGCCATCGAGGTGGACCTTGAAGGTCTTGTTGCCGACTTTCATGCCCTTGAGCAGCTGCTCTTTCACACCAGGCACACCGGCGATCGTCATGATCGTCGGCAGCATGTCTTCGTGCGAAAAGATGTCGTTGCTGACCGTGCCGGGCTTGATGTGGCCAGGCCAGCGGATCGCGCAGGGCACACGGTAGCCGCCTTCCCAGTTCTCGTTCTTCTCGCCACGGAACGGCGTGGTGCCGCCATCGGGCCAGGAGAAGCATTCGGCGCCGTTGTCGGTCGAATACATCACGACGGTATTGTCAGTGAGGCCCAGTTCGTCGAGTTTGTCGAGAATCTGCCCGACGTGCCCGTCGTGCTCGACCATGCCGTCGGGGTAGGTGCCCAGGCCGGTCTTGCCCTTCGATTCTTCCTTCAGGTGCGTGAAGATGTGCATGCGGGTGGAGTTCCACCAGAGGAAGAAAGGCTTGTCGGCCTTCTTCGCCTTCTCGAGATAGTCCAGCGTGAGGGCGGTGACTTCTTCGTCGATGGTCTTCATGCGCTCGATGTTGAGCGGACCGGTGCTTTCGATTTTCTGCGTGCCGTCCGGATTGGCCCAGCTGTGGATCACGCCGCGCGTCGCATACTTCTTGATCATCTCGGGATCTTTGAAGTAGTCGGGGTTCTCCGGCTCCTGCTCGGCGTTCAGGTGGTACAGCGAGCCGAAGAATTCGTCGAAGCCGTGCGCGGTGGGCAGGGTCTCGTCGGCATCGCCGAGGTGGTTCTTGCCGAACTGGGCGGTCATGTAGCCCTGGTCCTTGAGCAGCTCGGCGATGGTGACATCGCGCGCCTGCAGGCCTTCCTTGGCGCCAGGCAGGCCGACCTTCAGCATGCCGGTACGGAAGCCCGACTGGCCGGTGATGAAGCAGGCGCGGCCGGCGGTGCAACTCTGCTGGCCGTACCAGTCGGTGAACATCGCGCCCTCCTTGGCGATGCGATCGATGTTCGGGGTCTTGTAGCCCATCATGCCGTGGTTGTAGGCGCTGATGTTGAACCAGCCGATGTCGTCGCCCCAGAGGATCAGGAAATTCGGTTTCTTATCAGCCATAGCTCCATCCTTTCTTCAGCAAACAAGGCGCGCATGCGCCAGTCGGACAACCCGATCGGGTTGCACGGTCGAGAAAATCATGATCGTTGGCCAGCGGCCGGGCTGACCTCGGCCTCGGCCTGGGCCCGCGCCTGCGGCGCCACTGGCTCGACACCGCTGAACCGCGTCTTCGGATCGCGGTCGCCGTGGCAGAAGCGGAACTTGCTGCCGCTGCCGCAGGGGCAAGGCTGGTAGGCGTCGCGCCGGGCGTCCAGCGCGGCGATGCTGTTCATTACCTCGGCGGGCGGGTGGCCCTTCTTGTACAACTGGGCCATCACGTTGAAGGTCGGGCCGGTGTGCATGAAGAACTTCTCGAGCCCGGCACAGAGATAGTTCTGGCCTGGCTCGCCGTCCTTGCTGAGCGCGAAGCGATCTTTGGGGCAGCCGCCATTGCACCAGTTGCGCACCTTGCAGGTCTGGCACTGCTGCGTCAGCGAGTCGCGCTTGCCCTGGCCGAACTGTCGTTGCTCGCTTGATGCCACCAGCGTGAGCATGTGCGTCTTGTGGATGTTGCCCAGCAGGTGCTTCGGTTCGACGAAGTGATCGCACGAGTAGAGGTCGCCGTTGTGCTCCAGCGCCGGGCCGTAGCCGCAGGTGGGCGCATGGATGCACAGGAGGTGGCGGCCGAAGAAGGCCTCGAGCGTGACGTCGAACAGCTGCACATAGACCTGGCCCACGTCGCGTCGCACCCACTCTTCGAACACGTCGATCAGAAAGGTGCCGTACTGTTCCGAGCCGACCGTGCGTTCGGTGACCAGGTTGCCGGTCTGGGTGTAGAGCACGCGCTTCTCGCCGGGCACCTCGCTCCAGCCCTTGTTGGCGATGGCGATGGTCTGCTCGGTGGCGCGCTCGATGATGGGGATGAACTGGACCCACTTCGCGCCCAGCTCGTCGCGGAAGAAGCGGTAGACCGCCCGCCCGTGGTGCTGGTTGGCGGCATTGACGGTGCACAGGATGTTGAAGTCGACGTCGTGCCTGCGCAGCGCCCGCCAGCCCTTCATCACCAGGTCGAAGGTACCCTTGCCGCGGCGGTCGAGCCGATAGGTGTCGTGCAACTCGCGCGGGCCGTCCACGCTCAAGCCGACCAGGAAGTCGTGCTGCTTGAAGAACGTGCACCAGGCGTCGTCCAGCAGCAGCCCGTTGGTCTGGAAGGTGTGCTTTACCGTCTGACCGGGCCGGCGATACTTCTCGACCAGTTCGACCGCATGCTCGAAGAACTCCAGCTTCATCAGCGTCGGCTCGCCGCCCTGCCAGGCCACGGTGACCTCAGGCACACGGTGGGACTCGAGCAACTGGCGGATGTAGGCCTCGAGCGTAGCCGTCGACATCCGGCTCCGGTCGTTCGGGTACAGCGCTTCCTTGGACAGGAAAAAGCAGTAGGTGCAATCGATGTTGCAGGTCGAACCGCTGGGCTTGGCCAGCAGATGGAACCCAGGCGGGCCCGAGTCGGGCATCGGCGGGTGTTCTGCGGGCGATTCAGCGAACTGGGTCATCGTCTGGGTTCAATGAAACAGGTCTGTTTTCTGCAGTTCTGACCATTACGACTCGCGCCGCAGGCCGGCGGTGGAATCCACCGGTCCTCGCGCGAGTATAGGCCGAGGCAGCGGAAACGACGATTGCACCTTAGGTCATCGCCCGGGCCCGGGTCCCGGGCTCTGCCAGGCTTCGAGCGCCTTGAACAGATTGTGAAAGACGCGCTGCGGGCCGAGTGCCGCGCCCAGCGGCGTGCGATCGAGCAACTGGCGCAGGTCAGGCGCCACGCCGGCCAGCCAAAGACGCATGCCGCGTGCCCGCAGGCTCTGCTCGGCGTCGGTCAGCATCAGCAGCGCGGTGTACTCGATATCGGGAATCGCGCTGCAGTCGAGCACGATCACCTGCGGCGGCGGCTGGGTCTGCGCGATCAGTGCCTGCATCCGGGCGGCCACATTGGCGGCGTTGGCAAAGTTCAGCCGCCCTTCGGTACGCAGCAGCAGCAGGCCGGGGAAGGTCTCGTCCTGCGGATTGTCGCCTGCACGACGAAATACACCTTGTGCGCGGCTGTAGGCGCCTCGGTAAACCGGCGGATGGTTCGCGTGGTAGAGCAGCGTGAGCATCGAGATCGCCACTGCGATCAGGATGCCTTGCAGCGTACCGATCAGCACCACGCCGGCGAGAGTGGCCAGCGCCCAGAGGAACTCGTCTCGCCGCACCCGGGCGATGGCGCGAAACGCCGCCGGCTTGACCATGCCCAGGCCCAGCACCAGGATCAGTGCACCCAATGCCGGGTCGGGCAGCAGGCCGATCACGTTCGACAGCAGCAACAGGGTCAGCAGCACCACCAGGGCGTTGACCCACTGCGCCATCTGGCTGCGCGCACCGGCCTTGTCGGCGATGGCCGTCTGCGACGTACCACCGCCCGCCGGCATGCCGCCGACCGCCGCCGCCGCCAGATTGGCCGCGCCCACCGCCAGCAGTTCGCGATTGGCATCGATCGGCGTGTCGTCACGCTGCTGGAAGGTGCGTGCGGCGGCCACCGATTCGGTGAACGACATCAGCGCGATGCCCAGCGCCGCCGGCCACAACGAAGCCACGAAGCGCAGTTCGGGCCAGGCCAGCGCCGGCAGGCCGGAGGGTACTGCGCCGACCGACTTGACACCCAACCCCTGCAGATCGAACAGGGCGGCGACCGCGATGCTCACCGCCACCCAGGTGAGCGGCGCCGACAGACGCGGCAGCAGCCTTGGCAATCCCATCAGCACGACGATGCCGGCAGCGGCGACCAGCAGCGTTTGAACGTGAACCTGCGGCAACAGCGATGGCAGTTCCAGCAGGATGCCGACGCTGCCGTGGCTGGCGAAATGCAGGCCCAGCACCGATTTGAGCGCACCGATCACGATCACTACGCCGACTCCGGCCTCGAACCCGACCAGCACGGGCTTCGAAATGAAGTTCGCCAGGAAGCCCAACCGCAGCAGTCGGGCGGCCACCAGCACGGCGCCAACCAGCAGGGCCAGCGTGGTGGCCACCGCACGCGCATCGGCATCCGGATTCTGCGCCGTGGTGACGGCGATCTGCGTGGCCACCAGCATCGCGATGGCCGAGGTGCTGGTGACGCTGAGCGGGCGTGAGCCGCCCAGCAGCGGGTAGACCAGCATCGCCGCCAGCGCGGTGTAGAGGCCGATCTCGACCGGCAGGCCGGCAATGGCTGCGATGGCCATCGCCTTGGGGATCACCACCGCAGCGGCGGTGAGCCCGGCCACCGTGTCGGCGCGCAGCCACTCGCGTCTGTAGGCTGGCAACCAGCCGGCGACAGGCAGTTTCATCGGGTCACCAGGGTCGGCGCAGGCCTAGCGCATCACGCGCGTGACCAGTCCCCGCAGCAACAGGTAGGGCACGATGGCCAGCAGGAAGGCCACGATGATCACTTCACCGGGGTACACCGTGCCCAGCACCCTGATCTGGAAAACGATGTCCAGCACCATCGCCAGAACGAACACCTTGCCTACGCTCTTCCAGCCGTCCCTGAGCATTTCGCGACGGTGCCCACTGTTGGTGAACAACCCCCAGAAGTAAGGCGGCTTTCCCAGCTTCGCATCATTCAGCCCGGCGATGATGGCGAAGATCGAGGCCATCACCGGTTGCAGGATCAGGCGGAACTTCATCGGCCCGGTGACACGGTCCGACATGTGTTCAACGATGCGCATCCAGATCTCATCCATCGGCTCTCTCTCCTTCCTTCTGTTCAACCCAGCGGCAACAGGATCAGCGCGTACAGCAGGCCGCCGGCCAGGAAGGGGACGAAGTGGCCCTCTTTCTCGGACGGCAACTCCATCAGGCTGCTGTTGACGATCACCGCACCCGACAGGAACGCGACCAGCAGTGCCACCACTGCCAGTGGCAGGGCCAGCAGCTGCCCCACCGCCCAGCCCAGCGGCAACATGGCTGCCAGCCAGTAGCGGCCACGGCGGGCATAGGCTTCGCCGTGCTCTTCGCTCAATGCGTGGTCCACGGCCAGGAAGTGGACAGCCATCGCCGTGGTGAACAGCAGCAGCGGCACCCGACCTTCTTCCAGGTCGTGCACCAGCAGGTAGCCCACCAGCACCGCGTAGACCGCGAAACCGCCCACGTGCAGGTTGAACGCCGCCTGCTCGCGCTGCTCTGCATCGGAGTCGCGGACCTGCTTGCGCAGGTGGTCCAGCCCGTAGAAGGTCATGAAGCCGATCAGCGCGACCGCGTAGATCACCATGCCTTCGAAGCGCGTCTGCACCGATGCCGACTCGACAAAGATCAGGCGCACGCCCTGCAGTTCGGGCATGACATGCACGAAGACATAGGCCGCGGCCATGCCGGCGCAGAACGATACCCGCTTGCGCTGATCCCGCGTGACGGCGCTCAGCGGATGCAGGCGCCCCCCTGCCAGGACGACGGCCGCCAGCGCCAGCGCTGCGAGCCCGGTCGCCACCAGTTCAGTGGGTTCCCAGCCCGCTATCACAGGGCCCTGGCGATGATGGCAATGAACAGGAACAGACCGATCGCCGACATCAACAGGGCCATCACGAATGACGGGCGCCAGATCGCGAAACCGTTCTGCTTGCGCAGGTCCTGCAGGCGGAACCAGTACTCGACGGTGCCCAGCACCATCGCTACCGTACCCATGCCGGTCAGGAACATGCCCATGGCGCGCGGGCTGCTGGCGTGGGTCAGCTGAGTACCCGCCTCCTCGAAGCCCTGCAGCAGCTTGTAGATGGTGAAGCCGAAGCTGATCATCGACAGCGCGGTACGTACCCAGGCCATCAACGACCGGTCCGCCGCCATCAGGGTGCGGTCGGCTGCCATCCGGGTGCGCTCGAGGGCAAGCTCGTCGGATGTCTTGGGGGCTCTGCCGGCCTGCTCAGGGGCAGCAGGATGGTGGAGCCGCTTTCCAAGCCCGCCCAAGCGGTGCTGCGCGTGCGCGTCCGTACCGCCTTGGCCGTGATCCTGCGGTGGTGTGTCTGGGGTCGGGGTCGGGGTCGGGGTCGTCATTCAATGTCCTTCATGGCCCGCGCGTCCATGACTGACCGACGCGCCGGGATCTTCGGCCTCTCCGCGAGAAGATATCCTCGCGCTACGCCGTCTTCACGATCGGCGGCACGTAGTACTCACCGGACAGAATTTCCGCCTTCGGCACATACGTGCGCAGGTTGAGCGTGAACGGCCTGCCTTTTGGGCATGGCAACCAGTTCGACTCCGGGACGCCGTCCGGCAGCTCGGATGCCAGATGCAGTTTCAGGGAACCATCCGGCTCGAACTGGAACTGCGACCGGTTGTTGAAGTTGAACCGGTCGAGCCGGTTCGGAACCACCCGGTAATCCGGCAGGGACATCAACGTCAACGACCAGTAGGCATTGACGTGCTTCGCCGGCAGGTCCTCCGGCTTGAAGTCGAGGACATACACGCTGTCGCCGTCCAGGGGCGTGCCGGCGGCGTCGGCTTCGCCAATGAAATAGACGACCTCCTGGTTGTTGTTCCACCAGATGCCGGCGAAGTTGGCGGCGGCGCGGAACCAGAAATCCTCGCCGAAACCCGTCTCCTTGCCGGTCGTGGCGATCCAGCCGCCGCGCTTGTCGCCGTAACTGCGCACGAACTGCACGAGGCCCGGAATCGCCTTCTGCCGGATGATCGCGTCGATGGCGGCGCGATTGTCTTCCGCCTTCGCAATGAAGGCTGCAATGTCGCGGGCCTGCTTCTGCATGCCCGGCGCCAGTTTCATGTTGTCCGGCGCGCTGTCGAGTACCTGATCCAGCATGGGTTGCGAGAACGCATCGACCGCGATGAGTTCCTTGTTGCTGAACATCGGGATTTCCACTGCGGGAACGATCTCGGGTTCCCTCGACTTGACGATCCTGAACTGATGCTGCAACGCCAACGCGCCCTGGTCGTCGCCCTTGCGCTCCACCCGCGCCAGCATCTTGGCCTTCCGCGACGGCAGGTCGAGCCGGAATGCGCCGTCGGGAATCGTCGGGTTGGATCCGGCCAGGCACAGCGCGAACCGGCCGTGCGGACAGTCCGGCAAATTGCGCTCGTTGACGTTGTAGAGGATGTCGGCCCACTCATCCATGATCTGCGCGGTGTAGTAGCGCCCTTCCACCTTGGGCACTTCCAGCACGACCGGCGTCGTCTCGTCCACTGCGAACCATGCCTCGAGGTACGCGACATCGAGATTAGGGTTCACGAACTCCGCCTTGCCGAGTTCGTTGAACTTGATCACGTTGTAGTCGACCGCCTCCTCGGCGATGTCGATGCGTTCCTGGCGGATCACCAGGTAACGAGCGAGGACGTAGATATAGGTGTCGACGACGTCCTTCTCGGAAAGGCCCAGTGCAGCAAGTGCGTTGGCAGTCATGGTCTACACCCTTTCAATGTCTGGAAGTACCCAGGAGCGGTCGAAGTAGGGCTGGGTCGGCCCATAAAGTCGGAAGTACGTGAACCAGCCCTTGCCGGGGATCGTCTGGATCCAGTTCGACTCAGGCTTTCCGGCTGGCGCCTGCGGCCCGAAGTACAGGTCGACCGAGCCGTCGGCGTTCTTGACGATGTTGTCGCGCGACGAACGATCCGGTTGCACGCCCGTATCGACGAAACAGCGCGTTTCGTTGTCATAGACCGTGAACGACCAGAACTGGACCACGGGCGCATCGGGTGGCACGTGCAGTGCATAGTTTTCGCTGCCCTCGAGCCAACGTCCCTCGCTGTCCTTCGACGATTCCAGGTAGACCTGCCCGAGTCCCACCGTGCGCCCCATCATGCCGACAGAGACACCGACCGCCTCGTAGAACCAGGACGTGCGCTCGTCGAGTTGCGTATGGTGCGCAGCCTCCTGGTTGGTCTCTTGCAGGAACAGCGAAAGATCCCACTGCTTGCCCGGCCAGACCTTCGCGCCCTGGAAGCGCTTTTCGTAGCCGATCGTGCGCGCCATCACCTCGCCGACGCGGGCCGCCTCGATGAGCGTCTGCGTCTGCCGTGCGTCCGGGTTGAAGGGCCTGCCCTTCTCGATGCCCAGCGGCTGGAGCATTCCCATGATCATCCGGTCGCGTTCGTGCACGGGTTCTTCGTTGATGATTCTGGACAGTCCCTCCCAGTAGGCCAGTCCGGTGGGCTGTGTCCCGCTCCATTTGCGGCCATTCGGCCTGATGTGCACGGCCTGCGGCGGATTCTCGCGCTGGCTGTAGGGATAGATGCGTATGGCTGCCACCAGCGCCATGGCCTTTTCGAGATCGGGCTCGAGTACGCGATGCGCGACCCAGACGTTGACCGTGGAAGAGCGGAACACGTGATAGCCATCCGGACGTATTTCAGGGTCGTTCGGTCCGAGGATGAGGTACTTGCCACCTGCGCCCTTGTCGGGTCCGGTCTGGCCGGAATCCGTGATCGGCCGCTGCCAGAAATCGACGACGCCGCCGGCCGTCGGGCCTGCGGGAATCTCCATCACCAGCGGGCCCATGCCCTCCATGCTGGGAAACGCCATGATGTAAGGGGTCGTGGCGTTGGCGGTGAGCAGGCCGAGCTTGTCCGTGAACGTGAGGTAATCAACGAAGTCCAGATTGCCCGCGCCGAACTTCTCGCGCTGCTCCGCCTGCCACTGCTGCATGGCCATGAGCGGCAGCGCCCAGAGATAGGCCTGGCAGCCGCGCTGGAAATCGATTTCGTCGAAGATGCTCTTGACGGTCGCATCCGTCGGATAGCCGTTCGTCAGCTCGATCCGGCCGAGCCGGGACTCGACGGGGCCGCTGGTGGGCAATTGCTGCGCTTCAGGGTTGCTCATTCATGCATCCAGGCGTGTCAATGGGTCAATACTCGCTGCGCAGCTCCACCGGAAACTGTCATCCGGCGTGCCTGAGCAAGTCCGAATTCTCCAACCGCACAATGACAGAAAGCGGCGCAAACACTGCTCGCCGCTTTCCGCACTGTCCTGCAGTCCCGGCCTGCGCCAGGACCCTGCCGCCGTCGACTTACTTCGCCGGCTCGACGCTGACTGCCATCGCCTCACGATAGCGAACTTCCACCTCGTCGCCCTTCTTGAGGGTACGCAGAAACTCGCGCGCTTTCGGGTCGTTGACCTTGATCCGACGGTTGAAGCCTTTCGGCCCGGTGAACTCGACGACGTTCCCGACGGTATCGACCTCGTAGATCCTGACCACGACGCTCGTTTCAGTTGCCACCAGTGCGCCAGGCCGCTGCCCCGGTTCGGCACGGGCTGCAAGCGCGCCGGCGCCAGTCGTTCCGGTGCCGCGCTTCACCACCTCGGCAAGCAACGCCTCCTGGAAGCGGATGACGACCTTGTCACCCTTCTGTACCTGGGCCAGGTTGCGCACCTGCGGGCCTGCTTCGAACACGGCCGAGCGACCCTCCGGCCCGCGCAGCACGACGACGCGGCTGGGGACGTCGATCGCCTCGACGACCGCGGTGATCGTCTGTGTCTCGGTCAACTCCAGCGGGCCGCTCGGCGTCGCCGCGCAACCGGCCAGCAATGCGACCGCCGCGGCGAACAGTGCACGCATCGAAAGGATGTTCCGGGAAAGTGAGAATCGCATGTGGGTCGTGGCCATAGTCGGAAAGACAACGAGTGTCCCAAGAAAAACCGACTCTGTACAGTCCGGTCACTTGCCATGGCTCAGAGCCCTGGCTGTTCAGGGGCCCAAGACGGAAAGCCTAGCGTGCGGCGGGGCTCCAGACGCCTTGCAACCCGGCGGAGCGAGTTGGAAGGTCTTGTACTGGCGGAGAGGGTGGGATTCGAACCCACGGTAGGCTTGCACCTACGCCTGATTTCGAGTCAGGTACATTCGACCACTCTGCCACCTCTCCGGGACGCGCGATTTTACACGCATCCGGAATTCGTGCCAGCACCTTCGTGCGGTGTGCTGTATCCGTCGCCTGCGCCGTGAACCAGCACGCAACCACTACCCGGGGCACGTGGCACAATCGTAGCCCGTTGGACACCAGGGAAAGCCGATGCCGCTGTCGCTGACTCTGCTTCTGTCTGTGCTGTTGCCGTGCCTGGTCGTTCCGTCGCTGCGGTCGCTGGTGTGGACGGCGTTCGCCCACGCGACCATGCGCGCCCTGCCGCTGCTGCTGCTGGCAGCGCTGGCGGGCTGCGGTGAAGCCGAGCCCCCGGCCAAGGTGGTGCCCCCGCTGGTGGAAGGCGGAGAACTGGTCGTCCTCACCCACCAGAGCGCGACGACCTTCTATCTGGACAGCGAAGGCAGGCATAGCGGCCTCGAATACGAGCTGGTGTCGCGTTTCGCGGCCGAAGCCGGCTACAAGGTGCGCTTCATCGCACTGCCGCAGTTCTCGGCAGTGCTGCCGGCGCTGGCCAAGGGACAGGGACACATCGCCGCCGCCGGCCTGAGCATCACGCCCGAGGCCGCGAAGCACTTCACCTTCGGGCCGAGCTACCAGGAGGTTTCTCTCGAGGTCATCTATGACACCGAGGGCCTGCGTCCACGCAGCATCAACGACCTCGTCGGCAAGCGCGTGGACGTGCTTGCCGGCTCGCTCGCCATCCCTGAACTGCAGCGTATCCAGGCGAAGCTGCCGACGCTTGCATGGAACGAGGTGCTCGCGCGTGACACTGAAGAGATCGCCGGGCGTGTCGCCGGTCGCCAGGCACAGTTCGCCGTTGCGGAATCGCATGCAGTGGATGTCGCGCGCAACTTCCATCCATCCATCGGTACCGCCTTCGCGATCGGGCAGCCGCGCAAGCTGGCCTGGGCGCTGCCGAAGAACGCCGACCCGGAACTGGTGAAGAAGCTCGAGGCTTTCTTCGGGCGCATCCGCAGCGACGCTACCCTTACTCGCCTGATCGACCGCTACTACGGCCACCTGCAGCGCCTGACCGATGCGCACATGGCTCACTTCATGAGCCGGGTGCGCAGCGTGCTGCCGCTCTACCGCAAGCACTTCCAGGATGCCCAGGACCTCACCGGCATCGACTGGCGGCTGATCGCGGCACTGGGCTTCCAGGAATCGCACTGGGACCCGGCCGCGGTCTCGCCCACCGGCGTGCGCGGGCTGATGATGATGCAGGACGACACCGCAGCCAGGATGGGCGTGAAGAACCTGCTCGACCCGCGCGAGAACATCCTCGGCGGTGCGCGCTACCTGTTGATGCTGCGCGACCTGCTGCAGCGTGCGCAGGAACCGGACAGGACCTGGATCGCGCTGTCGGCCTACAACATCGGCTTCGGACACCTGGAGGATGCGCGGGCGATCGCCCGTTCGCTCAACCTCGACCCGAACGTGTGGGTCAACATGAAGCAGGTGCTGCCGCTGCTGATGCGCCCGGAGCACTCCGCGGTCACGCGGTTCGGCTATGCGCGCGGCGGCGAGGCGGTGATCCTCACCGAGAACGTCCGCCAGTACTATGACATCCTGCAGCGCGTCGAGGCGCCGCACAAGCCTGCCTTCGAGAGCCTGCGCGACGAGATCACCCTGCTGCCGCCCGGGCAGAAGGCGCCGTCGCTGAAGGGGCCCTGAGCGCGATCAGCCGCGGGCAACGACCTTGGTCCCGCCCATGTACGGCTGCAGCGCCTCCGGCACGTCGATGCCGCCGTCGGCCCGCTGGTAGTTCTCCATCACCGCCACCAGCGTGCGGCCCACGGCCAGCCCCGACCCGTTCAGCGTGTGCACGATCTCCGGCTTGCCCTTGGCATCCTTGCGGTAGCGTGCCTGCATCCGGCGCGCCTGGAACGACTCAAAATTGCTGCACGAGGAGATCTCGCGATACGCCTGCTGCCCCGGCAGCCAGACCTCGAGGTCGTAGGTCTTGGCCGAGCCGAAGCCCATGTCGCCGGTACACAGCAGCATGGTGCGGTAGGGCAGCCCGAGCCGCTGCAGCACGGCTTCGGCATGCCCGGTCAGCGCCTCGTGTGCTGCGTATGAGTCCTCGGGCTTCACGATCTGCACCACCTCGACCTTGTCGAACTGGTGCTGGCGGATCATGCCGCGCGTGTCGCGGCCATAGGACCCCGCCTCGCTGCGGAAGCACGGGCTGTGGCAGACGAACTTCAGCGGCAGCGACTCGGCGGCAAGGATCTCGCCGCGCACGATGTTGGTCACCGGCACTTCGGCGGTCGGGATCAGGTACAGCTTCGCTTCGTCACCGCGGGGAACGGCGAACAGGTCTTCCTCGAACTTGGGCAACTGGCCGGTGCCGCGCAGGCTGTCCGCGTTCACCAGGTAGGGCGCGTACACCTCGGTATAGCCATGTTCGAGCGTGTGCATGTCGAGCATGAACTGGGCGAGCGCGCGGTGCATGCGCGCGAGCGGCCCCTTCATCAGCGAGAAGCGCGCACCGGCGATCTTCGTCGCGGTCTCGAAATCGAGCAGGCCCAGCCCCTCGCCGAGGTCGACATGGTCCTTCACCGGGAAGTCGAAGCTGCGCGGAGTGCCCACGGTGCGCACCACCGCATTGTCGTCGGCCGAACGGCCCGCCGGGACGCTGTCGTGCGGCACGTTGGGCACGCCAGCGAGGAAGGCTTCGATCTCTTCCTGCAGCGCCGCGAGGCGCTTCTCGTCGGCCGCGAGTTCGTCGGCGAAGCTCGCCACCGAAGCCTTGAGCGCGGCGACGTCCTCCCCCTTCTTCATCGCCTCGCCGATCTGCTTCGACACCTGGTTGCGGCGCGCCTGAAGCTCCTGGGTGTGCCCCTGGAGCTGCTTGCGCTCGCCTTCCAGCGCCAGGAAGCGCTCGCGGTCGAGCGCATAGCCCCGGTCGGCGAGCCGGGTGGCGACGCGATCGAGGTCGGAGCGCAGCAGTTGGATGTCCAGCATGGTGGGAAGCCTGCGATGGGATAACCCGCTATTCTACGAAAAAAGCGCGCTGGGGCTGGCCTGTACCGGCCAGTGCGCGCCGCCATCGCCCGCACGACGCATCACCCCAAGGAGGAAGGCTTGACCCAGGATCCCCCGTCGATCCCGCCCACGCGCGGGCCCGACCGCCAGCCGCGCCGCCCGGCGCTGGCCCTGCCGCCCGGCAGCTGCGACTGCCACTCGCATGTGTTCGGGCCGGCCGAGCGCTTCCCGTACGCGCCCACCCGCAGCTATACCCCGCCGGACTGCACCACCGCCGAGTATGTGCAGATGCTGCAGACCATCGGCTGCGAGCGCGCGGTGATCGTGCAGCCGAGCTGCTATGCCACCGACAACGCGGCCACGCTCGACGCACTGCGCTCCGGCAGCTTCGAGTTCCGCGGCGTGGCGGTGATCTCCGGGCACGAGACCGATGCGCAGTTGCAGGACATGCACGAGGCCGGCGTGCGCGGCGTGCGGCTGAACCTGCACACCCGCGGCGCGGTGCTGGGCCTGGCCGACGCCGGGCGCCTGGCCGCCCGCGTGCGTGCGTTCGGCTGGCATGTGCAGGTCTATGTCGAGGTCGCCGCGCTGCCCGACCTGGACGCACTGCTCGCCACCCTCGGCGGTACCGTGGTGATCGACCACATGGGCCATCCATCGGTCTGCGCGGGTACCGATGCGCCGGCCTTCCGCACGCTGCTGCGGGCGCTGGCCGACGGCCGCTGCTGGGTGAAGCTGTCCGGCGCCTACCGGCTGTCGAAGTCCCATCCGGGCTATCCCGAGGCCACGCCGTTCGCCCGGGCGCTGGTCGCGGCCAACCCGGAGCGGCTGGTCTGGGGCAGCGACTGGCCGCACCCGAACTTCGACGGCCCGATGCCGAACGATGCAGAACTGGTCGACCTGCTGGCCGACTGGATCCCCGACGCCGCGACCCGCCAGCAGGTGTTGGTGGACAACCCGGCACGGCTGTACGACTTCCCCACGAGGACACCATGAACAGGATGCGGATGACCACCACCGGCAGTGCCACGTTCTGGGCGCTTGCCCTGCTGCTCTGCCCCACCCTCGCCGAAGCCCAGCCGGCCTGGCCGTCGAAGCCGATCCGGCTCATCGTGCCGCTCGCCCCGGGTGGCAACCAGGACCTGATCGCACGCAACGTGATGCAGCGGGTCGCAGTCGAGGTCGGCCAGCCGGTAGTGGTCGAGAACCGTCCCGGCGTCGGCGGGGTGGTCGGTTCGGAAGTGGTCGCGCGCGGGCCGGCCGACGGCTACCAGTGGCTGTCGATCTCCAACACGTTCGTCACCGTGCCGAGCGTGCTGCCGAACGTGCCCTACGACCCGGTGAAGGATTTCGTCACCGCCAGCGTGATCGCCAACATCCCGCAGGTGCTGGTGGTCAACCCGGCGATGCCGGTGAAGACGGTGCAGGACCTGGTGAAGCTGGCGAAGGCACGCCCCGGGCAGGTGAACGTGGCGATGTCCGGCTCGGGCAGCACCGGGCACATTGCCTCGGTGGGCTTCACCCGGGCCGCCGGCATCGAGGTGACCTACGTGCCGTACAAGGGCAACGCCCTGGCACTCATCGACGTGATGGGCGGGCATGTGTCGGTGCTGTTCGATCAGGTCAGCACCTCGATCCCGCTGATCCGCTCGGGCAAGGTGCGCGCGCTCGGGGTGACCAGCACGCGGCGATCGGTCCTCTTGCCCGACGTGCCGACCATTGCAGAGTCCGGGTTCGCTGGCTACGAGGCGGCGACGTTCAATGCGGTACTGGCTCCGGCCGCAGTGCCGGCGGCCATCGTGTCGCGCATGCATGCGGCGATCGCGGCCGCGGTGAAGCAACCGGAGCTGCGCGGCCGCATGGCCGAACTCGGCATCGAGCTGATGGCCAATGCCTCGCCCGAGGAGGCCACGGCATTCGTGCGCTCGGAGGTGGCACGCATGGCGAGGCTGGTGAAGGAAGCCGGCATCAAGGCCGACTGACCCGCGCGGCCCGGGCGCGGCAGCATGGGCCGCGCCGGGCGCGCCACCCCAACGCTCAACCGGCGGTCGCTGACGGCGGTGGCCCAGGCGGGTCAGGCGGGTCAGGCGACACTGGGCCGTTGTTCAACGAGCGCCGGTAGAACTCGCCGCCACCGAACAGCATCGCGGCACAACCGAGGAACACCGGGATGTAGCCGGTGACGCTGGCAAGCGCCCCGAAGGCGAGCGGAATGGTCACATGCGTGAGCTGGTTGATCATCACGCGGATGCCGGTGCCCTCGCCCGCCCGGCCCTTCGGCGACAGGTTGTAGATCAGCGTCATCGACAGCGGCTGGGCGCAGCCGCAGCCCAGTCCGAGCACGAAGGCGATGATCGCCAGCGTCAGGCCGCCGGTGAAGAACGGCAGCAGCGCGTAGGCGATGCCGGTGGTGAAGATCGCCCAGGCCAGCACCGGCCCCTCGCCGTGCTTGGTCGCGAGCTTGGCTGCCACCAGGCGCACGACGAAGGTCGCGCTGGCGAAGGTCGCCATGATCATGCCGATAGCCGAGGCCGAATGGCCGATGGAGCGCGCATAGACCGGCAGGAAGAAGTTGAACAGGTCCCAGGCGGTCGCAATCACGCCACCGGCGAAGAAGGTGCGCTTGAGCGCAGGGATCCGCCACAGGTCCAGCGAGCTGGTCTTCGGCTCGCCCCGTCTTGCCGATGCCCGGCGCTGCGGGATCCAGCTGGGGAACCACCAGACGGCCACCAGGGCGATCAGCGGCAGCGCGGCCAGCACCAGGTAGGTCGCGCGGTAGCCGATCAGGTCGATCGAGAAGCCGGCGATCAGCGGGCCGAGCAGGCCGGACAGCGAGAAACCCATGCCCAGCAGCGCGAAGTTCCGGGCACGGCTCTCCGGCCCGCCGAGCGAGCCGGTCATCGTCTGCGCGGCCACCTGCCAGGCCATGAAACCGACGCCCAGCACGCTGGCCGAGATGCAGAGCGCGACCATGTTCGGAAAGAACCAGGGAATCAGCAGCCCCGTGAGCACCATCAGCGCACCGAATACCAGCGGCAGCCGCATGCCGAGGCGGTCGACCATCTGGCCCGCCCGGACCGCGAGAAACAGTGGCAGCAGCGCATACAGCGACACCACGACACCGATCATCAGCGGGCTCGCCTCCAGGTGCAGGGCGAACAGCGAAGACAGGACGCGACTGCCCCCGAACCCGACATGGGTCAGCACGCTCATCAGCACGATGAGCTTGAGCGGGCGCGAGGGCCCTGTCATGGGCGTCGCGGGTCCACGGTCAGCGGGTCGGTAGGCATCGGGCAGTTTCCATTATGCGAGTAAACTCGCCCGCAGTCGAACCGTACGTCGTTCGGCAGCACGCATGGACGCCAACGCATGGATGCCCAGAAGAAGAATGTCGCCGTGCTCGCTGGTTGCCAGGCGATCACGCAGGTCAAGATGTCGATGCTCATCGCCATCGCGGGACTGTCCGGCTATGCGCTTGCCGCCGACAAGGCCTGGGCGACCCTGCCGGTCACCATCTACGTGATCGGTTCTGCGCTGGCGACGCTGCCCTCGGGCACCTTCATGAAACGCCATGGCCGGCGCAGCGGATTCGCGCTCGGCGCCAGCTTCGGCATCGCCGGCGGCGTGGTCTGCGCGGCTGCCTTGTGGCTGGAGAGCTTTCTGGTGCTGTGCATGGGCACGGCGATCCTTGGCGTATTCGTCGCGTTCGGACGGGCCTACCGCTTCGCCGCGGCAGACTCGGCATCGAAGGAATTCAAGGCGAAGGCTATCTCGCTGGTGCTCGCTGGCGGCATCGTGGGCGGCATCGTCGGCCCCAACCTGGCGAACTGGACGAAGGACATGATGCCGGGCCTCGCGTTCGGCGCATCCTTCCTGGCGATCAGCGCCCTGTCGGCGCTGACCCTGCTCGCGCTGATGCCGCTGCGCATCCCGCCGCTGACCGCCGCCGAGCAGGCCGAGCCGGGGCGTCCGATCGGCGAGATCATGCGCCAGCCGACCTTCATCGTCGCGGTCACTGCATCGGCCGTCGGCTACGGCATCATGAACCTGCTGATGGTCGCCACGCCGATCGCCATGCACCATCACGATTATCCGTTCAGCAACACCGCCTTCGTGCTCGAGTGGCACCTGATCGGCATGTTCGCGCCGTCGTTCTTCACCGGCCACCTGATCACCCGCTTCGGCGCGCTGAAGGTGATGACCGTGGGCGCGATCCTCAACCTCGTATGCATCGGCATCGCGTTGTCCGGCGAGAGCGTCTGGCACTTCTGGGCGTCGCTGTGCATCCTCGGCATCGGCTGGAACTTCCTGTTCACCAGCGGCTCGGCCCTGCTCACCGAAACCTACCGACCGTCGGAGCGCGAGAAGACACAGTCGATGCACGACTTCGTGACCTTCGCCATCATGGCGGTCACCTCGCTCGTCTCCGGGGCAATGCTGTCCCACGAAGGCTTGGGCTGGCATGCGATCAACTACGGTTCGCTGCCGTTCGTGCTCGCGGTGCTGGTGGCGATCGCCTGGCTGTCCGCGATGCGCCGCAAGGGCATCAGCGGCACCGCGCCGGACTGAAGCCGGCAGGCAGGCTCAGTCTTCCGCGCGAACGCAGTTGCGGCCAGCCGCCTTCGCCCGGTAGACCCCGCGGTCGGCGGCTGTCACCAGGTACGCGGCGAGTTGCGCGGTACTGTCAAAGCGATCGGGCATGGCGCTGGCGATGCCGAGCGAGACGGTGGCCGGGATATGGCCACCAGCCCCGTCCGGGAACGGCGATGCAGCCACCGCCGCGCGTACCCGCTCTCCCACCGCCATCGCCATCCCGGCATCGCCATCGACCAGCACGGCGGCGAACTCCTCGCCCCCGTAGCGCCCGAGCGCATCGGACGGGCGCAACTCGGCCTTGATGCGCGCCGCGACGCCGCGCAGTACCTCATCGCCGGCCGGATGGCCGAACCGGTCGTTGATCGCCTTGAAGCGGTCGACGTCAACAAACAGGCAGGACAGCGGCTGGCGGGTGTGCAGGGCACGGTCGGCCTCCTCGCGCAGGCGCTGGTCGAAATAGCGCCGGTTGTGCACCCCGGTCAGCGGATCGCTCAGGCTCAGGTGCTTCAGGCGCTCGCGGTTGGCGACGTTCTCGAAGCACATTGCGATGATCCCGGCCAGCCGTTCGAGGAATTCCGTTCCCATGCCGGGCGAGAAGCGCGCGAAATCGCGGCTGCCCAGGTTCAGGCTGCCCACCAGCCGGCGGCGGCGCTGCAGCGGCAAGATCGCGACGCTCTCGGGCGGCGCTGGCTCCAGCGGGAACAGCACGCCATGCAGCGGCTTCACGAACGCGCCCAGCGACGTGCGGCCGGCACCCTCGAGCGCCCGGAACAGTTCGGAGAAACCGCCGAGCAGGATCAGGTCGGGGTAGTCCTTCGTATCGATGTTGACCGCCTCGAACAGGCTGCGCAGTTCATGGTCCGGGTCGCACAGCGTGAGCGTCACCGCATCGTAGTCATTGATGCGCTTGAGTTCGTTGAACAGCATGTCGAACAATTCCGGGAAGGTCGACCCTTCCATCAGGCCAAGCTCGATGCGCCGGTGCCGGCTGAAGATCTGTTCGTTGCGCCGCCCGTCGGCCAGCAGTGCCTCCAGGCGCTCGCGCAGCGAGCGGTTCTCCGCAAGTCGCCGGTCGACGCCCATCGCGCCGCTCAGGCCGGTGGGCCCGAGGTACCGAGCCAGGCGGCACGCACCGCCGCAGCCTGCGCAGACGCACCTGCGTCGACCGAGAGCCAGGCCGTATCCGGCGGCGCCTCGGCCAGGGTCACGCGACACTGGTACAACTCGTCGCGGCGGAACGCATGCACGTCAAGCACGCGCCCTGGCTGCGACGACGACAGCAGCGCCTCGAGCCCGGCGAAGCGCAGGCCGTCGACTGCCATCACCTGGTCGCCCGCAGACAGCCCCGCCCGCTGCGCCGGGCTGTCGTCGTGCACCAGCGAGACCTTGCCATCGCCACCGATACGCGCGCCGATCCATGCACGGGCCGGTGGCGCGGTCGGCGCTGCGGTCGGCGCTGCCACCGCAACCTCAGCCTCGATGGCCACCACATCGGCCGGCACCTTCGCCAGCGGGCCCGGTGTGCCGCCCTTGTCGGACTCGCCGGTGGCTGGACGCAGGCCCAGCGTGATGCCGACGGTGGCGAGCAGCGTCGCGAGCGGCAGGTCTTCGGTTCCGTCCACCGCCAGCGCGAAGAACGCACCGAGGTCGCGCCCGGCGATCTCGGACGCAAGCGACGGGATACGGTCCTCCGGCACGCCGATGCCGCGCGCACCGTACTCCTGCCACAGCCGGCGCATCAGGTCGTCGAGCGAACGCATGCCGCCGGTGGCCTCGCGCAGCGTGAGGTCGAGCGCGAGCGCGACCAGCGACCCCTTCGTGTAGTAGCTCACCACCGCGTTGGGCGTGTTCTCGTCCGGGCGGTAGAACTTGATCCAGGTATCGAAGCTCGACTCCCCGACCGACTGCTTCAGCCGCCCGGCACCACGCAGCACCCGGGTGACCGTCTCGCCGAGCATCTGCAGGTACTCGTCGCGCGTGACCAGCCCGCAGCGCACCAGCGCCAGGTCGTCGTAGTAGGACGTGATGCCCTCGAACGCCCACAGCTGTCGCGTGTAGCCCTCGCGCGACAGGTCGTAGGGCAGGAAGGCGGCCGGCTTGATCCGCTTCACGTTCCACGCGTGGAAGTACTCGTGGCTCGCCAGCCCGAGCAGCGTGCGGTACTTGTCGGTCGTCTTTGCCTGCCCGACCTGCGGCAGGTCGTCGCGACTGCACAGCAGGCTGGTCGACGCACGGTGTTCCAGGCCGCCATAGCCGTCACCGACCACCATGACCTGGAACAGGTAGCGCTCGAACGGTGGCGGCGCGCCGAACAGGTCGATCTGGGCGGTGCAGGCGCGGGCGAAGTCGCGTGCGAGCCGGTCGAGGTCGCCCCGGTGGCGGCCGGTGACCGCGATGTCGTGGCGCACACCATGCGCCTCGAACGAGACCAGGTCGAAGGTGCCGCATTCGACCGGGTGGTCGATCAGTTCGTCGTGGTCGGCGGCGCGGTACAGACCGAATCCATGCTCCGGCGCACCGGCACGCGGCAGCGTGGTCGCGACCCGCCAGTGACGGAATGCATCGCCCGCGGGCGGCTGGATGTCGACCGAGCACGGCTCGTGCTCCCGCCCCTCGACCGCGAGGAACACGGACGTGCCGTTGAAGTAGGCATGGGTGATGTCGAGATGGGCGGCGCGCACCGACAGGTCCCAGGCGTAGATCTCGCAGGTGACCGACAGCGGGCCCTCGCAGGGCGCGCACTGCCAGCGGTGCTTGTCGAGCTTGGTCACCGCCACCGGCTTGCCCTGCCCGTCGCGTGCGGCGATGGACAGCACATGGCGGGCGAACTCGCGCACCAGGTAGCTGCCCGGGATCCAGACCGGCAGCCACAGGCGCTGGCCGGTCGGGTCGGGGTCGGACACCTGCACGGTGACCTGGAAGCGGTGTGCTTCCGGTGAAGCGGGAACGATCAGGTAGTGGATCTTTTCCATGTCGCGCAAGGATAGCTGCTATTGCGGGCGGACCTCAGCCCAGCGCCTTCGTCGCCACCTCGTACACATCCTTGGACAGCTTCTCCTGCGCCGCGATCGCCTGCAGCTCGGCGCGCATCAACGCCTGCCGCTGCGGGTCGTACTTGCGCCAGCGGTTCAGCGCACCCAGCATGCGCGCGGCCACCTGCGGGTTCTGGCGGTCGAGCTTCAGCACCTGTTCGCGCAGGAACGCATAGCCCGAGCCGTCGGCCTGGTGGAAGCGCAGCGGGTTGCCATGGCAGAACACGCCGACCAGCGCACGGATGCGGTTGGGATTGCGCGCATCGTAGGCGGGGTGGCCCATCAGCGCGCGCACCTGTGCCAGCGCATCCGGCGCCTCGGAACGGGCCTGCAACGCGAGCCACTTGTCGATCACCAGCGGATCGGCCTTCCACTGTGCATGGAACGCATCCAGCGCGCGCTGGCGCGCATCGCCCGGCACGTCGACGATGCACGACAGCGCCGCGATCTGGTCGGTCATGTTGTCGGCCGAATCGAACTGGGCCAGCGCCAGGGCGAGCGCATCCGGGGTACCGGCGCGGCTCAGGTAGGCAAGGCAGGTGTTGCGCAGCGCGCGCCGGCCGATCGACTCGCCGTCGTGGCTGTACGCCCCGGGTGCGCGGTTCGCCTCGTACGTCTGCTCGAGCGCGCTGCGATGCGCGCGCGCCAGCTGGCCCACCACCGCTTCGCGCGCGGCGTGCAGGCCTTCGACGTCCACCTGCACCATCTGCTCACCCAGGAAGGTGAAATCCGGCAGGGACAGCGCCAGCGCCTTGAAACGGCCGTCGAGCGCAGGGTCGGCAAGCGTTCGACCGAACGCATCGATGAATGCAGCGGGCAGCTCGATCGCCTGGCCGGCGCGGAACGATGCGACCGCGCCGAGCAGGATGCGCGTGGCCAGCCGCTGACCGGCCTCCCAGCGGTTGAACGGATCGTCGTCATGGCCCATCAGGAATGCCAGCTCGGCGTCGCTGCAATCGAGGTTCAGCTTCACCGGCGCGGAGAAGCCGCGCAGCAGCGAGGGCACGGGCGCAGACGGCACCCCCTCGAACACGAAGCGCTGCTGCGCCTCGACCAGCGACAGGACCAGTTCGGTCCCGGCGGGCGCTGCCGTCCCGGCCAGCTGCAGCGGCAACGGCCGGCCACCGGCATCGAGCAGCGAGACCCGTACCGGGATGTGCAGCGGCTGCTTGTGCGGCTGCCCGGGCGTGGCCGCGGTGTGCTGGGTCAGGGTGAGCGTGAAACGCCGCTCGCGCGCATCGTAGGCGGTGGCGACGGTGACCTCCGGCGTGCCCGCCTGCGAATACCACCGTCGGAACAGCGCCAGGTCGACCCCGGAGGCGTCCTGCATCGCCTGCGCGAAGTCGTCGCAGGTGACCGCCTGGCCGTCATGGCGCTCGAAGTAGAGGTCCATGCCCGCGCGGAACTTCTCCGGCCCGAGCAGGGTGTGCATCATCCGGATCACTTCCGCGCCCTTCTCGTAGACGGTCGCGGTATAGAAGTTGCTGATCTCGATGTACGCGTCGGGGCGCACCGGATGCGCGAGCGGGCCGCCGTCCTCGGGGAACTGGTGGCTGCGCAGGGTACGCACGTCGCTGATGCGCTTGACCGCCTTCGAGGTCATGTCGGCGGTGAACTGCTGGTCGCGGAAGACGGTGAGACCTTCCTTCAGGGACAGCTGGAACCAGTCGCGGCAGGTGACGCGGTTGCCGGTCCAGTTGTGGAAGTACTCGTGCGCGATCACTGCCTCGATCGCCTCGAAGTCGGCATCGGTCGCGGTCTCGGCCTTCGCCAGCACGTACTTCGAGTTGAAGACGTTCAGGCCCTTGTTCTCCATCGCGCCCATGTTGAAGTCGTCGGCGCTGAAGATCATGTAGGCATCGAGGTCGTACTCGCGGCCGAAGGCCTCCTCGTCCCAGCGCATCGCCCGCTTCATCGAGGCGATCGCATGGTCGCACTTGTCGAGGTTGTGCTGCTCGACCCAGACCTCGACGCCGACCTCGCGCCCGGACATCGTGGTGAAGGTATCGCGCGCGCAGACGAGGTTACCGGCCACCAGCGCGAACAGGTAGGACGGCTTCGGCCACGGGTCGACCCAGGTGGCGAAATGCCTTCCCTCGGCGCCCTTTCCAGTGGCCGGGCCGCTCTCGCCGCGGTTGCCATTGGACAGCAGCACCGGGTACTTGTTCCGGTCGGCGATGATGGTCGTGGTGTAGCGGGCCATCACGTCCGGGCGGTCGAGGAAGTAGGTGATCTTGCGGAAGCCGCGCGCCTCGCACTGGGTGCAGAAGTTGCCGCTGGACTTGTACAGGCCCTCGAGCGCGGTGTTCGCCTCGGGATGGATGATCGTCACCACCTCGAGCGTGAACTGCCGCGGCACCCGGCCGATGGTCAGCCCTTCGGCATCGACCACGTACTCCGACGGATCGAGTGCCCGGCCATCGAGCACGATCGCTTCGAGCTCCAGATCGATCCCGTCCAGGCGCAGCGGCGGCGGTACCAGTGCATGCTCGTCGCAGGCGTGGATCACCGAATACGCGGTGACGATCGTGCGGTCTTCATGCAGGTCGAAGGTCAGTTCGACCGAATCGACGCGGTATGGCGGAGGCGCGTAGTCCGACAGCCGGGTGACCGACGGCGCGGCCGGGGTGCTGGAATCGATGTCCATCGAGTGCTCGCCGACAAGGGGGTCAGCCGGCATTCTAACGGCATCGGCCGGATCGGACCCGGGCTGAGGGCTGTCGCCCCACCCGAGTCCGCCGGATGTCACTCTGCCTTGAGGTTGGCTTCCTTCACCAGCTTGGCGAAGCGCGCACTTTCGGCCCGGATGAACTTGTCGAAGGCCTCGGGCGTGCTACCCACAGGGATGATGCCGGCCTGGTGGTGCCGCTCGACGATCTCCGGCACCTTGAGCGCACCGTTCACCGCAGCGTTCATGCGATCGATGATCGGGCGCGGCGTCTTCGCGGGGAAGAACACTCCGTACCAGTTGGTGATCGCAAAGCCGGGCACGCCGCTCTCACCGATGGTGGGGATGTCCGGGAACAACGGCGTGCGGTCCGGCAGCGTGAAGGCGATCGGACGAAGCCGGCCGGATTTCCAGTGCGGAAGCACCGACACCATCGTCGCGAACGACAGGGTGATGTTGCCGCCCACCAGATCGGCCATCGCGGGGCCACCGCCTTTGTATGGAACGTGGACCAGTTCGGTGCCAACCAGTCGGTTGAACAGTTCGCCCGCGAGGTGGTCGGCCGCGCCCATGCCGGAGGAGCCGTAGGTCAGTTTGCCGGGGTTCTTCTTCGCAAGGGCGATGATGTCCTTCACCGACTTGACCGGCAGGGACGGATGCACGACCAGCACATTCAGCACGGCCGAGGTCTGAGACACCGGTGTCAGGTCGCGCAACGGATCGACCGCCAGCTTGGCGTAGAGCGCAGGGTTGACCGCGATGTTGCCGATCGTGCCAAGCACCATCGTGTAGCCGTCAGGTTCCGACTTGGCCGCGATCTCGACGCCGATGTTGCCGCCGGCACCACCGCGGTTCTCGACCAGCACCTGCTGGCCCAGCGTCTCGGACAGCCTGGGGGAAATCAGGCGGCCGACGAAGTCGGTGCCGCCGCCGGGCACGAACGGCATGATGAAGCGGATCGGCTTCGCAGGCCACTGCTGCTGGGCCTGCGCGGCGGCAGGCAGGACCATCGGCAACGCGAGCAGGGCCGCCGCAGTGGCGGCGCCGCGTGACGGGAACCTCTTGGCATGGGGGAGTGGCATGGACGACCTTTCTGTCATGGGATGCAGCAATGGCGGCAATGTACCAAATCGGTGCATCGCGGGGCCACCGGAACGACTGACCTGCGCATGCCGGATATGCAGCACGACCCGTGCCAGTTTCCTGTCGCGCTGGCGCAGGCAGCAGCCACCAGCGCCGCAGCGTCCGCTGCCAGTCGATCGCGCTGCGTCAGTCCACCTGTGCGCCCGACGCCCGCACCAGCGCGCCCCACTTCACCACCTCGGCCGCGATGAACTTCGCGAACTGCTCCGGGCTGTTCGGGCTGGGCTCGCCGCCCTCGGCGGCGATGCGTTCGCGCACATCAGGCAGCTGGAGGACCTTCACGATCTCGCCGTTCAGGCGGCCCACGATATCGGGCGGCGTGCCGGCGGGTGCAAGCACGCCCCACCAGTTCACCAGCACGAAATCGGGCAAACCGCTCTCGGCCATGGTCGGGACGGCAGGCAGCACGGCGCTCCGCTGGGCGCCGGTGGACGCGATGGCGCGCAGCCGACCCGAATTGACCTGCCCGAGGACGGGCGGGATGGTGCTGAACAGCATGCTGATCTGGCCGCCGAGCACGTCGGTCATCGCCGGTACGTTGCCCTTGTAGGGGATGTGGGTCATCTTCGCCTTCGCGGCGAGCTTGAACTGCTCGCCGGCGAGGTGGCCCGCGGTGCCGTTACCGGGCGAACCGAAGGTCAGCTGGTCGGGACGGGCGCGCCCGAGCGCCGCCAGTTCCTTCACCGTCTTCACCGGCAGCGCCGGGTTGACCACCAGCACCAGCGGCGCGGACACCGCGTTGGTGATCGGGGCGAAGTCCTTCACCGGGTCGTAGGGCAGCTTCTTGTAGAGTGCAGGCGCGACCGCCAGGTTTGCCGCCTGCCCCATCACCACGTTGTACCCATCCGCCGGTGCACGCGCGGCGGCCTCCAGGCCGATGGTGCCGCCCGAGCCGGCGCGGTTCTCGACCACCACCGGCTGGCCGAGCCGCTCGGCCAGCTTCTGCGCGATCACCCGGGACATCACGTCGGTGCCGCCACCGGGCGGGAACGGGATGAACCAGCGCAACGGCTTGGCTGGCCAGGCCTGGGCGTGGGCGGTACCTGTCGTCGCTGTCGTGGCTGCGCTGGCCGCCAGTGCCAGGGTGCCCACGGCAGCCAGCACGGACACCACGGACGCCGAGGAAGGAGCGGCGCTCATGCCGACACCATCGGCGTGCGTGCCGACGCATCGAGCATCGGCACATGGCCATACAGCGGTTCACCGGGGATGCCTTCGGCCAGCACCTCGCGGATCGCGATCAGCCGGTCGAGGTCGATGCCGGTACGCAGGCCCATCTCTTCGAGCATGAACACCAGGTCTTCGGTGACGATGTTGCCGGTGGCACCGGGCGCGAACGGACAGCCGCCGAGGCCGGCGAGCGAGCTGTCGAAGGTGCGCACGTCTTCCTCGAGTGCGGCGACCACGTTGGCGAGGCCGAAGCCGCGGGTGTTGTGAAGGTGCGCACCACCGAGCTTCTCGCCGATCGCGGCACGCACCTTGCGGAACACGCGCCGGATCTGCGTCGGATTCGCCATGCCGGTGGTGTCGGCGAGGCCAATCTCGTCGCAGCCAGCCTCGACGCAGGCGATGGCATCGCGCACCACCTGCTCTTCCGACACCCGGCCTTCGATCGTGCAGCCGAACACCGTGGACAGACCGGCTTCGATCTTCGGACGCTGCGCCTCGGGCAGCGAATCGCGGAAGGCACAGGCCCGGCGGGCATCCTCGATCGCCTCTTCGGTCGTGCGGCGCACGTTGGCCAGGCTGTGCTTGCGGCTCACCGAGATCGGCAGCGTGATCTTGTGCGCGCCGCTCTCGATCGCACGCAGCACGCCCTTGAAGTTAGGCGCGAGCACGGCCACGTGCAGGCCGGGAATGCCCAGCGCATGGCGCACCACCTCGGTGGCGTCGACCATCTGCGGGATCACGCTCGGCGGCACGAACGAGCAGACCTCGATCTCGCGCAGACCGGCCGCGACGGCGGCGCTGATCCAGCGCTGCTTGAACGCGGTGGGCATGAACTGCTTCGTGTTCTGCAGGCCGTCGCGCGGACCGACTTCACTGATCAGGACATCGATGCCTTCGACGGACGGGGTCATGCTGCTCCTCCTTGCTTGCGCGCATCGCGTGCGCGGATCAGCGCGCACGCTGCGCGCACGTCGACGTTGCCACCGGAGACGATCACTCCGATGCGCGCGCCGCTCTTGTAATCGATCTTGCGCTCGAACAACGCGGCCGCAGCCAGCGCGCCGGTCGGCTCGACGACAATCTTCATGCGCTCCCACAGGAAGAGCATGGCGTCGAGCAGCTGGTCGTCATCTACCGTGACCATGTCGTGCAGCAGCTTCTGCACCAACGGAAAGGTGAGCGTGCCGAGGGACGGCGTACGTGCGCCATCGGCGATAGTGTCCGGATTGTCGACCGTCTGCAGCACGCCGGTGTGGAACGAGCGCGTCGCGTCGTCGCCGGCTTGTGGTTCGACTCCGACCACCTTGCACCCTGGGGACAGATGGTGCGCGGCGATCGCGCAGCCCGAGGTCAGGCCGGCGCCACCGGTGCAGACCAGCAGCCAGTCGAGCGGGCCGACGTCCTCGATCAGCTCCTTCGCCGCCGTGCCCTGTCCCGCGATCACATGCGCATCGTCGTACGGCGGCACCATCGTCAGGCCGCGCTCCTGCGCCAGCTGGCGTGCAATCGACTCGCGCGTGGTCTTCGTCTTGTCGTAGGTGATGACCTCGGCGCCATAGCCGCGCGTGGCCTCCAGCTTCACCGAAGCCGCGTCGTCCGGCATCACGATGACCGCCTGGATGCCCAGCAACTGTGCCGACAGCGCCACCGCCTGCGCATGGTTGCCGGAGGAGAACGTCACCACCCCGCGCGCCTTCTCCGCCGCACCCAGCTGCGACAGCGCGTTGTACGCCCCGCGGAACTTGAACGCACCACTGCGCTGGAAGTTCTCGCACTTGAAGTACACCTTCGCGCCGGCGCGGCGGTCCACCGTGCCCGACGTCAGCACCGGCGTGCGATGCGCAATCCCCTCCAGCTGCCTCGCAGCCACCTCGACATCCGCGTATGTCGGCAAATCCGGGTCAGACACCATTTTCCTGCGATCTCCGGGACAGGTTGGTCCAATCCCGCATTCTGCTTGAGAACAGAAATCCGGGTCAGACACGCATTTCCCGGAATGCGTGTCTGACCCGGGTTTTGACCCGGGTTTTGGTCCCGCGCTCGGAAAAACCGTGTCTGACCCGGATTTCGGTTCAGGCGATGCGGCGGCGTTATGCTTCGTTCCTTCGGCTGGAACAGGCCCACCTATGCGCGGGAGCACCGACATGATGCTGATCAAGGGCGGCCGGATACTGAACCCGGCGAACTACCGTTTCGAAGCGGCGGATATCGTGGTGGAGGCCGACCGTATCGTCGACCTGGTCGCCCCAGGCTCGGTGTCGGCCGAAGGCAGGCAGGTCGTGGACGCCTCCGACCGGCTGGTCATCCCCGGGCTGGTGAACGGCCACAACCACGCCCAGACCAACCTGTCCAAGGGCATCGCCGACCGCTGGACGCTGGAGATCCTGCTCGCCAATGCCCCATGGACCGGCGGGCGCCGCTCGGTGGAAGAGAAGTACCTGTCGGCCGCGATCGGCGCCTGCGAGATGCTGCGCAAGGGCTGCACCGCTTCCTTCGACATGTTCGCCGAGTTCCCGCTGCCGACGATCGATGGCGTCAACGCAGTCGCGCAGGCCTACGCCGACGTCGGAATCCGCGCCGCACTGGCGCCGATGATGGCCGATCGCAGTTTCTATGAAGCCATCCCCGGGCTGGCAGATGCCCTGCCCGGCCCGCTGCGCGAACAGGCGCTTTCCATCAAGCACGCCCCGCATGCACAGAACGTGGCCGTCTGCCGCGAACTGTTCACGAACTGGAAGTTCGACCGCACGCAGATCCGCCCGGCACTCGGCCCGACCATCCCGCACCACTGCAGCGATGAATTCCTGATGGGCTGCCGCGACCTCGGCCTGGAACTCGACGTCGGCTTCCAGATGCATGTCGCCGAATCGAAGATGCAGGCGATCGTTGCGCAGCAGCGCTACGGCAAGACGCTCGTCGCACACCTGGACGACCTGGGCCTGCTTACGCCGGGCTTCTGCGCCGCGCACGGCGTCTGGCTCGACGACGACGATCGCGCACGCCTCGCCGACCATGGCTGCTCGATCTCGCACAACCCGGGCAGCAACATGAAGCTGGGGTCGGGCCTGGCCGACACCCGGGCGATGCTCTCGCGCGGCGTGAACCTCGCGCTGGGCACCGATGGCGCCGGCTCGTCGGACAACCTGAACATGTTCGAGGCGATGCGCCTGGCCTCCTTCGTGTCGCGGGTGCATGGCCGCGACACCGAGCTCTGGCTGTCGACGCAGGAGGTCCTGCGCGCGGCGACCGAAGGCGGCGCGCAGGCGCTCGGCTTCGCAGGCCAGATCGGCCGGCTGCAGAAGGGCTACAAGGCGGACATCGTGCTGCTCGACCTCGGCGCGCCGCACTACGTGCCGCTGAACGACCCGGTGAACCAGATCGTGCACTGCGAGGACGGCACCGGCGTGCATACGGTGATCGTGAACGGGCGCGTGCTGCTCGAGGCCGGGCGCATCACGTCGTTCGACTTCGACGCCCTGCGCGTGAAGGCGGCAGCCGCGATCGAGCGACTGACCGAAGTGAACCGCGAGTCGCGCGCGCTGTGCCAGCAGATGGAACCGTACGTCAGCCAGTTCTGCAGCGGGCTGGCGAAGACGCCCTACCATGTGGCGGGGTTCTGCCAGCACTGAGCTGGTCCAGCCCGGGCAGGACACGATCACGGACGGTCCTGGGGCCGCCTCGCTTAGAATGGGCACCGCGGCGCTCCGACCGGAGCGCCGCAGCCATTTCTGCAGCGAACCTGCCGCGAGCCCATGCCTGATCTGCCCGACCTGCCCCAGCGGCCGGCGACCGAGCCCCGGTCCCCGGCCGGCCGCCCCGCGATCTCCATCCGCGGTGCCCGCCAGAACAACCTGCGCAACCTCGACCTCGACCTGCCATTGGGCGAACTGACGGTCGTCACCGGGGTCTCCGGCTCCGGCAAGTCATCGCTGGTGTTCGACACGCTGTACGCCGAAGGCCAGCGGCGCTATGTCGAGACGTTCTCGCCCTACGCCCGTCAGTTCCTCGACCGGATGGACAAGCCGCAGGTGGACCGCATCGACGGCATCCCGCCGGCGATCGCGATCGACCAGGTGAATCCGGTGCGCACCTCGCGCTCCACGGTGGGCACCATGACCGAGCTGAACGACCACCTGAAGCTGTTGTTCGCGCGCGCGGCGAAGCTGCATTGCCGCTGCTGCGGGCAGCCGGTGCGGCGCGACTCGGCCGATTCGATCTTCGCCATGCTGGCCGAGCGGGCGCCGGCTGCCGGCGACCCGCGGCTGGCGATCACCTTCCCGGTGCCGGTGCCGGACAACTTCAAGCCGGACGAAGTCCGGGCGATGCTTGAGCGGCAGGGCTACACCCGGATCGAGCCGGACGGCACGAAGCGTTTCACCGTCGTGCAGGACCGGTTCCGCTTCGGCAACGCGGAGCGGGCGCGCGTGGTGGAGGCGCTGGAGGCAGCGCTTCGCGTCGGGCAGGGCCGGGTCGACGTCCGTGTGCTTCCCGAAGGCGTCACTGCAGAGGGCAGCGGCAGCATTGAACCGCACCAGGCGCCCGCGGTACCCGCCCCGGTCTGGCGCTTCTCCTCCGACCTGCACTGCGCGCAGTGCGACCTGCACTATTCGGATCCGACCCCCAGCCTGTTCTCGTTCAACTCGCCGGTCGGTGCCTGCGAGACCTGCCGTGGCTTCGGCCGGGTAATCGGCGTCGACTACGGGCTGGTGGTGCCGGATGAATCGAAGACCCTGCGCCAGGGCGCGGTCAAGCCGTGGCAGTCCAAGAGCTTCAGCGAGTCGCAGAAGGAACTGATCGAGTACGCGCAGAAACGCGGCATCCCGATCGACGTGCCCTGGCGCGACCTGGGCGAGGCGAACCGATCCTGGGTGATCGACGGCGAACCGCAATGGAAGAGCTGGAACAAGTCCTTCCCCGGCACCTGGTACGGTGCGAAGCGCTTCTTCGACTGGCTCGAGACCAAGAGCTACAAGATGCATGTGCGGGTGCTGCTGTCGCGCTACCGTGCCTACACGCCCTGCACCGACTGCGATGGCGCACGGCTGCGTCCGGATGCGCTCGACTGGCGCCTCGGCTCGCGCGAGGATGCGGACATCGCACTGGCGGGCACCGCGCGCTTCGGTCCGCATGCTGCACGATATGACGACGCGACCCTGCAGGCCCTGCCCGGCCTGACCGTGCACGACATGATGCTGCTGCCGGCCGAGCGCCTGCGCACCTTCTTCAACCGGCTGCAGCTGCCCGCCCCGCTCGACCAGGCCACCGAACAACTGCTGGGCGAGATCCGCGCACGCGTTGGCTACCTGTGCCAGGTCGGCCTTGCCTACCTCACGCTCGATCGCCAGTCGCGCACGCTGTCCGGCGGCGAGGTTCAGCGGATCAACCTGTGCACCGCACTCGGCACCTCGCTGGTCAACACCTTGTTCGTGCTGGACGAGCCGTCGATCGGCCTGCATCCGCGCGACATGCAGCAGGTGATCGCGGTGATGCAGCGGCTGCGCGCCGCTGGCAACACCCTGGTGGTGGTCGAGCACGACCCGCAGATCATGTTCGGTGCCGATCGCATCCTGGACATCGGGCCCGGCCCGGGCGAGCGCGGCGGCAACATCGTGTTCCACGGCACGCCGACCGAGATGATGGAGTCCGGCACGCTGACCGCGCTCTACCTGTCCGGTCGCCAGCGCGCCGATGCGGGCCGGCTCGGACGGCCGGAGGCGGAGATCGCGGCCCTGCCGAAGCTGGTGCTGCGCGGCGCCGCCGAGCACAACCTGAAGCAGGTCGATGTCTCGATCCCGCTCGGCTGCCTGGTCACCGTGACCGGCGTGTCGGGGTCGGGCAAGTCGACGCTGATCGACAACGTGCTGCATCCGGCGCTGCTGCGCCATTTCGGCCGCCCGACCGAGACGCCGGGCGCCTTCGATTCGCTGGAAGGCGCCAGCCTGCTGGAAGACGTGGTGATGGTCGACCAGACCCAGATCGGCCGCACCACGCGCTCGAACCCGGCCAGCTATGTCGGTGCATTCGACGCGATCCGTACCCTGTTCTCCAAGCTGCCGCTGGCGAAGGAGCGGGGCTACACCGCCGGCACCTTCAGCTTCAACTCCGGCAACGGCCGCTGTGCCACCTGCGGCGGCACCGGCTTCGAATTCGTCGAGATGCAGTTCCTGTCCGACGTCTACCTGCGCTGCCCCGATTGCGACGGCACGCGCTACCGCGCGGAAACACTCGAGGTGACCCTCGACGGCCGCTCGATCGCAGACGTGCTCGAGCTGACCGTATCGGAGGCGCTCACCGTGTTCGCGCAGGAGCGCGATCTGGTGACTGCACTGCAACCGCTGGCCGAGGTCGGTCTCGACTACCTCCGCCTGGGACAACCGGTGCCGACGCTGTCCGGTGGCGAGGCTCAGCGGCTCAAGCTGGCAGGCCACCTCGCCGAGGCAGCGAAACGCAGCAACAGCTACGCCGCGCCGAAGGACGGCCGCGGCAAGCTGTTCCTGTTCGACGAGCCGACCACCGGCCTGCACTTCGACGACATCGCCAAGCTGCTGGTCGCGTTCCACCGACTGGTCGAAGCCGGCCATTCGCTGCTGGTCATCGAACACAACCTGGACGTGATCCGCGCCTCCGACTGGATCATCGACCTCGGACCAGAAGGCGGCGACGGCGGCGGCGAGGTCGTCGCGGTAGGCACGCCAGCGACGATCTGCGCCAGTCACCGCTCGTACACCGGGCGCGCGCTGATCGAGTACGAAGCGTCGTTCACCGACCTGCAGCGCTTCCATCCGTCGCGCACGACCGTGGCGCAGGAACCGGACGGCCTCGAGGCAGGCTACCGGGAACGTGCACGCCACTCCATCGTCGTGCACAACGCGCGCGAGCACAACCTGAAGCAGGTTCACGTCGAGATCCCGCGCGACCGCTTCACCGTAGTGACCGGCGTCTCGGGGTCGGGCAAGTCGACCCTCGCCTTCGACATCATCTTCGGCGAAGGCCAGCGCCGGTACCTGGAATCGCTGAATGCCTATGCCCGGCAGTTCGTCCAGCCGGCAGCCAAGCCCGAGGTCGACGGCGTATTCGGCATACCGCCCACGGTGGCGATCGAGCAGCGCACCAGCCGCGGCGGCCGCAAGAGCACCGTGGCGACGATGACCGAGATCTACCACTTCCTGCGCCTGATGTTCATGAAGCTGGGCACGCAGTACTGCCCCGATTGCAATGTCGCGATCGAGCCGCAGAGCTTCGATGCAGTGGCCGCGCAGGTGATGCGCGACTACCGCGGCCAGAGCATCGGCGTGCTTGCACCACTGGTGGTCAACCGCAAGGGCATCTACACCGACCTCGCCGCCTGGGCTTCGGCGCGTGGACATACGCACCTGCTGGTGGACGGGCAGTTCGTCACCACCAGCCCGTGGAAGCGGCTCGACCGCTTCAAGGAACACACGATCGAGCTGCCGATCGCGGACATCCGCGTGGCGCCCGAGACGGAACCTGCGCTGCGCGCGCTGCTGCAGGCGGGCCTCGACCAGGGCAAGGGCGTGGTGCATGTGATGGCCGACCTCGATGCGCTCGACGCTGCAATGCGCGGCGGACAGAAGAGCGCACTGCTCGCCACCCGTTCCTTCTCGGTGCGCCGGGCCTGCCCGTGCTGCGGCACCAGCTTCGCCGAACTCGATCCCCGCCTGTTCTCGTTCAACTCGAAACATGGCTGGTGCGAGGGCTGCCTCGGCACCGGCGTGTCGTTCCGCCACTACAAGGCGGACGCGGACGCCAGCCTGGAGACCGAGGACCGCCGGCTGGACAGCTTCCTGGACGACCAGGCCGAGGGTGGCGAACTCGATGCCTGCAAGGCCTGCGGCGGCGAACGCCTCAATCCGATCGCCCGCAACGTGCGCTTGCGCGGTCGTTCGATCTCGGCCACCACCACCGGCTCGGTGGACGCACTGGCGGCAATGTTCGATGCGCTGGAACTCGACGCGCGCGAGGGCGAGATCGCGCGCGACGTGCTGTCCGAGATCCGTTCCCGGCTGGCCTTCCTGCGCGATGTCGGCCTCGGCTATCTCGGGCTCGACCGTGCGTCGCCGACGCTGTCCGGCGGCGAGGCACAGCGTATCCGGCTGGCGGCGCAACTGGGTTCGAACCTGCAGGGTGTCTGCTACGTGCTGGACGAACCGACGATCGGGCTTCATCCGCGCGACAACCGGGTGCTGCTCGACATGCTCGAGCGGCTGGCCGGCAAGGGCAACACGCTGCTGGTGGTCGAGCACGACGAAGAGACCATCCGTCGCGCCGACCATGTGATCGACCTAGGGCCGGGCGCCGGCGTACGCGGCGGCCGGGTGGTCGCACAGGGCACGGCCGACGAGCTGTGCGCCTCGCCCGCATCGATCACCGGCCGCTTCCTGAACGAGCCGCTGCGCCATCCGGTATCGCCGCGGCGTGCGGTCGATGCCGGCACGCCGTCGATCCTCGTCCAGGGCGCGCATCGGCACAGCCTGCGCGAAGTCGACGCGCGCTTCCCGCTCGGCCGGCTCACCGTGGTCACCGGCGTCTCCGGCAGCGGCAAGTCGACGCTGGCGCGCGAGGTGCTCCTGGCCAACCTGTCCGCAGCGGTCGCCGCGCGGCGTGAACATCGCAAGCCGTCCTGGGACGGGGTGCGCGAGATCGTCGGTGCCGAACAGGTCGGTCGGGTGCTGGAGGTCGACCAGACCCCGATCGGCAAGACGCCGCGCTCCTGCCCGGCCACCTACATCGGCTTCTGGGACGCGATCCGCAGGCTGTTCGCCGAGACCAACGAAGCACGCATGCGCGGCTATGCGCCGGCGCGCTTCTCTTTCAACACCGGCGACGGCCGCTGCCCGGCCTGCGAGGGTGCTGGCGTGCAGCGCGTCGAGATGAGCTTCCTGCCCGACGTGAAGGTGCCCTGCGAGAGCTGCCACGGCATGCGCTTCAATCCGGCCACGCTGTCGGTGACCTTCAAGGACCGCTCGATCGGCGACGTGCTGAAGATGAACGTCGAGCAGGCGGTGGAGTACTTCGCGGCACATCCGTCGATCCGTGCGCCGCTGGAACTGCTCGAGAACGTCGGCCTGGGTTACCTCACGCTCGGACAGGCCAGCCCGACGCTGTCCGGCGGCGAGGCGCAGCGGATCAAGCTGGTGACGGAACTGGCGAAGGCACGCGTCGGCGACGTGCGGGATGCAGCGCGGCGCCCGGGGCGCGGCGGTGCCGAGGCGCACACGCTGTATGTGCTCGACGAGCCGACCGTCGGCCTGCACATGGCCGACGTCGAGAAGCTGATCCGCGTGCTGCACCGGCTGGTGGATGCCGGCAACACGGTGGTGGTGATCGAGCACAACCTCGACGTGTGGGCGGAGGCCGACTGGATCATCGACCTCGGTCCTGAAGGCGGCGACGGCGGCGGGTGCATCGTGGCCCAGGCACCGCCGGAGGTCGTGGCGCTGGATGGGCTCTCGCATACCGGGCGCATCCTCGGCGAGTTCCTGCGCGAACGGTCGAGCTGAACCGGGTCGCGCGGGCCGCCGCACGGCAGCGGCGATCCGGCAGCCGCGGTCCGGCAACGACTGCTCGGATCGAGTACCATGCAAGCAGGTGGCGTGCGCCATGTTCCGGTTGCGCACGGACCGCCTGCCCTCCCCCGGGCCCTGCCATGGATGCACCCCAAGGTCCACGGCATCTCGTCCGGCGTCGCCGAGCCTGCTCGCTGCCACGCCACGATCCCGGCGGAAGGTTCATCCGAAACGCTGTCGTCCTGAACCGGTACGAAGGAACAAACCTTCGCGGGCCGATGCATTCAGGAGATTCACATCAGTACTTCATTCAATGACCTCGGGCTGGTCCCCGAACTGCTGCGCGCGATCGCCGACCAGGGCTATACCGAAGCGACGCCGATCCAGCTGCAGGCGATCCCGGTGGTGCTCGCCGGGCGCGACCTGCTCGGTGCGGCGCAGACCGGCACCGGCAAGACCGCCGGCTTCACGCTGCCGCTGCTGCAGCTGCTGTCGTCACGGCCGCGCAACGGCAACGCCCCACGTTGCCTGATCCTCACGCCCACCCGCGAACTCGCGGCGCAGGTCGAGGAAAGCGTCACCTCCTACGGCAAGTACCTGAAGCTGCGCTCGACCGTGATCTTCGGTGGCGTCGGCATCAACCCGCAGATCGCCGAGCTGCGCCGCGGCGTGGACATCGTCGTGGCCACGCCCGGCCGGCTGCTCGACCATGTGCAGCAGAAGACCGTCGACCTGAAGTCGATCGAGATCCTCGTGCTCGACGAAGCCGATCGCATGCTCGACATGGGCTTCATCCGCGACATCAAGCGCATCCTCGCGGTGCTGCCCCGGCAGCGCCAGAACCTGCTGTTCTCGGCGACCTTCTCCGACGAGATCCGCACGCTGTCGCGCGAATACCTGCACGACCCGGCGACGGTGGAAGTCGCCCGGCGCAACACGCCAGCCGAACTGGTGACGCAGGTGGTGCACCCGGTCGACAAGGACCGCAAGCGCGCGCTGCTGTCGCACCTGATCAAGGAGAAGAACTGGTTCCAGGTACTGGTGTTCACCAAGACCAAGCATGGCGCGAACCGACTGTCGGAACTGCTGGAACGCGACGGCATCGAGTCGGCGGCGATCCATGGCAACAAGAGCCAGGGCGCCCGCACGCGTGCGCTCGCGCAGTTCAAGGACAGCTCGCTGCGCGTACTGGTGGCCACCGACATCGCAGCGCGCGGCCTCGACATCGAGATGCTGCCGCACGTGGTCAACTTCGACCTCCCGAACGTGTCGGAAGACTATGTGCACCGGATCGGGCGCACCGGACGGGCGGGCGCCAGCGGCGAGGCGATCTCGCTGGTCAGCGGCGAGGACCTGCCGCTGCTGAAGGACATCGAGAAGCTGATGGGTCGCAGGATCGAGCAGCGGGTCATCCCCGGCTTCGAACCGGGCAAGCCGAAACCGGCAGGCGAGTCGGACGACCGGGCACCGAAGACCGACGGGCGGCGCAGCGAGTTCCCGCCATCACGCGGACGGCAGGGGCAGCGGCCGGCAGGCGCAGGTGCGGGCGCGGCTGGTGCCGGCCGTGGCGGCAACGGCGGCGGCGGACGTGGCCGTCCGGCTGCACCCGGAGCGCGTGCCGGCAACGGACATCCGCAACGCGCACCGGGCGGGCATGCGGCGCGTCCGGCAGCCCAGGGCGGCAGCGTAGCCCATGCGCAACCGCGTGCGGCCGTGCCGGCCGCGGCCCCTGCCGTGCGCACGGGTCCGGCGGGGTACGGCACCGGGACGCCAGCATCGGCCCCCTCGGGCGGGTTGTATGCCGACCGCGGCAAGCCGCGCTCGCGCGGTCGCGGGCGATAGAACGGACGGCTGTCGGCAGGGCATTTCATCCCGGCGGCCGCAAAGTACCCCGCTCGCTCGATTTATTTGCGCCCGGTTAGTCCTTTCGGACCAACCGTTCAGGCAAGGGCGCTTTCAATGCCCCTCCATGCGGCAGACACTTTGGACGTGTCTTTGACACACCCCAGGAAGCAATCGTTTTCTGAGTGTCCACCCTACGGAGGGAACTGAAATGAAAATGATCAAAGGTGCAGTCGTTGCAACCCTGATGGCCGCGTCGTCGGCGGCATTCGCACAGACCGCCATCGTCGGCGCCGGGAACGTCGGCATCACCGCGTTGGAAGTCAGCGTGAGCGGTAACACCATCACCCTGTTCGAAACCTGGGGTGCGAGTGGTCCGGGTTCCATCGAGTTCCGCGGCCTGGATAATGGCGCGAACTACACCGTCATCAAGAACATCACCAACCTCACCGGCACCAGCTGGACGTCGTTCGCGAACGAGCTGCTGCCCCCAGGCAATGGCGTGCCCGGCCAGCCGGGCTTCATCCCCGCCGGCTTCCAGCCGTCGGACGATTTCGACGGCCTGAGCTTTGCCCAGGGGTCGGGACTGCCGCGTACCTCGACCATCTTCGGCTCGCTGGCCGTCGACGAACTCGCCGGGCGCGACTACCTCGACTTCTCGGGCGGTCTCTGGGGCACCGGCGTGAACGGCGAGATCACCTTCGGCCTGCGCGACAACGGCGGCAACCAGCCGTTCCTGCTGTTCCAGCGTCCGAACGAGTTCACCAGCGTGGTGCCGGTCCCGGCCGCCCTGCCGCTGCTGCTGTCAGGCATGGGCATCTTCGGGTTCCTGGCCCGTCGTCGGAACAAGGCCTGATCTGCCTGACAACCGCCTCCGGACACTATCCCGGAGGCGGTCTGGAACGCCTGAACGCCCCGCCCCACCGGCGGGGCGTTTTTGTTTGCTGGACCTGCGCGGTCGGTGCCGACAGGGTTGCCGCTCGCGCGTATCATTTCGCCCCAGGCAGCAGTGCCCCAGTCCGACGCCGAGAGCCAGCACATGAAACCAGACGATTCCGACCTTTCCCTCCCCCCGCAACAGGTCAGCATCGATGTGCTGCTCGAAAAATACGCGAAGGGCGGTGAACAGTCGATCGACGAGGTGCGTCGGCGGGTAGCCCACGCGCTGGCGGGGATCGAGGCCGACCCGGCGCACTGGGAACCGGTGTTCCTGCAGGCGCTCGAGAACGGCTTCATCCCGGGCGGCCGGGTGAACTCCGCCGCGGGCACCGACCTGCAGGCGACGCTGATCAACTGCTTCGTGCAGCCGGTCGGCGATTCGGTGTCCGAGACGGTCGACGGCAAGCCCGGCATCTATGTCGCGCTGATGCAGGCGGCAGAGACCATGCGCCGCGGCGGCGGGGTCGGCTACGACTTCTCGTCGATCCGGCCCAAGGGCGCGCATGTGAAGGGCACGGATTCGCACGCCAGCGGCCCGGTGTCCTACATGCGGGTGTTCGACCGCTCGTGCGAGACGGTCGAGTCCGCAGGTTCGCGGCGCGGCGCGCAGATGGGCATCCTGCGCTGCGACCATCCCGATGTCGAAGACTTCATCCATGCGAAGGACAACGGCGACCTGCGCAACTTCAACGTGAGCGTGGCGGTCACCGACGCGTTCATGCGCGCAGTCGAGGCCGACGGCGACTGGTCGCTGGTGCACAAGGCCCCGCCGCGCCGGCAGGATAGCGATGCGCCGGCGCAGGACCTGCAAGGTGCGTACATCTACCGCACGATCCGCGCGCGCGACCTGTGGCAGCAGATCATGCAGTCGACCTACGACCATGCCGAGCCGGGCGTGGTGTTCATCGACCGGATGAACAGCGACAACAACCTCGCGTACATAGAAGTCATACAGGCGACAAATCCATGCGGTGAGCAACCGCTGCCCTCGTACGGCTGCTGCTGCCTCGGCAGCGTCAACCTCACGCTCTTCGTGCGCGAGGCCTTCACGCCTCAGGCCCGCTTCGACTTCGAGGCATTCGGCCGCGTGGTGCGCCCGGCGATCCGCATGCTCGACAACGTGCTCGACGCCACCGTCTGGCCGCTACCGCAGCAGTACGCCGAATCGCGCGCCAAGCGCCGTGTAGGGCTCGGCTTCACCGGGCTGGGCGACACGCTGATCATGCTCGGCCTGCGCTTCGACACCGAGGCAGCGCGCGGCATGGCCTCGCGGATCGCGCAGTCGATGCGCGACGAGTCGTATGCGGCGTCGGTCGAGATCGCGAAGGACAAGGGCGCGTTCCCGGTGCTCGATCGCGAGCGCTACCTGGCGGAGCCGTCGTTCGCATCGCGGCTACCGGAACGCGTGAAGCAGGGCATCCGCGAACATGGCCTGCGCAACAGCCACCTGCTGTCGATCGCCCCCACCGGCACCATCTCGCTGGCGTTCGCAGACAATGCGTCCAACGGCATCGAGCCGCCCTTCTCCTGGACCTACCAGCGCAAGAAGCGGATGCCGGACGACACGCACAAGGTCTACGACGTGGAAGACCATGCGTGGCGCCTTTACCGGCACCTCGGTGGCAATGTCGATGCGCTGCCCGAGTCGTTCGTCACCGCACTCGAGATCTCTGCCCTCGACCACATGAAGATGGTCGCAGCGGTCGCGCCGTTCGTCGACTCGGCGATCAGCAAGACGGTCAACGTGCCAGCAGACTATCCGTACGAGGATTTCCAGAACCTCTACATGGAAGCCTGGAAGGCCGGCCTGAAGGGGATCACCACCTACCGGCCCAATGCCGTTCTGGGCAGCGTGCTGTCGGTGACGCCGTCCGCATCGGCTGCCACCGCGCCCAACGACGCACCGAACGACCTGGACACCAGCGACGTCGACCGCCGCATCCGCCTCGAGGCCGCGCCGCAGCCGGCGCTGGCCAGCCTGCGCTGGCCGGGCCGTCCGAAGCTCACCGCAGGAAACCCGTCGTGGACCTTCATGGTCGAGGCGCCGACTGGCAGCTTTGCGATCTTCGTCGGCCATGTGGAAGGTGAACAGTCGCATCCGTTCGAGGTGTGGGTGAACGGCGCGGAGCAGCCGCGCGGCCTGGGTGCAGTCGCCAAGACGCTGTCGATGGACATGCGCGCGCAGGACACTGAATGGCTGCGCACCAAGCTCGACATGCTGTCGAAGACCCCGGGCGACGATGCCTTCGATTGCGCGCTGCCGCCCGACGGCAAGCCGCTGCGCATGCCCAGCATGGTGAGCGCGTTCGCGCGCATCGTGCGCTGGCGCGTCGAGCAGCTCGGTGCGCTGGACGAGCATTCGGGCGGCTCGCCGGTGCTCGACACCCTGTTCACGAAGAAGGAACCCAAGACCGGCACCGACGGCACGATGAGCTGGAGCGTCGACATCTACAACGGCGCCAGCGGCGACGACTTCGTGCTGATGCTGAAGGAACTGGTGCTGCCCAATGGGCAGCGGCGTCCGTATTCGATGTGGCTGGCGGGTTCGTATCCGCGGGCGCTCGACGGCCTTTGCAAGCTGCTGTCGCTCGACATGCGGGTGATCGATCCGGCGTGGATCGGCATGAAGCTGCGCAAGCTGCTGTCCTATGCCGAGCCGCTCGGCGACTTCATGGCACGCGTGCCAGGCGAGGACCGGCAGGAGAACTACCCGAGCACGGTCGCCTACATCGCCCGCCTGATGATCCACCGCTACGCGATGCTGGGCGTGCTCGACGAGCGCGGCCTGCCGCTGTCGGACATGGGCGTGCTCGAGATGCCCGAGGACGACGGCGTGATGGCGGTGGCGAACGCACCGGTCAGCGCGGTGGTTGCCGGCAAGCTGTGCACCGAGTGCGGCAACATGGCGGTGATCCGCAAGGATGGCTGCGAATTCTGCACCGCGTGCGGTGCCATCGGTGCCTGCGGATGATCCTGGATACGTGCGGCGGCCGGTGACCGTGCCGTCGCAATCCGCTGCGGCACTGGCCGGGCCGGTGCCGCGCATGGAGGCCGATCCGCCTTTCCTGGACGACCTCGGCCTGGTGGAAGAACATGCCTGGTCGCTGCTGGAGCGCGGGGCGAAGGACCGCCGGTCGCCGTACCATGCGCCCTCGATCGCGACAGTGTCCGACGATGGCCCGCAGGTGCGCACCTTCACGCTGCGCGGTGTCGATCGCGTACGGTCCATCCTGCGATTCAATGCGGATGCACGCAGCGGTCTGGTAGGCCAGCTGGAGGCAGACCCGCGCGCGGCCGTGCATGCCTACAGTGCGGCAGAGAAGACCCAGCTCCGGCTGCGTACCCTTGCCACCCTGCACCGGGGCGACCCACTGGCCGCGGTGGCATGGCATGCCACCAATCCATCGGCGAAGCGCTGCTACCTGGTGCCACCGCCCGGCTCGCTGTCCGGCCTGCCGACCAGCGGACTGCCGACGCCGCTGGAACGCCGGCGCCCGATCGAGGCGGAAAGCGACCTCGGCTTCATCCACTTCTGCGTCGTCGAACTGAAGATCGAGGCGATCGAATGGCTGCATGTGCATGCGATCCACAAGCGGCGCGCGCGCTTCGACCTGCACGACGGATGCTGGCAGGGCACATGGCTCACGCCTTGAGCGGGCCGCGATGAACGAGCCGCAAGCACCAGGCGCAGTGGCAGCCACGGACCCGGACCGCAAGGTATCCACGCGCGAGTTCCTGCGATTGTTCGTTGCACTGCTGCTGCCGATGTTCCTCGCAGCGATCGACCAGACGCTGCTGGCGACGGCGACGCCCGCGATCGCAGCCGACCTGGGCGGCCTGCGCGATGCGACCTGGATCGCGCTCGGCTACCTTCTCGCGGTCACCATCACGGTGCCGACCTACGGCCGGCTGGGCGATCGCTACGGCCGGCGCGACCTGCTGCTGGTGGCCCTGGGCGTGTTCGCGGCCGGATCGATCGCCTGTGCGCTGTCGCAGTCGATGCTGCAACTGGTGCTCGCTCGCGTGCTGCAGGGGCTCGGTGGCGGCGGGCTGATGGTGATGGCACAGGCCCTGATCGGGGAACTGGTGCCGCCACGCGAACGGCCGCGCTTCCAGGCCTACTTCGCGAGCATCTTCACCCTGTCGAGCGTCGCTGGCCCGGTGCTCGGCGGATTGATCGTCGGACAGGTCGGCTGGCGCTGGCTGTTCGCGGCAAACCTGCCACTGGTGCTGCTCGCCACCTGGCTCGTGCTGCGCCTGCCGCGCGGCGTGAAGTATCCGGACAGCGGCGGCGTCGACGATCGCACCGGGATGCTGCTGTTCGCACTGACGGCAGCCGGCGGCCTGGTCTGGCTGACCTTTGGCGGCCATCGGTTCGATTGGCTGTCACCGACCAGCGCCGCGCTGGTCGCCGGGACAGCACTGCTCTGCGCATGGCTGTACCGCCGCGAACGCCGGCTCGCGCAGCCGTTCCTGCCGATCGAGATCCTGCGCATCCGCGGCGTGCTCGACATGGCGGTCACCATCGCCTGCTTCGCCGCCTGCCTGTTCGCGACGATCTTCTTCCTGCCGATCTACCTGCAGCTCGGCAATGGCTCGAGCGCGAACGAGAGCGGCCTGCTGCTGCTGCCGCTGACCCTCGGGCTGGTCGTCGGCTCCACCATCACCGGGCGCATCGTGTACCGCACCCGGCGGCCCTCGGCCACGCCGCCGATCGGCCTGGGCATCGCCGCCGCCTCGCTCGCACTGCTCGGGGTCACGCCGCCCGAGCCCTGGCTCATCAGCGCGCTCGGCCTGTGCTGCGGCCTCGGGCTGGGCGGCATCATGCCCTCGGCGCAGGTGATCATCCAGCAGCTGTCAGGCCGCAGGAAGCTCGGCGCCGGCGCCGCGACGCTCGGCCTCGCCCGCGTGATCGGAGCCTCGCTTGGCACCGCCGGCTTCGGCGCGATCTCGTTCGCGCTGCTGCAGGGCACAGATATCGACGCCATGCTGCACGGCGCCGCCGGCGACCGCACGCGGCTGGTCGACGGCTTCCACATCGGCTTCCTTGCCATCGCCGGCCTCGCGCTCGCCGGCGCCCTGCACGCCCGCCGTCTGCCCGACGTCCGCCTCTGAAATCCGGGTCAGAGACGATTTACTGCTGCATTTCAAAAGGCGGGGTCAGGTGATCGACTTGAAGCGGATGCGCTTGGGCTTGGCACCTTCCTCGCCGAGGCGCTTGCGCTTGTCTTCCTCGTACTCGTGGTAGTTGCCGTTGAAGAACGTCCAGTGCGACTCGCCCTCGCAGGCGAGGATGTGGGTGGCGATGCGGTCGAGGAACCAGCGGTCGTGCGAGATGCAGAGCACGCAACCGGCGAACTCGAGCAGCGCGTCTTCCAGCGCACGCAGGGTCTCGACGTCGAGGTCGTTCGACGGTTCGTCGAGCAGCAGCACGTTGCCGCCCTTGAGCAGGGTCTGCGCGAGGTGCAGCCGGCCGCGTTCGCCGCCCGAGAGCTGGCCGACCTTCTTCTGCTGGTCGCCGCCCTTGAAGTTGAAGCGGCCGCAGTAGGCGCGCGAGGGCATCTCGAATCGGCCGACGGTCAGGATGTCGGAGCCCTGCGACACCGCCTCCCACACCGTCTTGTCGTTCTCGAGCGCATCGCGCGACTGGTCGACGTAGGCGATGTTGACCGTATGGCCGATCTTCACCTCGCCGCTGTCGGGCTGCTCGCGCCCGGTGATCATCCGGAACAGGGTCGACTTGCCGGCGCCGTTCGGGCCGATGATGCCGACGATCGCACCCGGCGGGATCTTGAAGGACAGGTTGTCGATCAGCATCCGGTCGCCATAGCCCTTGCTGACGTCGGTGAACTCGATCACCTCGTTACCCAGCCGCTCGGCCACCGGGATGAAGATCTCGGAGGTCTCGTTGCGCTGCTGGTATTCGTAGGAGTTGAGTTCCTCGAACCGCTGCAGGCGCGCCTTGGACTTGGCCTGGCGACCCTTCGCGTTCTGCCGCACCCACTCGAGCTCCTTCTTGATCGCCTTCTGGCGAGCCGACTCGCTCGACTCTTCCTGCTTAAGCCGGTTGTCCTTCTGCTCCAGCCAGGAACTGTAGTTGCCCTTCCACGGAATGCCGCTGCCGCGGTCGAGTTCCAGGATCCACTCGGCGGCGTTGTCCAGGAAGTAGCGGTCGTGGGTGACGCCGACCACGGTACCGGGGAACTTGGCCAGGAACTGCTCCAGCCAGTCGACGCTCTCGGCATCCAGGTGGTTGGTCGGCTCGTCGAGCAACAGCATGTCGGGGCGCGACAGCAGCAGCCGGCACAGGGCGACGCGACGCTTCTCCCCGCCGGACAGGTTGGCGATCTTCGCGTCCCAGGGCGGCAGGCGCAGCGCATCGGCGGCGATCTCGAGCTGGTGCTCGGCCCCGCCCGATCCGCCGCCACCGGCGATCAGCGCCTCCAGCGCGGCCTGTTCTTCAGCCAGCTTGTCGAAATCGGCATCCGGCTCGGCGTAAGCGGCGTAGACCTCCTCGAGCCGCTTTTTCGCGCCCTCGAGGTCGCCCAGCCCGGATTCCACCGCCTGGCGCACCGTCTGCTCGGGGTCGAGCTTCGGCTCCTGCTCCAGGAAACCGATCTTCAGCCCGGCAGCCGGCGTGGCCTCGCCCTCGATCTCCTTGTCGAGGCCGGCCATGATCTTGAGCAGCGTCGACTTGCCCGACCCGTTCAGGCCGAGCACGCCGATCTTGGCGCCGGGAAAGAAGGACAGCGAGATGTTCTTGAGGATCTCGCGCTTGGGCGGGACGATCTTGCCCACCCCATGCATCGTGTAGACGTATTGAGCCATTGCATCGCAGCCGTGAATGTGGACAGCCGCGATTGTCCCACGATACGCGGGGGTCTTTCAGCCGGTGTGCTTGCCCACCGCCCAGCCCTTCTCCGCGAGGTGCTTCTCGCCCACCTCGAGCGGCTCTTCCTCGAGGGGCGTGGCCATCGAGTCGTTCCACCGGTTCATGAAACCGAACAGAGACACGGTGGCCGCGATCTCGACGATCTGGCCCTCGGTCCAGTGCTGCTTCATCCGGTCCATCAGTTCGTCGGTGACGTCGTTCGGCTGCGACGCAGCCGCGATCGCGAAGTCGAGCGCGACGCGTTCGGCCTCGCTGTAGAGCGGGCTGGAGCGAAACTCCCAGATCGCGTCGAACTTCGCTTCATCGATCCCGAGCCGGAGCGCCGCCCCGGCAGTGTGGGCCATTCAATAGTTGCAGCCGTGCGCCTTGCTGGCCATGTACGATACCAGCCGCTTGAACGACACCGGCACCTCGCCATCCGGTGCCCAGATCGACGAGGCCAGGGCGGCCAGCGCCTTCAGGATCTCCGGCTTGCGCTGCAGGATCAAGGCGCTGTTGGGTACGAAGCCGAGCGCCTTGCGGTAACGATCGAACGATTCCTCGAGCCCGGGGACCGAGCCCATCGGCAGGGGAGCGACGCGTGACATGGGTGTTCTCCTTGATTGATGCGGGCTATGCCCTGGATACCTTGTCCTGCACCCGCTGGTCGAAACGCTCGACATTGACCACCACGCGGTCGTGCAGGCCGTCGCCGACCAGTTCCTTCTCGTCGTGTGCCTCGACCCGGAAGGTGATCAGCCGGCCCTCCACCTTGACCACCTCGGCGGTCGCCACCACCTTCATGCCCACCGGGGTGGCCGCCACATGGCGGATCTCGAGCCGGGTGCCCAGGCTCTGGTGCCCGGCCGGCAGGAAATGCTCCGCGGCGGCAAGCGCGGCCGCCTCCATGAGGTTGACCAGCACCGGGGTGGCGAGCACCTCGACCTTGCCACTGCCCACGTGCGGCGCGGTATGCTCATGGGCAACGGTGATCTCGTGCCGTCCCTGGCTGCCGACCGGGACCTTCATCTCGAATGCCAAGTGTCGTGCTCCTGGTTACTGCCGGACATTGCTGCCTGTCAGGCTGTCCTGTTCATCGAAACCGCATGTTATCCGAAGGCCGGGAGAGTCCCGAATGGAACTGCTGCTGAAGCCGCACGTGAAGGACCTCGGCGGGTTCAGCGTCCGCCGCCTGCTGCCCGCGCAGGCGATGCGCACCATCGGGCCGTTCATCTTCTTCGACCACATGGGTCCGGCAGCCTTCGCGCCTGGCGATGGCATCGACGTGCGCCCGCATCCGCACATCGGGCTCGCCACCGTCACCTACCTGTTCGACGGCGCGCTGATGCACCGTGACAGCCTGGGCTTCGTGCAGCGGATAGAGCCTGGCGCCGTGAACTGGATGACTGCGGGCGACGGCATCGTCCATTCCGAGCGCAGCGACGCCGCCGATCGCGCAGCGGGCCACCGCCTGCACGGCATCCAGACCTGGATCGCGCTGCCCCGGGCCGCCGAGCGCACCGCGCCGTCGTTCGTGCATGTGCCCGCCGACCAGCTACCGTCGGTCGAAGACTCGGGCGTGCAGTTGCGCCTGATCGCCGGCGACGCACTCGGCCTGCGCTCACCGGTGCCGGTGCATTCGCCGATGTTCTACCTGGCCGCCGTGTTCCGCGCCGGCGGCCGGTTCCTGCTGCCGGCCGAGCATGCCGAGCGCGGCATCTACCTGGTCGAGGGCAGCCTCGACGTCGACGGCGAGGCACTGCCGCCACAGCATCTGGCGGCAACCGCAGTCGGCCAGCCGGTGCTGCTCGAATCGCAGGGCGGCTGCACAGCGATGCTGTTCGGCGGCGCCCCGCTCGATGGCGAACGCTTCCTCTGGTGGAACTTCGTCGCCAGTTCGCGCGAGCTGATCGAATCGGCGAAGGACCGATGGACCCGGCAGCAGATGGGCCAGGTCCCGGGCGAAACCGAATTCATCCCGCTGCCGGCGCAATGAACGGACACGCGCAGGGCTCGAACGCACCCGCCGCTGCAGCGCCAGCCGGCACATCGTCGCCGGCGGACCTGCCGTCGCCGCAGCGGCTCACGCCCAAGGCGATCGTGCGCCACCTCGACCTCGAGGTGATCGGCCAGGACGACGCGAAGAAGACCCTCGCGGTGGCGATCTACTCGCACCAGCGCAAGCTCGAGGCGGCGCGCACCCGCGGCACGCCGCTGGCGAAGAGCAACATCCTGCTGATCGGCCCGTCGGGCACCGGCAAGACGCTGATGTGCGAGACGCTGGCGCGTTTCCTCGGCCTGCCCTTCGTGACCGCCGACGCCACTGCCATGGTGCAGACCCGCTACGTGAACGACGAGATCGAGGCGATCCTGCAGCGGCTGCTCGACCATGCCGACGGCGACCTCGCCGCCGCCCAGCGCGGCATCGTGTTCATCGACGAGATCGACAAGCTCAAGGCGCGCGACGGCCAGCCGGCCGCGGTGTCCGGCGAGTCGGTGCAGCACGCGCTGCTGCGCGTGATGGAAGGCTCGCTGATACGCCTGCGCGGCAGCGACGCCGAAGGACAGGCGCGCTACATCGACACCACCGGCATCCTGTTCATCTGCGGCGGTGCCTTCGTCGGCCTTGATGACATCATGGCGCGCAACCAGAGCTACGGCTTCATCTCCACCGCGGGTACCGACGACCGCACCATCCTCGACCGGCTGAATGCGCGGGTGAAGCCGACCGACCTGATGCTGTTCGGCCTGATCCCCGAGTTCACCGGCCGCCTGCCGGTGGTCGCGCGGCTGCAGGACCTCGATCGCGCGGCGCTGGTGCGCATCATGACCGAGCCGCGCAATTCCCTCTACCGCCAGTGCCAGGCCGTGTTCGAGGCAGAGCAGGTGGAGCTGACCATCGAGCAGAGGGTGTTCGAGGAGATCGCGGACCTCGCGCTCGAGTACCGCACCGGTGCACGCAGCCTGCGCGGCATCTTCGAAGAGCTGGTGACTCCGATCCTGTACGTGGTACCCGACCAGCCGGAGATCCGCACGGTCACGATCACCTCGCTGTTCGCCGGGCCGACGGTCACGCGCGGCAACTGACGCTCGACACCTGACGCGCGGCGGCGCCAGCCGTCCGCCTACCGCGCCGCTCCGAACAGGCCCCGCGCCGCGTTCAGCCGGATCCTCGCCTCGGCCAGGCCGGACTGCAGGTCGACCCTGACCACGCGCTGCTCATGGTGGATGCGCATGGCGTCGAGCCATTCGAGGATGCTGGCCCGGCCGAAGCGGTAGGCATCCTCGGACATCGCCTGGAGCATCGGCAGGCGTGACGCGGCGTCGGTCTCGAACCGCTGCAGGGCTTCGCTGCGTCGCTGCACCACGGTCTCGTAGCGCTCGAGGCTCGCGGCGACCTGGGCCTCGGCCAGCGTGCGCCGGAGGGTAGCCGCACGCGCCTCCGACAGCGCCTCTTCAAGCGGCCCGCGCCGGGTATCGAACAGCGGCACCTCGACCGACAGGCCGAGGAAGTTCGCGCCACCGTAGGGATCGCGGGTCCACATGCGGCCGATGCCCAGCGATGGCACCAGGATGCGGTCGCGCCGTGCGACCTCGATCACGGCAGCTGCGGCCGCTTCCTCGCGCAGTGCGGACTGCACGGCTGGATGGCTGGCGGCAAGCGCCGAACGCAGCGCCGGGGCTGCGCCGGCCGAACCGCCGGGCAACGACGGGCCGCTGCCGGCGGTGCCATGCGCCGGCATCCCGTCCGCGATCGGTGCCAGGCGACCGGAGGCCTTCGGCGTCCAGCCCGGCACGCCGAGCAGCACCGCCAGCGCACCGGTGGCATCGGCGCGATCGCCTTCCTGTTCGGCCAGCCGGGCATGCAGCGCCGCGCGCTCCATCTCGACGCGCGCCAGGTCGTAGCGGCTGGCGAGACCACTCGATTCGCGCGCCGCCACGATGTCGCGGATGCGGCCGATGCGCTCGATCGAATCGGCCAGCGCGTCGATGCGTTCCTGTACCGAGAGGATCGCCACGAACGCGACCGCGGCTTCCTCGGCCAGCTGGTTCTCGCCGACCTGCACCCGGGCGCGCGCTGCATCGATGAAGCGCTCCGCCGCTTCGATGCGCGCGCGGCGCTGGCCAGCCAGCAACAGCGGGAATTCGACCGAGGTATCGGTCTGGTTACGCCCGTCGAACATCGTGGCACTGCCGCCCGCCGGGCGGCTGCGGCCGATCGCGATCCTCGGGTTGGGCAGCGCGCCGGCGGAGATACGCCGAGCCTCGGCGGCAGACACCGCTTCGCGCTCGATCTGCAGGCGCGGACTGGCCTCGCGCGCCAGTGCGAGTACCGCCGGCAGGTCGACCTCTGCCGGCAGGGCCGGCGACGTTGCCCGCGGGGCCTCGCCCGGGAAGGCAGGCTGCGGCGCTGCCAGCGTGGCCGCGCACAGCGCGAGCATGCAGAACGTGCGCAGGGCTGTGCGTGGCTCCGGCGATGAGGGAACCGGCGATGAAGGAACCAGCCCATGCATCATGCGTCCTCCTCTTCCGGCGTCATCAGCTTCTTCGGCGTGAGCATCCGGTAGACCACCGGCAGCACGAACAGCGACACCAGCAGCGTCGTCGCCATGCCGCCCACCACCACCAGGGCGAACGGGCGCTGGGTCTCGGATCCGACGCTGGTCGCCACCGCCATCGGCAGCAGGCCGAACATGGCCAGCATCGAGGCCATCAGCACCGGCCGCAGCCGCTCGACACAGCCCTCGACCAGCGCCGAGTCGAGCGCTTCCCCGGCCAGCCGGCGCGCCTCGGTCGCCCCGAGCAGCAGCAGGCCCATCAGCGATACCTGCCCGAGCAACGTGATGAAGCCGATCGCCGCGCTGACCGACAGCGGCACGTCGGCGATGAGCAGCGCGAACGCACCGCCGCTCTGGGCGAAGGGCACGGTCAGCAGGATCGCCAGCACCGTGCGCCCGCTGTTCATCGCGGCGTAGAGCAGCGCCAGCACCAGCAGCACCGCCACCGGCACCACCAGCTTGAGCCGCGCAACGGCACGCTGCTGGTTCTCGAACTCGCCACCCCACACGAATCGGTGTCCCTCGGGCGGCTTCACCTGCTCGCGCACCGCGCTGATCGCCTCCTTCACCGTGGAACCGATGTCGCGGTCCTCGATGTTGAACTTCAGCGCGAGGAAGCGGGTGTTGCCTTCACGGTTGATCTTCGCCAACCCGGTCGTCGAGGTGATCGAAGCCACCTCGGACAGCGGGATGCGTGCACCGCCGGCACCGTCGAGCGTGATCGCACCGATGCGCTCGGCGTCGTCGCGCGAAGCCAACGGCAGCACCACGCGCACCGGCACCACCCGCTCGCCCTCCCAGAACCGGGTGACGATCTTGCCCGCCAGTGCGGTCTCGATCACCTGCTGCGCGACCGCGACCTCGATGCCGGCGCGCGCCAGCGCCTGCCGGTCGAGCTTGATCTGCAGCTGCGGCGTGGTCGCGTCGCGGAACAGGTCGAGTTCGACCACGCCCTCGACCTTGCGCAGCACCGCGATCGCCTCGACGAGCGACGCGCGCATCGCAGCGAGGTCTTCGCCGAAGATCTTCAGCACCACCTTGCCGCGCACGCCGCTGACCGCCTCCTCGACGTTGTCCTTGATCGGCTGCGAGAAGTTGTAGCGCACACCCGGGATCTCCGCGAGCGAGGCGCGCATCTCGCGGGTCAGTACCACCTTGTCGATGCCCTTGCGCCACTCGGTACGCGGCTTCAGCCGCACGTAGGTCTCCGACGCGTTGACACCCTCATTGTCGGTGCCGTCCTCGGGCCGTCCCTGCGCGGACAGCGTCTCGCGTACCTCGGGGAACTTCATGATCCGGCTGCGCACCTCGGCCAGGATCTCCTGTCCGCGCTGCAGCGATACGCTCGCCGGCATCTCGACGAACACGGTGAAGTCGCCCTCGTCCAGCTCGGGCAGGAACTCGGTGCCTACGCCCTTTCCAGCCAGCACGCCGCCGCCGAGCAGCACCAGTGCGAACACCAGCGCCACCCAGCGCCGCTTCAGCAGCCAGCGCAGCAGGCGGCGGTAGCCGTTGGCCAGCGAGACCTGCCAGCGGGGCTCCTGCTTGTCCGCGTCGGACGGGCGGAACGCGAACGCGCACAGCGCCGGCACCACCGTCAGCGCGAACACCAGCGCACCGAGCAGCGCGAACGCATAGGTCAGCGCCAGCGGCCGGAAAATGCGCCCCTCGACCGATTGCAGCGTGAACACCGGCAGCAGCGCGACGATGATGATCAGCATCGCATACAGGGTGGGCTTGCCGACGTCGATCGCCGACTGGATGACCACGCGGATCACCTCGCGCCGGTCCTTCGGCCTCTGGTGGCGCAGCGCATGCTGGACGTTCTCGACCAGCACCACCGCGCCATCGACCAGGATGCCGAAGTCGATCGCGCCCATCGAGATCAGGTTGGCCGGCAGCCCGAGCGCATGCAGCCCGAGGAAGGCCGACAGCAGGGAGAGCGGGATGACAACGGCGACGATCGCCGAACCGTAGATGCTGCGCAGGAACAGCCAGACGATCGCCACCACCAGCACGAAGCCGTGCAGCAGGTTGGTGTGCACCGTGGACAGCGTCAGGCCGATCAGCGTGCTGCGGTCGTAGGTCGGTTCGATCTTCATGCCCGAGGGCAGGATCTCCTCGTTGAGCTGGCGCACCTTCTGGTGGATGCCGTCGAGTACCAGAGATGGATTCTCGCCGCGGCGCATCAGCACGGTGCCGATCACCACGTCGGGCTTTTCATTCCAGCCGACGCTGCCACGGCGCGGGGTGTGCGACTGCTTGACGTCGGCGATGTCGCCGACGGTGATCGGGCTGCCGCCGCGGCTGCGCAGCACGATGCTCTTGATGTCCTCGGCGGTCTCCAGGAAGCCGAGGCTGCGGATGGTCAGCTCCTGCTCGCCGCGACGCAGGAAGCCGCCGCCCACGTTGCTGCTCGAGCGTGCCAGCGCATCGTCGAGTTCGACCAGGGTGATGCCCGCCGCATGCAGGCGCGCCGGGTCCGGCTCGACATGCACCTCCTTCAGGTAGCCGCCGAAGGACACCAGGTCGGCGACACCCTGCACCTGCCGGATCACCCGGGTCACGGTGAATTCCAGCTCCGAGCGCAGCTCGTACAGGTCGTGCCGGTCGCTGGTGATGCGGAACTGGTAGACCTGCCCGAGCGGCGTCGCCTCGGCGGACAGCTTGGGCTGGACCTGGTCCGGCAGGTCCACCTGGGTCAGCCGCTGCGCGACCAGCAGCCGCGCATTGAAGGGATCGGCACCGTCGCGGAAGGTCAGCGTCACCAGCGACAGGCCGAACAGGCTCTGCGAGCGGATCAGCGTCATGCCCGGCGTACCGTTGAGCACCCGCTCGACCGGCACCGTGATCAGCCGCTCGATCTCGGGCGCGGCATAGCCAGGCATCTGGGTGATCACCGTCACCTGGGCGTTGGTGACGTCCGGGAAGGCCTCGATCGGCGTGTCGAGGTATGCACGCACGCCGAAGGCTGCCACCACCAGCGTGAAGAACACGGCGGCAATGCGCCGGTGGACGCAGGCCTCGATCAGGAACTTCAGCATCGTGGCCTCAGAGCAGCAGCTCGGCTTCGCCGTCGAGCAGCAGCGCGCCCTTGACGACGATCCGTTCGCCGGCGCTCAGACCCTCGAGGATCGCGACCCGGCCTCCGGACGAGCGTCCGGTGCGCACCTCGCGTACTTCGAACTTTCCGTCCGCCCGCTGCAGGTACACCACCCGCCGGTGGCCGTCCTTGATGAGCACCGCGGATACCGGTACCGACAGGCCGTCGCGCGAGCCGGCGAACTGGACCTCGGACAGCATGCCCGGCGTCAGGCGTGCCGGCGGCACCTTCAGCGCGATGTAGACCGGCAGCCGGCGGCTGGTGGCGTCCACCGCTGAACCGATGCCATCGACGACGCCTTCCAGCGTGGCATCGATCGCGGGCACGCGGACCCGGGCCTGCTGGCCGGCCGCGATACGCGCAACCTCCGGCTCCGGCACTTCCGCTACCACCCAGACACGTCCCGGATCGGCCAGTTCGACCAGCGGCTCTCCGCCGGGCTCGGCAATCGCCCCGGCCGAGGCGCGCACCGAGACCACCACCCCAGCCGCCGGTGCACGCAGGATCACCTCGCTGCCCTGCCCCCCGCCGGCGAACGCGATCGCACGCCGGCTGCGTTCCAGCTCGGCACGTGCCTCCTTCGCCCGCGCCTCGGCCTCGACCCGCTCGACCTCCAGGCCGACGCCGCGCGCCATCATGTCGGTCTGGCGGCGAAGCTGGTCCTCGGCAGCACTGGCCCGGGCCGTAGCCTGCTCGAGCTGGGAGCGTGCGGCGGAGGCATCGGCGCTCTGCAGCACCACCAGCGGCGCACCGGCCCTGACCCGCTCGCCCGGCCGCACCGTGACCGAGGTGATGCGACCCGAGAACGGCGCACCGAGGCTGGACAGCGCCTGCGGCCGGTAGGCCACCCGCCCGGGTACCGCCGCGGACGGAGCGTCGCCGCCGCCGCCGACCTCCTCGATCTTCAGGAACCCGACCTGCTCGGGCGTCAATACAGTCGCCTGCCGATCGCGGACCGGCGCCGGGATCTTGGCCACGGGCGCCTCCTGGCAGCCAGAAGCCACCAGCAGCAGGCCCACCACCAGTGCGGCGCGGATGCGTTGGGCGAGGCAGGATCGGCGCGGGAGCGCGATGACGCCGGATGGAGCTGGGGTGCAGCGGTGGATCGACAGCATGGTTACAAAAGCGGCCCGCTTCATTGTTGCAAGTGTGTGACGTATACAGACGTCTGCTTTCGCCAAGCTTGCATCCTTCGGAACCTCCTTCCCCGGTGGACCAGGTGGGCCAGGTGGGTCAGCCGCCAGGCATCCGGTCCAGCCCGGCGACCTGCCCCACCGTGACCGGCAGCACCGGCGCACGCACGCGGTAGCAGCCGACCTCGGCCGGCGCGCGGTGCTGGATGGATGCGATCAGTTCGGTCACCGTGAGCCCGCAAAGCCGCCCCTGGCAGGGCCCCATGCCGCAGCGGCTGAACGCCTTCATCTGGTTCGGACCCGCGACGCCGGTGAGGGCGAGCCGGCGCAGTTCGCCGGCGGTGACCTCCTCGCAGCGGCAGACGATGGTGTCGTCGCCGGCCGGCACGCGCAGCGCAGGCGGCGGCTGGTAGAGCCGGTCGAGGAAGGGACGCACGCTCCAGTGCGCCTTCAGCGCCCGGCGGGTCAGCCAGGCGCGCCGGTCCCGCTCGGCGGTGTCGATACGCCGCTGCTGCCAGGCGACCGACAGGCCGGACAGTTCTCCCGCGCACAGTGCCGCCTCGGCGCCGCCGATGCCGGCACTGTCGCCCGCGACCAGCACCCCGGCGATCGTCGTGTTGCCCCAGGTGTCGACCACCGGCCTGAAGCAGTGCTGGCCCGGATCCCAGTAGTGCTCGATGCCCAGCGACTGCCAGAGGTTCGCGTTCGGCACCACGCCCTGGTGCAGCAGCACGGTGCGGGCGGCGATCCGGTGTTCTCGGCCGCGGCTGCGGAAGGCCACCGCCTCGGCGCAGGCAGAACCCTCGATCCGAAGGTCGGTCACGGCGGCGAAGCTCGGCACACCGGCACGGCGCAGCGCACCGATCAGCGACAAGCCCTTGGACAGGTAACCGGGGGCGAGCAGCGCCGGCAGCAGGCGCCCTGCGGCGCGCAGCCAGTTCGCCGGCGGCACGGTGCCGACCACCGCCGCCGGCTTCACGCCGGCACGCAGCAACTGCGTCGCCAGCAGCAGCACCAGCGGCCCGGCGCCGACCAGCACCACCGGCGCCGACGGCACCATCGCCGCCGACTTGAGCATGACCTGGGCCGCGCCGCAGGTGAGTACCCCTGGCAGCGTCCAGCCGGGCAGCGGCATTGGCCGCTCGTAGGCGCCGGTCGCCACCAGCACATGCCGCGCAGCGACGTGGTGGCTGCCCCGGGCGTCGGTGAAATAGACATGGCGATCGGCGCCGGTATGCCGGCGCTCGACATGCACCGCATCGTCGTCCGGTCCGGTATCCAGCCTGCCAGCAGTCGGCAGCGCCAGCGAAGCCGGCGGTCCCGGTTCGGATGGCGGCGGCGCGACCTCGACCTGCCACACCCGGGCACCCGGCCGGTAGTCGGCGCCGCACGCCCGGAATCGCCGGGCGAACGGATACCCGTCGGCATACTCGGCGCCGAACAGGAACAGGTCCTGCGGCCGGCGCGTGGTGACCGCCTCGACATTGCGCCAGACCTGCCCGCCCGGTTCGGACTGTTCGTCGAGCACGACCGTGTGCAGCCGATGCCGCCTCGCCTCCAGTGCAGCGGCCATGCCCGCTGGACCAGCCCCGATGATGGCCAGGTCGAACCGCTCGTCACTCATCGGGACGACACGCCGCTGGCCGCGCGGTGGCCGTCCTGCCGGCGCACGACCATGCCGTCCGCGGCTGCGACCATGCAGGCCTGCTGGTTGGGCACGCCGTCGATCTCCACCAGGCATTCGAAGCACACCCCCATCATGCAGTAGGGTGCGCGCGGGCTGCCTGACAGGCCGGTGAGGCGGGCGATCGATCCGAGCCGGAGCAGTGCACTGGCGACCGGTGCACCGGCGGGCAAGGTGCAGGCCTCACCGTCGACCGACAGCGTGACTTGGGCGATGCGCACGTCGGTGCCCTCGTCCTCACGCAGGCTGCGGAACATGCGCCTCCTTCCGTGCGACGCTGGACGCAGCGGACCCGCCGGATGCATCGGTGGCGAAGCGCCGCGCCGAACAATGGACATACGCCGGTGGCAGCCTGCCACCGGCGATCGCCGCAGCGACCCCGTGCACATGCACCGCGGCCAGCGTGACCCCGCTGTGGCAGGACACCACCCAGGCACCAGGATGCGTGGTCGAAGCCTCGTAGACCGGCAGGCCGTCGGGCGTCATGACACGCAGCGCCGCCCAGCTGCGCACGATGCGCAGGCCCTCGATGAACGGGAAGGTGTCGACCGCACGGCGCGCGATCGCGCCGGCATTGCCGATGGTCACGCGGTCGTCGAGCCCGACCTCTTCCTGCGACGATCCGAGCAGCAGGCCGCCTTCGTCCGTCTGGCGGATGTCGGCGGTCGGAAACGGCAGCACCGGCTGCACCTTCTCGGTCACCAGTACCTGGCCGCGCACCGGACGCACCGGGCAGTCTATGCCGACCATCGGCGCCAGCCGGGCATTGCCGAGCCCGGCGGCCAGCACGACCTGCGGCGTCCAGGCCGTCCCCCAGGCCGTGCGCACCTCGAAACCGTCGCCGCCGACCACCGGATCCACCGCCTCGACCGGTGCACCGAAGCGATGGGTAGCGCCCAGGGCGATGGCCGACTCGTAGAGCGCACGCAGCAGCCGCAGCGGATTCACATGCCCGTCGTAGGGGGTATACGACGCACCGACCACCTTCGGCCCGAGCGCGGGGCCGCCAGGCAGGCGGCGCTCCAGGGCCGCTCGGTCGAGCATCTCGAACTCGAAGCCGAAGTCGCCCGCCTCGGCCTGGATGCGTCGCATCAGGCACGCGCGTGCCTCGAAGGCGGCGTCATCGAAGCAGAACGAAAGCCCGCCGGGCTGCTGCAGGCTGGCATCGATGCCGCTGGCCTCGCGCAGGCCGAGCGCGAGGTCGCCCCACTGCAGCGCCGACTCGCGCGTGAGCCGGTGGTACTCGGGCACTCCGGCACCCTTGTCCTGAACCCAGACGTGGCCGAAGTTGCCGCGTGCGGCGCGCAGCGCAGTGTCGCCCTCGTCATGGACGACGACCCTGCGGCCCTGGCGCACCAGCCCGTAGGCAATCGACCAGCCGACCAGCCCGCCACCGACGATCGCGAACTCGGGGGCCGGTGCCGGGGCGGCCTTGCCGAGGCTCAACGTGGTCCAGAGGGTGCGTACATCCGGCAAGCGTATGCGGCAGCGACCGGGCGCGCAACCCGCGGCACCGGTCGCCCGTGACGGTGCGTCAGTCCACCGTGGCGCCGGTGTCGCGCACGATCCGGCTCCACAAGGCCACGTCGCCGGCGATGATCCGTCCGAACTGCGCCGGGGTCGTCACCAGCGGCTCTGCGCCCTGCGCGGCGAAGCGATCGACGGTGTCACGCGAGCCGAGCAGCCGGTTGATCTCGCCGTTGATGCGTCCTACCAGCGGCTCAGGAATACCCGCCGGGCCGAGCACCCCGAACCAGGGCGTGACATCGAAACCGGGGAAGCCCGACTCGGCGATGGTCGGCACGTCCTTCAGCAGCGCTGCACGACGGCCACTGGTGACCGCGACCGCGCGCAACGATCCGGCCTTCAGGTGGCCGATCACCGACGGCATGCTGGTGAAGGTGAACTGCACCTGCCCGGACAGGGTGTCGGTGATGGCCCCGGCCGCGCCCTTGTACGGGATGTGGGTGAACTGCACCTTCGCCGCGCTGGCCAGCATCGGGCCGAGCAGATGGTTCACGGTGCCATTGCCGGCCGACCCGAAGCGCACCTCGCCCGGTTTCGCTCGCGCCAGCGCGACCAGGTCGCCGACGCTCTTCACCGGCAGCGGCCCGTGCACTGCGACCACGAATGGCACGCTGGCGAGCGTCGCCAGCGGCGTGAAGCTCTTCTGCGGATCCCAGGACAGCCCCTTGTACAGGCTGGGGTTGATCGCATGGGTGCCGACGAAACCGAGCAGCCAGGTGTAGCCGTCCGGGTTGGCCTTGGCGACCAGTTCGTTGCCGATGTTGCCGCCGGCGCCGGCACGGTTGTCGACCAGCACCTGCTGGCCCCAGGCGTCCGCCAGCTGCTGGCCGATGATCCGCGCCAGCGCATCCGACGCGCCACCGGGCGTCTGCGGCACCACCAGCCGTATCGGCCTCGCGGGCCAGGCCTGCGGCTGGGATGCACCCTGCGCCTGCACGCCGGCTGGCAGCATGGCGAGTACGGCCAGTGCGCACGGCAACCCGCAAGCAACGGCCCGGGACTGCATTGCCTCTCGTCTGCGTTGCATCGAACCCTCCTCCGCCGCGCCTGGCGCGGCACATGCATGGATCGCAACCGCGGTCTTCCGGGACACGGCTTCACCGGTCCCGGCGCACGGCCGTCGCTGCTGCCTCGGCACGCTCAGCGGGGCCGGTCGCCCGCGAGGGTGATCCGGTGCATCACGCGCCGATGGCCATGGTAATCGTTCACCGGGTTGTGCTGCACGCAGCGGTTGTCCCAGATCGCGATCGAACCGGGCTGCCAGCTGAATCGGCAGGTGAACTCCGGGCTCACCTGGTGCCGGAACAGGTAGTCGAGCAGCGGTGCGCTCTCCGCCTCCGTCCATCCCGCGAAGCGCGCGGTATGCGCGACGTTCACGTACAGCGCGCGGCGGCCGGTCTCGGGATGGGTGCGCACCACCGGATGCTCGGCGACATACTCGCGCCGCGCATCGTCGCGGCCGCCATCGCGGATGCGGTCCTCGCGCGTGCGGCTCACGTCCGCCTTCGACGAGCTGGACACACCGGCCAGCGTCGCCAGCGTGGCCTGCAGCGCCGGCGAGAGCGCATCGAGGGCACGGTACTGGCAGGCGAACAGGGTGTCGCCGCCGAACGGCGGCACTTCGCGCGCGATCAGCATCGAGGCCATCGGCGGCTGCTCGAGGTAGGTCGTGTCGGAATGCCAGATGCCGCCGAAGTTGCTGCGCTCATGCTCCAGCTTGACCACCGGGGTGATCATCGGGAAGCCGTCGATCCCCTTGATGAACGGATACTCGACCGGCTGGCCGAACCAGCCGGCCAGGCGGAGGTACTGCGCAGGCGACAGCGACTGGTCACGGAAGAACAGCACGCCATGCGCCAGCCAGGCCTGGCGCAGCGCGGCGATGACCTCGGGTGGCTGGTCGCTGCACAGGTCGATGCCGTGCACCTCGGCACCCAGGGCGCCCGCCACGCGGCGCACCTCGAGACCGCCGCCCTCGCTCATCGCCGACACCTCGCTGCCCCAGCCACGTTCAGCTGACCGGGTTGGTCAGCGTGCCAATCGGCTCGATCGTCACCGCGACCACATCGCCCGCCTTAAGGTACTTCGGCGGGTTGAAGCCGATACCCACGCCGGCGCAGGTGCCAGTGGCGATGAGGTCGCCCGGCTCCAGCGTCATCAGTGCGGAGATCTCCTCGATCAGCGTCGGGATGTCGAAGATCAGGTCGGACACCGGTGCATCCTGGCGCAGTTCACCGTTGACCCGGGTCTGCAGTTGCAGCTTCGTCACGTCCGGTACTTCGTCGGCGGTGACGATGCACGGCCCCATCGGGCAGAAGCCGTCGAGGCTCTTGCCCAGGAACCACTGCTTGTGCCGGTGCTGCAGGGTGCGCGCGGTGGCGTCGTTGACGATCGTGTAGCCGTAGACATGGCTGAACGCATCGGCCTTCTTCACGTTGCGTGCCACCGAGCCGATCACGACCGTGAGCTCACCCTCGTAGTCGACCGAGTTCGTCGGGTCGTTCGCGCTCGGGATCGCGTCACCCGGGCCGGTGACCGAGTTCGGCCACTTGGTGAAGATGATCGGCACGTCCGGGATGGCATCCTTGCCGGCGCTGGCATCGAAGCCGGATTGGTGGAACTCCTTCGCATGCTCGTGGTAGTTCTTGCCCACGCACAGGATGTTCTTCGCCGGACGCGGGATCGGGGCCAGCAGGCGCACCTGGTCGAGCGCGATACGGCCACGGTCGGACGCCGAAGCCTCGCGCGCGGCGGCAAGCGCAGCCGCACCGGCTGCAATGAACGCACCCATCTCGCGCGGCAGGAAGGGCGCGGCCACCGACAGGTCGGTGACCGCCTTGCGTGCATCATCGAGCACGCCGATACGGGTGCCGCCCGCGTCTGAAAAAGTGACCAGTTTCATCCAGGCTCTCCTTGTCTGTATTCGTGCGCAGGCCGCTCAGGCTGCCGCGCGTTCGTTCGTCGCGCGCGCCCACAGGTAGACCGGGATGCCGGCCAGCAGCACGCCGACCGCGATCAGCCCGTTGAGCTTCGCGTAGTTGATGCCTGACCACAGCATGTATGCGCAGAACACGCAGAACAGGATCGGCACCACCGGGTAGAAGTGCACCGCGTACGAGTTCACCGGCTTGCCTTCGCGGGCCCGGAAGATGAACAGTGCGATACCGTTGAGCAGCATGAAGGTCCAGAACACCGGTGCGGTGTACTCGACCAGCACCTTGAAGCCGTCCTTCTGGATGGCGCCGAAAACCACCAGCGCCAGCGCCAGTGCCGTCTGCACCAGCAGTGCATTGGCCGGCGTGTTGCGGCCTTCGTTCCAGCGGCCCATGAACGAGAAGATGCGGAAGTCGCGCCCGAGCGCGTAGTTGGTACGCGCACCGGTGAAGATCGTCGCGTTGAGCGTGGTACCGATCTCGGTCAGGATGACGATCGTGATGATCACCGCGCCAGTGGCGCCGGCGACCGCCTTCATCATGTCGGTGCCGACCGCGCGGCTGGCGCGGATGCCATCGATGCCCAGCACGTTGAGGTAAGCCAGGTTGAGCAGCAGGTAGATCACCGTCACCACCGCCAGCCCCATCAGGAACACGCGCACCATGTTGCGCTTCGGATCCTTCAGTTCGCCCGACAGGTACACCGTCTCGTTCCAGCCGCCGTAGGTGAGCATCACGAACACGAAGGCAAAGCCGACCGCGGCATTGGCCGGGTCGAACGGCTTGGACAGGGTCGGGACCGGACTGGTCGGTGTCATGGTCAGGCCGAGCACGATGATCACCGCGAACGCGCAGACCAGGGTCACGGTCAGCGCGTTCTGCAGCAACGTGCTCTGTCTGGTGCCGAGGTAGTTGATGAACGAGAGCACGACGATCAGGATCGCCGCCCACAACGGCTCGCTCAGTGCCCCGAAGTTGGCCCAGCCGAAGCCGTCGAACGCCGACAGGCGTGTCATGTATTGCGCGAACAGGTAGCCGATCGCCGCGATGATGCCGGCCTGGATCACCGTCAACCTTCCCCACGCGAACAGGAAGCCCAACCCCTTGCCGTAGGCGCGGGAGAGGAAGTTGTACTCGCCGCCGGAATCCGGATAGCGACCGGCCAGTTCGGCATAGCAGAGCACGCCGAGCAGCGACACCAGCCCGCCGACCACCCAGAGCGCGATGTACCAGCCGGCATCGGGTGAGTTGAGCGCGACCAGCCAGGGCGTGCCGAAGATGCCGACGCCGATCACCATGCCGACCATCAGCGCGGTGGCATCGAAAACCGACAGGGACTGCCGGGGTGCTGCCGAGCCTTGCGACATGCCGTTCCTTTCTTCAGTGGGTCCTGGAGCGGCGGTTGCCGCGGTCCCTGCCCGGGTAGGTGTGAGGGTTGACTGGTTAGAGGGTGGCGTGGCGATCAGCCGCGCACCGCAGTGAATGGCAGCTGACGCCGGGATTTCCCGATGCCGACGGTGACCAGACCCGCGATGGTATCGCCTTCGACCCTTCCTTCGAAGCGGTGCGCGCGTTCGGCATCGTCGTGCTCGATCGACGCAGCATCGCCGCCGGGAACGTAGGTCAGGGTGAAGCCGATCCGTTCGCCGTCGAGGCGCCCCTCCCACAGCCGCGCCGTGCGGCTGGCGATGGCGGCCGAACCTTCCAGCTTCTGGAAGCGCTGGCGCAATGCCAGGTCGAAGCGGCGGTCACCGACATCGACGCGCCAGGTGCCCTCGACCCGGGCCGGGATGATCCAAAGGTACAACGTCTTGCCGACCAGGAGCCGCCGGTCGGGCTCCCAGTCGTCCATGTGGAAGTCGTGCGACACCACGCGCGTCCCCGGCTTCAGCTCGGCCAGCAGCTTCGGCCGCAGCCGCAGGTTGACTGCGGTCAACAGGTACATCGTGACCACCGTCGCCTTGCTGAAATCGGCGGTGAAGATGTTCTCCTGGCGAAACTCGGCCAGTTGTTGCACACCTGCCGCGCGGGCGTTCACGCGTGCCTCGGCCACCCGCTGCGGATCGATGTCGAAGCCGATGCCGCGGATGCCGAATGCACGCGCGGCCGTCACGACGATACGGCCGTCGCCCGACCCGAGGTCGATCAGGAAGTCATTGCCATCGACGGCGGCCAGCCGCAGCATCTCGTCGACGACCAACTGGCGGGTGGGTACGTAAGGCACGTCGAAGCGCTGCTGCGCCTGCGCCTCGGCAGGCCGGACCGCCGCCAGCAGCGGAGCGAGAAAGGCAGCGCCAGCAGCCGGTGCCGACAACGAAGCCCGGCCGGCCAGACGCCTGCCCAGCCCGGCAGCTCCGCCGGCCAGGAACCGTCGCCGTGAAACGCCAGTCACGGCTTCTTCGGTACGCGCACGGCCGACCAGGGCGCGCTCACCGGTGCGGCGTTGTCGCCGTTGACCATGCGCACCGTGCCCTTGATGGCGTTGCCGGCGACGCGGCCGCTGTATTCATGCCGGATACGCAGGCCGCCCGCGTCGCCGATCACCGTGAACGAGATTTCGTCCCCGCGCAGGCGCGCATCCATCAGCCAGAAGGGGTCGTTGTCGATCTTCACCGGGCCGCTGATCATCTGGAACTGCTGGCGCAGTTCCATCGTGAACTCGGGCGCGCCCTTGCCGACCGGCTGCTTCCAGGTCCATTCGCCTTCGACCTTCGCCGGCACGATCCACAGGTAGACACGGGTCCAACCGCGATCGGCGCGTGCATCGGGCATCCACTCGGCCATGTCGAAGTCGTGCGACACGACGCGCGTCCCCGGCCGCAGCTCGGACAGGATGCGCGGCCGCAGCTTGAGGTTGACCGTCGGCAGCAGGTACATCGTGAGCACCGTCGCCTTCGACAGGTCGGTCTCGAACAGGTCGCGCTGGTAGAACGCCACCCGGTCGGCGACGCCTTCCCGCTCGGCGTTGCGCAGCGACAGCTTCCAGCGCTCGGTGTTCAGTTCGACGCCGAAACCGGTGGCGCCGAACTGCTTCGCCGCGGTGATCACGATCCGTCCGTCGCCGGAACCGAGGTCGATCAGGTAGTCCTTCGGGCCGACGCCGGCCATGCGCAGCATGCGGTCGACGGTCTCGTCGCTGGTGGGCACGAACGGCACGTCGAGCGGCCGGTCCATCGGCTGCGCCAGCGCCGGCAGGGCGACGGCGCCCGCGCCGGCCAGCAACGCCTGCAGGGTGCGCCGGCGCGCGGGAAGGCCTGGTCGTGTTGCATGCATGTCCATGGAGCGGTGTGTCCTCGGCGGCAGGTTCATCGGGAAAGAGTACGTACGGTGCGGGTTCTTCGCTTCACGGACGACGGCCGGGCACGGCCGGTGGATCGGCACGGCGAGCGGTGGTGGCGACGGTCGTCACGGCCTGCGAGGAAGCACCCGCCGCCGGGCCTGCGGCACGGCCAGCAAGTTCCACGCTCCATTGGCCCACCAGTTCGCCGGCCACCGAGCGGCCTTCGAACGAGTGGCGCACCGGGCCACCCGGGCCATCGAGGCGTGCACTGAACGAGACCTGGTCGCCCGCGATCGCCGCCCGGTCGAGCGGGCCGCTGCGCGCGCCCACGCGCAGGTTGCCGGACAGGGCCTGGTAATCCTGGCGCAGGTCGGCGCGAAAACGCTCGCTGCGTCCACGGTCGGCGACGCTGCCCTCCCAGCTTCCATGCACATACGCCGGCACCACCCAGAGGTAGACCGTGCTGAACGGTGGCCCGAACGCACGGTCGGGCACGTCCACCTTGACCGTGGCATCGGGCTTCCAGTCGCCCAGCCGGAAGTCGTGCGACACGATGCGCGTGCCCGGCCGCAATCGGGCCAGCCGGGGCTGCAGTTCCATCAAGAGCCTGGGCAGCAGGTAGAGCGTCACCACGGTCGCCGGCGACAGGTCGGTCTCGAACAGGTCGCGCCGCTCGAACACCGCGCGCGCGCCGAGGCCGAGCTGCCGTGCTTCATCGGTGCTTGCCTGCACCAGTTCAGGATCGATCTCCACGCCCAGGCCCCGGGCACCGCGGCTGCGCGCGGCTTCGATCACCACGCGACCATCGCCGGAACCGAGGTCGACCACGAAATCGGTTTCGCCGACCCGCGCCAGTTCGAGCATCGCCCTGACCACCGGCCATGGCGTGGGCACGTAGGGCGCCCCGGCGACCGGGGCTGCCTCGACCGGCTGCGCCAGGGCAAGGCCGGCCGGTACCGGCGAGGGTGCCAGCCAGAGCATGCCGGCAAAGACGGCTGCGGCGGCGATCGTGGCGGGCTGCCCCCGACGCACGCCGCGGCAGTGCGCCGTCTGTCCAACTCCGTCTGCCCGCATTCCCGCCATGTCCACCGTCCGGTCACCCGCGCAACGATGCATCCGGCAACCGATCGCTGCCGTGCAACAGCGGCGAGTGTATGACGAGCGCCGGCCAGTGGCAAAAGCGCCCACCACAACGGAAGAAGCCCGCCGAAGCGGGCTTCCCCTGTTGCCGGTCAGGCAGGATTGCGCCGGTGGTCAGGCGCCCTGCTTCGCCTCGTTGCCGAGCACCGGGTAGCGCACGTTCTCCACCATCTCCTGCACCGAACGGCCAGGCGGCGCGGTGAGCAGCGAGACGACGATCAGCATCAGCATGCCGGCTGGCATGCCGAAGATGCCCGCGGAGATCGGCGCGATGCCGAACCAGAGGTCCATCTTGTAGCCGGTCATCGCGGTGAAGAACGGATAAGTGGTCAACTGGTAGAACATGCAGACGGCCAGACCGGTCAGCATGCCGGCGATGGCACCGGCCTTGTTCGCACGCTTCCAGAACACGCCCAGCACCAGCGCAGGGAAGAACGCAGACGCAGCCAGCGAGAACGCCGCACCGACCAGGAACAGGATGTCCCCGGGGTTGAGCGAGGTCACGTATGCCGCGATGATCGCCACCACCAGCAGCAACGCCTTGGCCATCACCAGCCGCCGCTGGGTCGAGGCGTTCGGGTTGACCATCTTGTAGTAGACGTCGTGCGAGAGCGCGTTGGCGATGGTCAGCAGCAGGCCGTCGGCGGTGGACAGCGCCGCTGCGAGGCCGCCGGCCGCGACCAGGCCCGAGATCACGTACGGCAGGCCCACGATCTCCGGCGTGGCGAGCACGATCACGTCCTGTCCGAGGGTGATCTCGGCCAGCTGCACGATGCCGTCCTTGTTGATGTCGACCACCGACAGCAGCTTCGGATCGACCTTGCTCCAGGCCGCCACCCAGGCTGGCAGGTCGGCGAAACTGTCACCGACCAGCAGCGTGTAGATGTCGAACTTGGCCAGCACCGCCAGCGCCGGCGCGGTGAAGTAGAGCAGGAAGATGAAGAACAGCGACCAGAACACCGAGCGCCGGGCCTCCTTCACCGAGGGCGTCGTGTAGTAGCGCATCAGGATGTGCGGCAGTGCTGCGGTACCCACCATCAGGCAGAACACCAGCGCCAGGAAGTTGAGTCGCGCGGTGTCGCGGGCCTCCTCTGTCGCACCCGGGAATGGCGTGGCATGCGGCCGCGGTGGTGCCGCTCGGGCGGTGTTCGCGTTGCGTGCGGCGGTCCATGCCGTACGCGCGGCATCCGCGCTCGCCGGGTAGCCCGCCAGCGCCTTCTCTGCGGCAGCGACGGCCTCAGCCGGAGCGTTCGAGCCTTTCAGGTCGGACACTTTCTTCGCGAGGTCTGCGCGACCCGTCTCCCAGGAACCGGGCAGGCCCTTGATCTGCGCATCGAGCGCAGCCGCGCGCTCGCGGAAGATACCCCGGACTTCGATTTCCTTCGGATCGGCGAGCAGTTCCTTCTCGCGCTCGGTCACCTTGGCCAGCACCGTGCCGTAGACCGCCTGCGGCACCGGGACACCGGTGTGCTTGTAGGAAAGCATCACCACCGGGATCATGTAGGCGATGATCAGGATGATGTACTGCGCTACCTGCGTCCAGGTGACTGCGCGCATGCCGCCGAGGAACGAGCAGACCAGGATACCGAGCAGGCCGACGAACACGCCGATGCCGAACTCGAGCCCGGTGAATCGTGCAGTGATCAGCCCGACGCCGTAGATCTGGGCCACCACATAGACAAAGGAGGCGAGGATCGCGGCGAACACGCCGATCGTGCGCACGATGTTGCCGCCGTAGCGTTCGCCGAGGAAGTCGGGAATGGTGAACTGGCCGAACTTGCGCAGGTAGGGCGCAAGGAACAGCGCGACCAGCACATAGCCGCCAGTCCAGCCCATGATGAACGCCAGGCCGTCATAGCCCTGCAGGTAGAGGCCACCGGCCATGCCGATGAACGACGCGGCCGACATCCAGTCGGCGCCTGTGGCCATGCCGTTGAACACGGCCGGCACCCGGCGTCCCGCGACATAGTACTCGGACAGATCGGTGGTCCGGCTCATGATGCCGATGCCGGCGTACAGCCCGATCGTCGCCAGCAGGAACAGGTAGCCGAGGATCTTGTTCGGCACACCCATGAACTCGAGCGCGGCGATGCCCACGAGGAAGATGAAGAAGCCACCGGTGTAGAAGGTGTAGTACTTCTTCAGCTGCTCGGTGAACGACTTCTGGGAGAAGGCAGCGGTGCTCATTCGTCGTCTCCTTCCGCCACGCCGTACTCCTTGTCGAGCCGGTTCATGTACCAGGCGTAGTAGCCGATGATCACCACGTACACGATCAGCGCGCCCTGAGCGCCCATGTAGAAGCCGAGCGGAAAGCCGAACACGACGATCTCGTTCAGTTCGCGCGCGAAATAGCTGACGACGAACGTTACGACGAACCAGATCGCCAGCAGGATCGCGGTGATCCTGAGGTTCCGGCTCCAGTACTCCTCATGACGCTGGGTGAGCTGCATGTGTTCCCCCCTACGTTGGCGAAACGCCGCCGTCTGCGGCTGCACGCATGTGCGGCCGGCCGCGCCCTGCGGTCGATCGCGCATGTCCTTACGGCGCACTGCCCCTGTCCGGCGCAGCGCCACCAAAGTTTCCTCTGCGGCGGGCGCGCCTGAAGCGCGCTGCCCGTGCCTGCTTCGTCCGTCTGACGCGGCGTGGCAGGCTTTTTTTCAGTTTCGTGACGACAGATTACCCGTTGCCGGCAGTCATGCCAAGACCCGGGTTGAATCTTTTCGCAGGAAACTGACTGATCAACGACGGTCCTGACGCCCGCGCACGGCAGCAGGGCCGCGCGCGAGGTCGTTCGCGATGAGGACGATCAGGGCGGCAGGGTCTCGCTCGCCACGCGCAGCACGAGGTAGACCTTCGCCACGTAGAGGAGGATCCAGGCCAACACGACGAGCGCAAAGGCTACCAGGCCGATGTGCTGGTCGACGACGAAGCGCGGCGTGATGAAGCGGGTCGCCATCCGAACCGGTGAGGTCATCACCGCCAGCACCCGGTAGAACACGTTGATCTCCCGGGACGGGCCTGCCAGCAGCGCGAGCACGCCCTGCCCGAGCAGCGCGAGGCCGGCGATCTCGGCGACCGCCTTCAGCACCACGACCACGTTGTACCAGAGCGCCAGTGAACTCAACGGCCGCCCCAGCCGGCAAGGTGGCCTGTCATCAGCTGCCGTCGACCTTGATGCCGACCTGCTTGACGATCTTCGTCCAGCGCGCGATCTCGCTGCGCACCAGCTGGTCGTGCTGCTCCGGCGTGGAACCGACCGGCTCGGCGCCCTGGCTCGACAACCGCTCGCGCACGCCCGGGTCCTGCAGCGCCTTGACCAGCGCCGAGTTGACGACCTTGACCACGTTCGCGGGGATATTGGCCGGGGCGATCATGCCGAAGCCGGACGACACCTCGTAGCCGGGGAAGCCCTGCTCGGCAATGGTCGGCACGTCGGGCAGCGCCGGCGAGCGCTTCACGCTGGTCACGCCGAGCGGCTTCAGCTTGCCTGCCTTAACGTGCGACACGAACACCGGCATCGACGCAGCCATCAGGATCACGTAGCCACCGACCACGTCGGTGATCGCCTGGCCCGAGCCCTTGTAGGGCACGTGCACATAGCTGCCGCCGTTCATCGAGGTCAGCAGTTCCATCGCAAGGTGTCCGACCGTGCCCGAACCGGAGGACGCATAGTTCAGCTTGCCCGGATTCTTGCGCGCCAGCGCGGCCAGCTCGCGCACGTTCCTGACCGGCAACGACGGATGCGCGACGATCAGCGTCGGCACGTCAGCGGCCACGCCCAGCATGGTGAAGTCCTTGATGCTGTCGTACGGCAGCTTGGGCAGGATCGCGGCGTTGAACACATGCGCGGAGGAGACGAAGCCGACCACGTAGCCATCGGCCGGCGAACGCGCCAGCACCTCGGTGCCGATGGTGCTGCCGGCGCCGCCACGGTTCTCGATCACGAAGGTCTGGCCGAGCAGTTCCTGCATGCGGTTGGCGACGCCGCGCGCGATGATGTCGGTGTTGCCGCCGGGCGGGAACGGCACGATCATGCGGATCGGCTTGGCCGGATAGGCCTGCGCCTGCACGGCGGCAGGCAGGGCGGACAGCACCGCCGTCGTCAGTGCAGTCATCGACAGCAGGACGGCGGGCGCAACGCGGGCCTTCGCCCTCGGCGTACGGTGTTTCATCGGCAACTCCTCTCGTGGATTCCTGAAGCCAGCCGGCTACTGCGGCGGCCCGGTGCGATCGTCGTCGGTGCGTGGACTCTGCGTTACCGTCGCCCGACAGCCTTCATCAGCCCGCAGTCAGTTTACTTCACTTCGAGGGAACGGCTTCGCCGAGATACGCCGCCCGCCTGGCCGTGCGCGACAGGACGGCCTGCCCCTGAAGCAGCGGAGCCGGCGTCTCGTTGCCGGCGCGGACCGTGCCGGTGGCTGCGTCGCCGCGGGTCGTTGCCAGCAACTCGTGGCGCACCTGCCGCCCGCCCACTTCGGTGCTGAAGATCACGCTCAGGTCGTTGCCGATCATCTCGGCGAAAACCAGCTTCGCCGGCTTGCCGCCGACGCTGACCGAGCCGGTCATGATCTGGAAGCGCTGCTCGAGGTTGAACTCCACCGGCAGCACCTGCCCGCCAGCCACCGGCATCTTTCCCTGCCAGCGACCCGCGCCCTGCCCGGGCACGATCCACAGGTAGACATAGGCCAGCCCCGGCGTGCCGACCTTCTTCTCGGGCACGTCGAGCGTGATGCGCTCGTCAGGCAGCCAGTCCTCGAAATGGTAGTCGTGCGTGACGACGCGCGCGCCCGGCCGCAGTTCCGCCAGCAGCTTCGGCCGCGCCATCATGTTCACTTCCGGCAGCAGGTACATCGTGACCACGTCCGCCTTCGTGAGGTCGGTCTTGAAGATGTCGCGCTGGAAGAACTCGACGCGGTCGGCAACGCCTTCCTGCTTCGCAAGCGCGTTGGCCTGGCGTACCAGTTCCGGGTCGAGGTCGACGCCGAAGCCGCGCGCGGACAGGCGCTGCGCTGCGGTGATGATGATCCGGCCGTCGCCCGAGCCAAGGTCGACGATGAAGTCCTTCGCACCCACCCGCCCCATGCGCAGCATCTCGTCGACCACCTTCTGCGGCGTCGGCACATAGGGCGAGGAGTCGAAGCGGATCACCACCGCATCGCGCGCGGCCTCCGGTGGGCGCGCCGCGCCCTGCGCATGCACGGCGGAACCGAGCACCGCGCCGGCGCTGCCCGCCGCCAGCGCGAACAGTGCAGAACGACGACCCGACGAGGGAACCGCCGGCAGGACGTTGCGGAAAGCGGAGCCTGAGGATTTCATTTCACCAGCCCGGTCGGACGGAAGTAGGTCGTGGACGGCGTACGTGCCGCGCGCCACGGATAGGTGACAGTCTTGTAGTCGGGGTCGTCACGGTAGAGGACCTTGACGCTGCCCTCGATACGATCGCCACGGACCTTGCCGGAGAACTCCTGGCGGGTGAGCCCGACCTTGTCGAGCGTGATCTCCATCGCGAACGACAGGTCTTCGCCGCGCAGCTTCATGTCGGTGAACACACCGTGCCGATCGCCGACGCGGCAGATGCCCTCGGCCACCTGGAAACGCTGCTCGAGCAGGGCATCGTAGCGCTGCGCGCTGCCGGTGACCGGGAGTTCCCAGTTCCAGTAGCCCTGGACCCGGGCCGGGACGATCCACACCAGCACCCGTCCACTTTCGGTGTCGGTGAAGTCGGGCTCCCAGCCCGGCATCTCGAATCCGTTGGACACCAGGCGGGTCCCCGGCCGTGCTTCGGCCAGCAGCTTCGGCCTGAGCAGCCGCATCAGTTCCGGGAACAGCCACATGGTGATCACCGTCGCCTGCCCGATGTCGGCATCGAACACGTTGCGGTGGAAGAACTGTGCGCGTTCGGCCAGGCCCTGCTCGCGCGCGTTCGCGGTCGCCTCGGCCACCAGTTCCGGGTTGATGTCGACACCCCAGCCACGCACCTTCGGGTTCGCCTTCAGTGCGGTAAGCACGATGCGGCCATCGCCCGACCCCAGGTCGACCACCACGTCGTCGTCGCGCAGTTGCGCCATCCGGATCATGCGGTCGACGGTGAACTGCGGGCTGCCGACGAACAGCGAGAAGCGCTCCTGGGCGCGCGCGACACCAGGCAGCAGTGCCGCGCCGGCCAGCAGCGACAGGCAGGCTCGGCGCCCGCTCATTTGAGGTCGATGCCGGTCGGTCGGAACCAGCCACTCTTCGCGACACGCCGTGCCGTCCACGGAAGCTCGGTCGGCTTGCCTTCGGGCAGCGACACCTTCACCGATCCCTTGATGCTTTCGCCGTTGACCTTGCCGGAGAACTCGTGCTTCGTGCGTCCCACGCCAGTGAGTGTCATATCGAACACGAACGACAGGTCCTCGCCGCGCAGCTTGACGTCGGTCAGGCTCTCGCGCCGGTTGCCGACGCGGGCGAAGCCCTCGGCATTCTGGAACGCCTGGTTCATGATCACGTCGTAGGTCTGGGTAGTGCCGTTCAACGGCAGGTCCCAGGTCCAGTAACCCGCAACGCGCGCCGGCACGATCCACAGCATGATCGGGCTGGAACCCTCGCGATCGACCACGTCGGGCTGCCACAGGCCGAGGATGTTGTCGGTTCCGATCAGCTGGCCGTTGACGATGACGCGCGTGCCTGGACGGGCCTCGGCGAGGATCTTCGGCTGCAGCAGCCGGGTCAGGTTGGCGAACAGCCACATGTTGATCACGCTCACCTGGCTGAGGTCGACGTCGAACGCGTTGCGCTGGCTGAACTGCGCACGGTCGGACACACCCTGCTTGGCCGCCTCTTCAGTGGCGGTCTTGACCAGCCACTCCTGCAGGTCGACGCCCCAGCCACGCACCTTCGGGTTGCTCTTCGCGGCCGCGATGATGATCTGGCCGTTGCCCGAGCCGAGGTCGGCGACCACGTCGCCGTCCTTCAGCGCTGCGAGCTTGATCATGCGGTTGACTGCGTCCTGGCTGCTCGGCCCGAACGGCGTTGCGTACTCCTGCGCCAGTGCGGCCCGGATCGGACCGAATGCACCGGCGAGCATCCCGGCCGTGGCCGTGGCCCCGACGATGAACGTACGACGCGACTGCTGTTCCATCTGTGCTCTCCCTGTCCCTTATGCCTGTGGACGCCTGCGACCCGGCCCCCCGGCCCGCTGGCGCATGACTACTTCGTCTCGACCCCCGTCGGACGGAAATACGCGGTCGTCACCGTGCGCCGTGCGATCCACGGCAGCTCGACGTTCTTGCCGTCGGGCATGGCGATCTTCACCGTTCCCTTGATCTGGTCGCCGTTCACCTTGCCCGCGAAATCATGCCGGGTGAGGCCGACGCCGTCGAGCGTCATCTCGAGCGAGAACGAGAAGTCCTCGCCGCGGAGCTTGACGTTCTGGAGCAGGCCGCGGCGGTTGCCCGCGCGCGTCACGCCCTCGGCCACCTGGAAGCGCTGCTCGAGGATAGCGTCATGGCTGAACGCGATGCCGTTGAGCGTGTACTGCCACGACCAGTAGCCCTCGACCTTCGCCGGGACGATCCACAACCCGACTGAAGAGCCGGCTTCCTTGTCCCATTCGTCGGCCTGCCAGGAGCCCATGTCGAACAGATGGGTCAGCACGCGCGTGCCCGGCCGTGCCTCGGCGAGGATCTTCGGGCGCAGCAGGCGCATCAGCTCCGGGAACAGCCACATGTTGATCACGGTGACATCGCGGATGTCGGCATCGAACACGTTGCGGTGGAAGAACTGGATGCGGTCGGACACGCCCTGCTTCTTCGCCTGTTCGTTCGACTGGCGCACCAGGTTCTCGTTGATGTCCACGCCCCAGCCGCGCACCTTCGGGTTGTCGCGAGCGGCGGTCAGCACGATCCGGCCGTCGCCGGACCCGAGGTCGACCACCACGTCGTTGTCCTGGATGCGCGCGAGCTTGACCAGCCGCTCGACCGTCGGCTGTGCGCTCGGCACGAACAGCGAGAAGCGCTCCTGCGCACGGGCGGCGCTGGCACAGAGCACGATCATCGAGGCGGCGAGCAGCGTGCGCGCGGCCGGAACCATCATGGAAACCTTCATCATCTTCATCCTCACTTGATGCTTACTTGATGTTGACGCCGGTGGGCCTGAACCACGACGCCGCGCTGCCGCGGCGCGCCACCCAGGGCAGTTGCTGCGCCTTGCCTTCCGGCGGGGTCACGGTGACCGTGCCGCGGATCTCGTCGCCCTCGACCTTGCCGGCGAATGCATGGCGCGTGCGGCCAACACCCTCGACCGTGATCTCCATCGCGAACGAGATGTCTGCTCCCTGCAGCCGTGCCTCGGTCACCGACTCGCGCCGGTTGCCGACGCGGGCATGGCCTTCGATCACCTGGAACTGCTGGCTCACCAGCAGGTCGTACGGGCGCGCCTCGCCGCCCAGCGGCAGTTGCCACGACCACGCGCCCTCGACCCGCGCCGGCACGACCCAGACGAGGATCGGGCTCTGCGTGCCGTCTCCGCGGTCGACGCGGTCGGGCTGCCAGTTGCCCATCATGTTCGCATTGTCGATCAAGGCACCGTTGACGATCACCCGGGTGCCAGGCCGCGCCTCGGCGAGGATCTTCGAGCGCAGGAGCTGGGTCAGGCTGCGGAACAGCCACATGTTGATCACCGTGACCTCGCGCAGGTCGACGTCGAACGCATTGCGGTGGAAGAACTGCGCGCGGTCGGCCAGGCCCTCCTTCTTCGCCGTCGCGTTGGCCTCCGCCACCAGGCTGGCCTCGATGTCGACACCCCAGCCACGCACCTTCGGATTGCTGCGCACCGCGCCGAGCACGATGCGGCCGTCGAAGGAACCGAGGTCGACCACCACGTCGCCGTCGCGCAACTGCGCCACCTTCACCATCCGGTCGATGATGGCCGGGCTGCTGCCGGCCGGGAACGACCACTGTTCCTGTGCAACGGCGAGCGCCGGCAGCAGCAGCGCGGCCGCGAGGATAGAGCGGGCGCGCCGCAGGATGTTTGAACCCATGTTGCCTCCGTTGTTCACTTCGCCGCCAGCCCGGTGGGCTGGAAATAGGTGGTCCCGTTGCTGCGGCTCGCACGCCAGGGCAGTTCCACGGTCTTGCCGCCATCCGGGGTGACGCGCACCATGCCCTCGATGGCGTCTCCCTTCACCGTGCCTCGGAACTCGTGCACCACCATCACGCCGGGATCGAGCGTGATGCGCAGACCGAAGGACAGCTGGTCACCGCGCAGCTTCAGGTCGGTGAACAGGCCGCGGCGGTTGCCCACGCGCACGATACCCTCGCCGACCTGGAAATGCTGTTCGATGATCGACGCATAGCTCATCGCCTGGCCGCCGACCGGCAGCGACCAGTTCCAGTTGCCCTGGATGCGCGCCGGCACGATCCACAGGCTGATCCGTGCATCTGCGCCGGCGCCGCCGAACTTGTCGGGCGCGAAGAAAGTGATCTGCTCGTCCGGCTCCCAGCTGCCGAAGCTGAAGTCATGGCTGACGATGCGCGTGCCCGGCTGCAGATCGGCCAGCAGCTTCGGCCGCAGCATCCGCATCAGCTCCGGGAACAGGTACATGTTGACGACCGTCGCCTTGCGCAGGTCGGCGTCGAACACGTTCTGCAGGGAGAAGCTGACCCGGTCGCCGACCCCGGAGCGCTTCGCCAGCGAGTTGGCCAGTTCGACCAGCTCCGGATTGATGTCGACGCCGAACCCGCGTGCACCATGCAGACGGGCCGCGGTAGTGACGATGCGCCCATCGCCGGAACCGAGGTCGACCACCACATCCGACTTGCCGACGCCGGCCATCTTCGCCATTGCCTCGGCGACGCTCTGCGGGCTGGGCACGTAGAGCGAGAAGCGCTCCTGGGCATGGGCCGGCAGCGGGGCCGTGGCGAGCGTGCACAACAGCAACCCGGCGGCCAGTGCCATCAGGCCCGCCCGCCTGCGAGGGGTTCGATCCGTCACTGCACTTTCGCTGCCCGGCGTCGCGTGGCCGCTCAACTGCTCTTGTGGCATTTCCGGTCCGGTTCCAGTCGCGCGTAGGGTCTCGTCGGTCTATTGGGTCTGTTCGATGTGCGCGGCCCGAGCGCCGGGCTCGCGCCTTCGCGGTGCGCAGTTTGCCTGCAACCGCGCAGAAAGTCAGCGCGTCGAATGCGAATCGGCTGGCCGGCACCTCCGGGACCGGCCCAGGCACTCACCGGCGTGCGGTCCTGCGCGCCTGCCAGCGGACTTCCGCCCCCCGATCGCTGCGTGCGCTGCCTGACATCGTGTCGCCCTCGATCCGGCCCTCGAACTGCCAGGGCACGGCCGGCGGCCCGCCGGCGCGCGCCGGCAGCACGGTGTTGAAGCGGATCCGGTCGCCGGCGACCCGGCCATCGCGCACCGGGAGTACCTGCCGCGCGAGGTCGAGTTCGGCTTCCAGGAACTGGTTGAACTGCACCAGCCGCAACTCGGCCGGCGCAGCGGGCAGCCCCTCGACCGCCGTGCCGGGCAGACTCAGCGCCCAGCGGCCATGCACCTCGGCCGGCACCACGTACAGGAACACCGTGCTGTCGCCGCCACGCCCGTTGTTCTTCTCCTGCGCGAAGAAGGTCTCGCTGGCGTCGGCCTGCCAGCCATCGAACGGGAAGTCATGGCTGACGATCCGGCTGCCCGGGCGCAACTGCCGCAGCAGCACCGGCCGCAGGCCCTGCACGATCGGCGGCAGCATGTAGAGCGTGACCACGGTGGCCTTGCGCACGTCGGCGGCGAACACATCGCCGCGCTCGAACCGCACCCGGGCGGCCACGCCAGCCTCGGCCGCATTGCGGTTGGACAACTCGACCAGCATCGCGTCGAGGTCGACGCCGAAGCCGCTGGCACCGAACTTGAGTGCCGCGGTGATCGGGATGCGACCGTCGCCCGAGCCGAGGTCGATCACATGGTCGTCCTTGCCGACGGCGGCGATCGACAGCATGCGGATCACCGTGTTGTTCGGCGTGGTGATGAACGGCGAGAACGGCTTGTCGTCCTGGGCCCGGGCGGCACCACCCGCGACCGCGAGCGGAAGCGCGGGCAGCGCACCCGCCAGCCCGCGCGCAAGGACGACGCCACCAGCGGCACCGATGACCCGCCGCCGCGCGGCACGCAGACCGGCGGCCATCTAGCGCGTCCCTGCCGAGGGATCGATCGACGCCGCCCGGCCGCCGGTGCGTGCGGCCGTCCACGGCGTACTCGTCTCGGCCTTGTCGAACAGGCGCAGCGTCCCCTCGATCGCGTCGCCGCGTACCTTGCCGGTGAAGTCGTGGCGCAGCGTGCGCCCGTTCAGGTCCACCAGGGCCGAGATGCGTACGTCCTCTCCGCGCAGCGTGGCCAGGGTCACGTTGACCGGCTTGCCGCCCGCGGTGCCGCGCACCTCGAGGTCCTGCAACCGCTGGCGAACCGAGACCTCGACCGGCTGGCCGCCGGGCAGCTTCCACTGCCAGTTGCCGGACACGTTAGCCGGCACGATCCACAGATAGACATAGCTGACCCCGGGATTGCCCACCTGCTTCTCGGGCACCTGCATGGTGACCGATTCCTCGGCCTGCCAGTCGCCCATGTTGTAGTCGTGCGAGACGATGCGCGAGCCGGGGCGAAGCTCCGTCAGCAGCTTCGGCCGCAACTTGAGGTTCAGGGTGGGCAGCAGGTAGAGCGTGATCACGCTGGCCGCGCTGACGTCGGTCTCGAACATGTCGCGCTTCATGAAGGCGACACGGTCGGCGACACCCTGCTTCTTCGCGTTCTCGCTCGCCTGGCGCAGCAACTCGTCGTCGAGGTCGTAACCGCGGCCACCCTTGGCACCGAACTTCGCCACGGCGGTGATGAGCTGCCGGCCATCGCCGGAACCGAGGTCGATCACGAAATCCGCCGGCCCCACCCGCGCCATGGTCATCATCCGGTTCACCACCACCTGCGGTGTCGGCACGTAGACCACGTCGCCGGCGCCGGTCTGCGCGCGCAGCAGCGGCGCCGTTGCGAGCGCGCCGCTGCCGGCGGCAGCGGCGGCCAGCAGCATGCGCCGGCGCAGGGGATCGGCCGGCAGCCTGCGCCACCAGCCGGGCGACGAACGAGTCGAATCCATCGATATACCTCCGGAAACCTTCAGTTGAGCCTCGATGCGGCGAACTTCGTCGTCGCGGCGAGCGTCGATTCGATGGTGCCTTCCATGCGGTCGCCGTCGACCCGTGCCCGCACGATGGCCCGGCCGGCGCGGCCGCCTGCGCCCTCGACCGGCAGCGCGAAGCGCAGGTCGAGCCCGCGCAGCGAGGTCGCATCCAGCCGGCGCGGCGCCCGCCCGGCGATACCGAGCGTGCCCTCGAAGTCGTTCAGCGTCTTGCGCAGCAGGAGTTCGCCGCGGTCGAAGGCGGCGGCCCCGGGCGCCTCCACTGTCCAGCGGCCCTCGACCCGGGCCGGCACCAGGAACAGGTAGACGGTCGTGGTCGGGCTACCGGTGATGGCGACCTTCTCGGGCACGTCGAAGACGGACTCGCTCGCCGCGCGCCAGTCTTCGAAGTGGTAGTCATGCGCGACGATGCGCGTGCCTGGCCGCAGGTCGGACAGGAAGCGCGGACGCAGCTTCATCATCATCCACGGCAGCAGGTACAGGGTGAGCACCGTCGCCTCGCGCACGTCGGTGTCGAAGATGTTGCGCTCCTCGAAGCGCACCAGGTGGGCGACGCCCTCGCGTGCGGCCGTGTCGTTGGCCAGGCGCACCAGATCGCCGTCGATGTCGACACCATAACCACGTGCACCGTGGCGCTTCGCCGCGGCGATCACCAGCCGTCCGTCGCCGCAACCCAGGTCCATCACCAGGTCCTTCGGCCCCAGGCTGCCGGTGCTGATCATCCGGTCGACCACCGGCCAGGGCGTCGGCACGTACGGGCCGCCGTTGCGGTCGAGCACCTTCCTGCCGGCGCCGTCCTGGCCGAGCAGCGGCAGCGCGCCGCCGGCGAGCCCGGCACCGCCGACTCCGGCGGCCAGCGCGAGCATCCTGCGCCTGCGGCTGGATTCCATCAGCTGCCGCGCACGTAGGTCCAGGCGCCTTCCGGCCCCGGCTCGGCGACGACCGTGCGAGTCATCCTGAACGGCGACTCGCTGCGCCGTCCCTCGGTCTCGGTGCGGAAATAGCCCTCGATGACGTTGCCGGTGGAACCTGCACCGCGCACCACCCGCCCGAAGAAGCGGCGGAAGGTGAACTGCCGGTCGACCTCTTCCATCATGATGAACGTGAGTCCGTCGCCGGCCAGGCGGATGTCGCGCAGGCCGACCTTCGCACCGTCGGCCTTCACTTCGGCATCGATGTCCTGGAAGCGCTGGCGCAGCACGATCTCGTGGTTGCGCGCACCGATGCCCGGCAGTTCCAGTCGGGCTGTCCAGGTGCCCGCGATGCGCGCCGGGATCCACCAGAAGTACACATGGCTGCCGTAGTCGCGCAGCCGGATGTGCAGGTCGGGCTTCCAGTCGCCGAGGTCGAAGTCGTGCGAGACGATGCGCGTGCCGGGCAGCAGTTCGGACAGCAGTTTCGGCCGCACGCGCAGGTTGACCTTGACGCCGAGGTAGAGCGTGACCACGGTCGCCTTCGACAGGTCGGCGTCGAACAGGTTCCGCTCGGTGAAGCGCACCCGGTCGGACACGCCAGCGACCTTCGCCAGCTCGATGCTTTCCTGCACCAGCGCCGGGTCGATCTCGTAGCCGATGCCAGGCGCGCCCCAGTCGCGCGCCGCCGCGATGTTGATGCGGCCGTCGCCCGACCCGAGGTCGATCACGAAATCCTTCGGTGTCACGTTCGCCACGCGCAGCATCGTGTCGATCAGCGTGAAGTTGGTCGGTGCGAACGGCACGTCGAGCTTCAACTGTGCACGGGCGCCTGCCGGGACCAGGCCGGCGGTACCGCCGGCGGCGGCCGACAGCGCGGCAAGCAGCGAGCGGCGACGGGGATTCGGCGGCATCAACCGGAAGGACAGGCAAGACGTTGCGGGGCGATGAGTCTAGCATGCGCCCCGGCCGCGATCCGCTGCCGCCGCGTGCGGCGGGTCACCACCGAAGACGCGGCATTGATCCTTCCGGCCCCTTCCGGCCCGGCGCCGGCATCAGCGCCGGTAGCCGTCCCACGGCGCCACGCGCGTGGCACTTGCCATGTACAGCGGATGGCGCGGATGGCCTTCCCGCGTCAGGCCCAGCACGCCGAAGCGGATCCCCTCGGCCGCCAGGCGCGCCGCCACGTCGAGCCCCCGTCCAGACAGCGCACCATGCACACCCCAGGCACAGACCACCTGGCCGGCTTCGCGCGCCATCGCCAGGATTGCCGCATTGTTGCGCGGCCCGACCGGCGACGGATGGGCATAGAGCGCCTTCGGGTCGGTGCTGCGCAACGCGAAGATGTTCGCCACCAGCAGGCCGCCGAAGCCGTCCGCACGGGCGCGCCGCTCGCAGCGTTCCACCGTGGGGTCGTTGCGCACCTCGTCGGCGGTCGACGGGTTGAGCATGATCATCAGCAGCGGTGCGCGCGACAGGTCCCAGTGCCGCCACAGGCGATAGCGATACTGCCGGTCGCGCGAGAAGGTCGCCCCGGCGGAAACGCGTGCGGCCACGCCCGCCCCGCTGCTGCGGGACGGGGCGCAGCCGCGGGACGCTACCTCGCTCAGTTCGCCGCGAAGCAGTAGAGCCGCCCGTCGCCGCCGGTGCTGCGCAGCGCCTCGATGTTGCAGGCCTTGGACGGATGCGACGAGTTCCAGGAACGCGACGGTTCGTCGTCCCTCAGCCCTGCGCGGTCGTGGTGGCCGACCATCGCCGAGCCCGCCATGCTGCTCGTCCAGTTGTTGCAGGTGCGGTCTTCGCCAGCCGGGAAGGCGGTGCCGTCGGGGCGCGAGCCGGTCAGGATGTCGTGCATGTTCGGCTTCTCGGTGCGGCCGTTCAGCATCTGGCCCTTGTCGGTGAGCGCGGTCTGCCGGTTCAGGTTGTTGTTGCCGTGCAGTTCGGCCACGCTGGAGGCGATCACCACGCCATTGGCATTGACCCACGGGCCCTTGCCGATGCGATCGCGGGCATTCACCGCCAGCGCGCCCGGGACGGCCTGCGTGCTCAGGTAGGCGCGCCAGGTGCGGCGTCCGCCTGCGCCGGCCTCGTTCGCCAGCCTCTGGCACAGCGCGTCGGCGCCGGCGATGCCGCCGAAATCGGCACCCTTGCCGGAATCGGTGCTGGTGATGAAGAAGGTCATCGGCGACTTCGGCTCGTCGATCAGCATGCAGCCGGTCAGCACGGTTGCGGACGCGACCAGCGCCCATTTCCTGAAGTTCATTCCTGTTCTCCCTGTTGTGGTGGCGAACGGCCGCCTGTCCCCCTGCGGTCCGCCGGCCGGAGTGTGCACCCTCGCCGCGCGATGGCAAAGCTGCACGCAGCGAACGCGCGCGCGCCGACAGGCGTGCTGAACCGAATCACTCCTCGAGCAGCGAGCGCAGCATCCACGCCGACTGCTCATGCACGGTGAGCCGCTGCGTCAGCAGGTCGGCGGTCGGTTCGTCGCCAGCCTTCTCGGCTGCCGGAAAGATCGAACGCGCGGTGCGCGCGACCGCCTCGTGCCCCTGCACCAGGATCGCGATCATCTCCAGCGCGGCCGGCCGCGTCTCGGGCGCGTCCTTGAGCGAGGTCAACCGGCCGAACTGGGCATAGGAACCCGGTGCGACATGCCCGAGCGAACGGATGCGCTCGGCGATCGGGTCGACTGCGTTCCAGAGCTCGGTGTACTGGGCCATGAACATGGTGTGCAGGGTGTTGAACATCGGCCCGGTCACGTTCCAGTGGAAGTTGTGCGTGGTCAGGTACAGCGTATAGGTATCGGCCAGCAGCTTCGACAGGCCCTGCGCGATCGCCGCACGGTCCTTCTCGCTGATGCCGATATCGATGGCAGGTGCCTTGTTGCCCTTGCTCTTGGCCATTGGACTCTCCTTCAGGTTGCGAAACCGGGACGTACGCGACGCCTACGCAGCGATCGCGCCCGCCCCCCTTGCGCGAGGACGTGCGTCAGCGCACCAGCCTCGCCTCCCATCTTGCCGCTGCCGCCGCCGCGCGTGCATGGTAGGTGGCCGTGCCCGACACGCCGTCGCCCTTCACCAGGCCATCGAATTCATGGCGGAACCGCTCCACGCGGCCGGACGGCTCGATCGCGAAACGCAGCCGTTCGCCGTCGATGCGCAGGCCGAGGAGATCGACCGGCTGTCCGTTCAGTGTCGCCTTGCCGGTGAGCATCTGCCGGGCCTGCGACACCACGATCTCGACGCGAGCGCCGCCCTGCGCCTTCGGCAGGTCGAACTGCCAGCGGCCAGCGACCTGGGCCGGTACGGTCCAGAGCATCAGCGTGCTGTGCCTGTCGCGGCCGACCGGCTTGTCCGGCACGTACATGCGCAGCGTCATGTCCGGCTGCCAGTCGCCGAGCATGGCGTAGTCGTGCGACACGATCCGGGTGCCGGGGCGCAGCGCAGCGAGCTTCGGCGTGAGCAGTTGCATCACCTTGGGCAGCAGGTACACGCTGATCACCGTCGCCTTCGAGAAGTCGGACTCGAACAGGTCCTGGGCCAGGAACTGGGCGCGATCCGCGATCCCCATCTTCGTGGCCGACTGACGGCTGCGCTCGATCAGGCGCGGATCGATCTCGATCCCATGGCCGCGCGCGCCGAACTTCGCTACTGCGGTCAGCACGATCCGGCCATCGCCGGAACCGATGTCGATCAGGTAGTCGGACGGCCCGACGCCGGCCAGGTGCAGCATCCGCTCGACGACATCGGCAGGGGTCGGCACGTAGGGCGTGTCGGTGTCCTCGTCGACGATGCCTGCATCGGCCGGCGACTGGCTGGTCGGCGCGGTGCCCGCCTGGGCGACTGCCACCGCAGGCTGCAGCAGCACGCCGGACGCGAGGCACAGCAGGAACGCGGGCAGCAGGTGCAGACGGTGCGGACGGTGCAGAGAGTGCGCAGGGTGCTTGGACGACTTCATCGACAGCCTTTCCGGGACGGCAAGGCATCGAGTCTAGCAAACGGGCAAGTGCGAAATCCGACCGATGCGGTGGCCCGGCGGTCGCCGTACAATCCGCGACCGCCGGAGCGACCGGCCCTTCCATGGCCCACCACTGGCCGCCCCGGACCCAGACCATGTTCCTGCTGCACGCGATCATCTTTTCCACCGGCGGCGCGATCCTCGCGCTCGAACTGCTTGCGTCGCGGATCATGACGCCCTACTTCGGGGTCAGCATCTACATCTGGACGGGCATCCTGTCGATCACCCTGATCGCGCTGGCGGCCGGCTACTGGTGCGGCGGGCTGGTGACGCATGCCCGGCGCAAGCCGTCGATCGAGCGGCTCGCGCACTGGTACCTCGCGCAGCCCGCCTGGGCAGGGCTGGCGATCGTCGGCGCCTGCCTGGTCTATCCCTATGCCTTCCATTCGCTGGCCAGCCTCGACCTCGTGGTCGGCGCCTTCGTGGCCTGCATGGTGCTGCTGTTCCTGCCGCTGCTGACGACCTCGGCGATGAACCCCCTGCTGGTCGCGATCATGACCCAGGCGTCTCTCGACGCCACCAACGGTGCAGCGGCGCCGGAGACCGGTACCGGCCAGAAGGCGGGCACGGCGCAGGACCGGCAGCCCGCGCCGCTCGAGCAGCTGGACGCCGGTTCGGGCCGCGTGTTCTTCATCAGCACGGTCGGCTCGGTCGCCGGGGTGATCGTCACCGCCTTCGTCCTGATGCCCTATGTCTCCAACTACAACGCGGTGCTGGCGGTGGCACTGGTGCTGTCGCTGCTGTCGCTGGCTGGCGCCCTGCGCCCGCCAGTCCCGGTCGCCAGCCGCAACCGGCTGCTGGCGATCTCCGTGGTGGCCACGCTGTCCTCGGGAGGGCTGCTGGCGTTCTCGGACAACTACCTCGACCGGCTGTGGCCTGCGCGCTACGGCGGCGTCGACTGGCAGAAGACGGCGGAGTACGGTTCGCTGTTCGGCACCGTGAAGGTCCTCGCCGGCCCGGCGGGCGCCAGCCCGGAACAGCAGATGCGCATCTACTTTCAGGACGGCCTGGTACAGAACACCCTGGACGCCAGCAACCGTTCACAGTCCTTCTTCACCTACGGGCTGGAGGGACTGGTACAGGCGTTCAAGCCGCAGGCCGGCCGTGCGCTGGTGCTTGGCCTCGGCGCCGGCGTGGTGCCGATGTCACTCGTACGCAACGGCACCGACGTGACCGCTGTGGAGATCGACCCGGTGTCGTTCGAGGTCGCGCGCAGGCATTTCGGTTTCGACCCGGGCCGGGTCCGGGCGATCGAGGCTGACGCGCGCACCTACCTGCGCGCCTGCAAGAGCGAGTACGACACGGTGGTGATCGACCTGTTCCACGGTGACGGCATCCCCGAGTACCTGATCACCCGGGACTTCTTCCACGACCTGCGCAACTGCCTGAAGCCCGACGGCGTGGCGGTATTCAACACCTTTGCAGACCTGGACCGGCCCACGGTATACGCCAACTTCCTGGTGACCCTGCATTCCGAACTGCCCGAGATCGTGGTCTACCGCCCGGATGCCGCCGGGTCGCGCCATGTCAACAGCTTTGTCGTCGCCAGCGCCTCCACCCTGGTGCCGCCCGCCCCGGTCCGGTTGCACGACGCACCGATGCGCCATGCGACGATGCTGCGCGCGATGATGGAACGCCCGAACAAGCTGGATTCCGATACCCTGCGCAGGGGGGCGATCGTCACCGATGCACGCAACTCGATCTCGCTCGACATCGCCGATGCCCAGATGGCCTACCGCAGGCTGGTGATAGAAACGGTGCCACGGGCGTTCCTGCTCAACTGAGTTGCCTGACTGAGCTGCTGGCCTCGTTGCCCGGCCGAGTCATTCGGTCGACCGACTCGACATCATTCCCTGCAGACGTTGCGATGACTCCAGCCTGGCTCGCTGCACGCTTGATGCGCTCCGTCCGTCGGCTCCGGCCGATGGCGGCGCTCGTACTGGTGCTGGTGCTCGCGTCAGGCGCGCTGCTGGGTCCGGCCACTGCCCACGGCCAGGGCCTGCCAGCCGGGCAGAACCGGGTGCAGGTCGAACTGCTGCCGGAGCCGAGCACGGCACGCCCGGGTGAACCGTTCCAGGCCGTGCTGCGGATGCGCATCGCGCCCGGCTGGCATACCTACTGGATGAACCCGGGCGACTCCGGCCTGGCCACGGCACTCGACTGGCGCCTGCCACCCGGGGTCACCGCAGGGCCGCTCGCCTGGCCGGTACCGAAGCGGTTGCCGGTCGGGCCGCTCATGAACTACGGCTACGAGAACGAAGTGCTGCTGCCGGTACGGCTGACCGTGCCGGCCGGCTTTTCCGATCCGGTGCTGGAGGTGTCGGCACAGGCCGAATGGCTGGTGTGCCGGGAAGTCTGCATCCCGGAATCGGCGTCGGTCGGGTTCCGGTTGCCGGTGGCGACGATCGCCGCGCTGCCCGATCCGCGCCACGCAGCCCTGTTCGCAGCCGCGCGTGCGGCGCTGCCGGGCACCCTTGCGGCCTGGACCGCATCGGCCACCGTGGCGGATGGCAGGCTGCGCATCGCCCTGCGCGCGCCCGACGGTGCCCCGGTGCCGACCGGCGAGGTCTATTTCTTCAACGCGGTCGAGGGCCAGGTCGCGCATGCCGCGGCGCAGACCGTCGCCCGCCACCGCGACGGACTGGTGATCGAGGTCCCGCTGCAGGCCCAGCCGGTGACCCCGGTGCAGCGCGTGGACGGGCTGATGGTCGCTGCAGCCGGCTTCGGTCCGGGCCAGCCGGCGGCCGCGACGATCGGTTCGGTGCTGGTGCCGGCACTGCCGGACCTCGGTCCGCTGCTTGGCACCACCACTGTGGCGGGCGCGGCGGCGGCACCGGGCGCCGGCGTCAGTTCCGCTGCTGCAGGCGCGGCCGCAGCCGGGCCGTTGCCCCCGGCCGGTGCAGCGCCCGGGCTGCTGCTGGCGCTGCTGCTGGCCCTGGCAGGCGGGGTGATCCTGAACCTGATGCCCTGCGTGTTCCCGGTGCTGTCGCTCAAGGCGCTGGCGATGGTCGGCCAGGCCAGCGTCGATCCGCGCGGGTTGCGCACCAGCGGCCTGGCCTTCGCCGCCGGCGTGCTGCTATCGTTCTGGGCGCTGGCCGGTACCCTGATCGCCCTGCGTGCTGGTGGGGAACAGATCGGCTGGGGCTTCCAGTTGCAGTCGCCGGCCTTCGTCGCGGCAATGGCAGTGCTGTTCACCCTGCTCGCCCTGAACCTGGCCGGCGTGTTCGAGGTCGGCGCCCGGGTGTCGTCCCTGGCTGGCAGCCTACCTGAACGCAAGGGGCCGGCCGGGTCGTTCCTCGGCGGCGTGCTGGCAGTGGCCGTCGCCGCGCCCTGCACTGCGCCTTTCATGGGTGCTGCGCTCGGTTATGCGCTCGCGCAACCGGCGCCCCATGCGCTGGCCGTGTTCGGCGCGCTGGCGCTGGGCATGGCCCTGCCCTACCTGCTGCTCTCGTTCGTGCCGGCGCTGGCGCGCATGCTGCCCCGGCCAGGCCGCTGGATGGTGACCTTCCGCCAGGCCATGGTGTTCCCGCTGCTGGCGACGGTGGCCTGGCTGGCCTGGGTGCTCGGCCTGCAGGCCGGCGTGGATGCGGTGTTCGGACTGCTCGGCGGCCTCGTGCTGGTCGCGTTCGCCGCGTGGCTCTACGGCCGGTTCGCCACGCCAGCGGCTTCCGCCCGCGGCCGGTCGCTTGCCGCAGCAGCGGCCGTTGCCTTTGCCGCGCTCGGCGCATACACGGCCTGGCCGGCCAGCCAGGAAGACGAGGACCGCACGCGCGTGCCGTCTGCTGCCGCAGAAGACGTGGCACGCGACTGGCAGCCGTGGTCTGTCGACCGGGTGGCCGCGCTGCGCGCGCAGGGTCGACCGGTGTTCATCGACTTCACCGCCGCCTGGTGCGTCACCTGCCAGGCCAACAAGCAGCTGGTGCTCGACACCGGCGCCGTGCGCGAGGCCTTCGCCAGCCACAAAGTGGCCACGCTGCGTGCCGACTGGACAAGGCGCGACCGCGCGATCAGCGAAGCGCTGGCGGGTTACGGTCGTAGTGGCGTGCCGGTCTATGTGCTGTACCTGCCCGGCCGCGATGCGCCGATCCTGCTGCCCGAACTGCTGACCCGCGACATCGTGCTGTCCGCCCTGGAGGGATCGGTACCGCAGGCAGCGGCCGGAACACGCTGAATGCCACCCTCCAACGCCGGAGCCCTGTCCCGATGAAGCAAGCCGTTCCAGTGCCGACCGCGAGCGCCGTAACCGGATCCGTCCTGCACGCCCGGCGTTGGCTGCGCGCACTGCTGCTGGCGGCGGTGCTGCTGCCCGCGCTGCTGCCTGCACTGCCTGCATCCGCGCAACCCTCGCTGGCCCGCGTCGGCGATCCGGCACCCGCCTTCACCCTGAAGTCGATCGACGGACGTACCGTGTCACTGTCGGATTTCCAGGGAAAGTACGTGGTGCTCGAGTGGTGGAACAGCGACTGCTACGCCATCAACACCCACTACGGGGCCGGCGCGATGCCGGCCGCGCAGCGCCGCGCCCGCAGCGACGGTGCGGTCTGGCTGTCCATCGATTCCACCCATCCGGCGCATCCGAGCCATGTCGACGCAAAGCGCGCGGCCGGCATGCTGCGCCAGTGGAAGGGCGCCCAGCATGCGATGCTGCAGGACCCATCCGGCAGCACCGGACGCGCCTACGGTGCGATGGTGACGCCTCACACCTACGTGATCGATCCCGGTGGCACGCTGATCTACGCAGGGGCGATCGACGACCAGCGGCAGATGCGCGACGTGCGCAAGGCGAACAACCTGGCCCTGGCTGCCATCCAGGAATCGCGGGCCGGCAAGCCGGTTTCGCGGCCGCTCACCCAGGCCTATGGGTGAAGCGTCAAGTACGCGGGCTAGTCTGGCCCGCCAGTCCAGCACGCCCACCCAGGCGTCGCGCCAGCCAGTATGCGCCGAGCAGGGTCTTCGTCTCCGTCTGCTCCCCGGCATCGGCCTGGCGCAGCATCTCGTCCAGCGAAAGCACGACCGTGGACAGGAACTCGCCGTCCTCGCCCGGATGCCCGACATGGACCAGCCCGGTCGCGAGGTAGTAGTCGATCCGCTCGTCTGCATACCCGACGCAGGGATGCACCGTGAACGCGAACTCCAGGCTCGTTGCCCGGTAGCCGGTCTCCTCGAGCAGTTCGCGCTCGGCCGTCGTGCGCGTGGATTCGCCAGCATCGATCTTCCCGGCAGGGAACTCGAGCGTCTCGCGCCCGACCGGATAGCGGAACTGGCGCACCAGCACCACGCGCCCGTCGTCGAGCACCGGCAGGATGATCGCAGCGCCCGGATGCAGGATGTACTCGCGCAGCGCCTCGCGTCCGTCGGGCAGTTGTACGCGGTCGCGCCGCACCTTGAGCAGCGCGCCGTCGAAGACCGCGGTGGAGTCGATCCGGCGTTCGGTGAAGTCGTCCATCGTCGCTTCCTCGCCCGCCGCGCGGTAGAACCTACATCGACCGTTGGATCGCCAGCAGGCACCAGGCCATCAGCGGTTGCGGCAACAACCCAAGCGCCAGCACCGCAAGCCCGTTCACCGACATCAGTACGCGGGCGTCCGCGCTCGCGCTGAACGGCTCGGCGTCGACCGGCTCGTCGAAATACATCAGCTTCACGATGCGCAGGTAGTAGAACGCACCGATCAGCGACATCAGCACCGCGAACACTGCGAGCCAGACCAGCCCGATATCGACCACCGCGGAAAGCACGGTGAGTTTCGCGTAGAAGCCGACCATCGGCGGCAGGCCTGCCATCGAGAACATCAGCAGGAGCATGATGAATGCCTGCCAGGGTGCCCGCCGGGCAAGCCCCCGATAGTCGTCGAGCTGGTCGGCTTCGAAGCCCGCCCGTGCCAGCAGAAGGATCATGCCGAAGGTACCGAGGTTCATCAGCACGTAGACGGCGACGTAGAACATGGCGGCGGCGAAGCCGAACGCGTTGCCCGCCAGGAAGCCCAGCAGCAGGAAGCCCATGTGCGAGATGCTGGAGTACGCCAGCATGCGCTTCAGATTGGTCTGCGCGATCGCCGCGATGTTGCCCAGCGCCAGCGACAGCACGGCCATCACCACCAGCATGCTGCGCCAGTCGACTGCCAGCCCGCCGAGCGCCTCGCCCAGGATGCGCATGAAGAACGCGAACGCCGCCAGCTTGGGCGCCGAGCTGATCAGCAGCGTCACCGCAGTCGGTGCACCGTGGTAGACGTCCGGAACCCACATGTGGAACGGCACCACGCCGAGCTTGAAGCCGAGCCCGGCGACGATGAACACCAGGCCGAACACCAGCACCGTGCGGCTGCCCTCGCCGCGGGCGATGATCGCGGCGATGTCGCCCACCTGCAGGGTGCCGGTCGCGCCGTAGACCATCGACATGCCGTACAGCAGCATGCCGGAGGCCAGCGCGCCGAGGATGAAGTACTTCATCGCCGCCTCGGTGGCGACCGCCGAATCGCGCTGCAGCGCGATCATCGCGTAGAGCGACAGCGAAAGCAGCTCCAGACCGAGGTAGAGCGTGATGAAGTGGTTGGCCGACACCATCACCATCATGCCCAGCACCGCGAACAGCGTGAGCGTGAAGAACTCGCCGCGGTACATCCCGCGGTCGGCAAGGTAGCGCCGCGAGTAGACCAGCAGCACCGACACCGAAAGCACGATCATCAGCTTGAGCGCATCGGACAGCGGGTCGTCGATGAACATCATGCTGAAGGTGAACGACGTGCCTTCGGTGGCGGTCGCCAGCAGGATCACCGCGCACACGGCGAGCACGATGTGCGACAGGGCCTGGGTGATCCAGCGGCGCTCGTCGCTGATGAACAGGTCGATCAGCAGCACGGTGCAGGCGGCCGCCAGCAGGAACAGTTCGGTCGCCGCCGGGGCGAGGTCGGGAATCGGGATGATCATGTCAGCGTGCCGGCAGTTTGCTCTGGCCGATATGCGCGACCAGATCGTTGACCGAGGTGTGCAGCACTTCGGTGAAGGGCAGCGGCCAGAGACCCATGCCAAGCACGGCGACCGCCAGCAGGCCGAGCACCAGCGCCTCGCGGGCCGAGAGATCCTTCAGCCCCGCGACCGCCGCATTGGCGACCTCGCCGAACACCACCCGCCGGTACATCCAGAGCGTATATGCGGCGCCGAAGATGAGCGTGGTCGAGGCCAGGAAGGCGTACCAGAAGCTGACTTCGATCGCCGCCATGATCACCATGAACTCGCCGACGAAGCCGCTGGTGCCCGGAAGGCCCGCATTGGCCATCGCGAACAGCATGAAGAAGGCCGCGAATACCGGCATCGTGTTGGCCACCCCGCCGTAGTCGGCGATCGCCCTGCTGTGCACCCGGTCGTAGAGCACCCCGACGCACAGGAACATGGCCGCCGAGATGAAGCCGTGCGAGACCATCTGCACGATCGCGCCTTCGATGCCCAGCACGTTGAACAGGAACAGGCCGAGGGTGACGAACCCCATGTGGGCGATCGACGAATAGGCGATCAGCTTCTTCATGTCGGTCTGCACCAGCGCGACCAGGCCGATATAGACCACCGCCACCAGCGACAGCGCGATCACGACACCGGCCAGCGCCTGGCTGGCGTCGGGCACGACTGGCAGCGAGAAGCGCAGGAAGCCGTAGCCTCCGAGCTTGAGCATGATCGCGGCCAGCACCACCGAGCCACCAGTGGGCGCCTCGACGTGCGCATCGGGCAGCCAGGTGTGCACCGGCCACATCGGGATCTTCACCGCGAACGCGAGGAAGAAGGCGATGAAGATCAGGATCTGCGCATGGAACGGGATCGGCAGCCGGTACCACTCGGACAACGCGAAGCTGCCGTCGGACAGCAGGAACAGGTAGATCAGCGCCACCAGCATCAGCAGCGAGCCCATCAGCGTGTAGAGGAAGAACTTGACCGATGCGTAGACGCGGTTCGGCCCACCCCAGATGCCGATCACGATGAACATCGGGATCAGGGTCGCCTCGAAGAAGAAGTAGAACAGCAGCGCATCCATCGCGCAGAACACGCCGTTCATCAGGCCCGACAGGAACAGGAAGGCGGCCATGTACAGCGCCACCCGGTTGTCGATGACCTTCCAGCCAGCCAGCACCACCACCACCGTCGTGAAGCTGTTGAGGAGGATGAGCAGCAGCGAGATGCCGTCGATGCCGAGGTGGTAGTTGATGTTGAACGCTGGCACCCAGGGCACGAACTCGACGAACTGCAGCCCGGATTGCTGCGGGTCGAAGCCGAACCAGAGCGGCAGCGTGACCGCGAAGCCCGCCAGCGCTCCGACGAGGGCGAGCACGCGCGCGAGCCCGGCGTTACGGTCCGAGCCGGTGGCCAGCACGAGGATCGCGCTGGCGATGGGCACCCAGATGGCCAGTGTCAGCAGCGGAGTCATTTTCGATTCGTCATTTTCGATTCGTGCATTCGATCAGAGCACCGCACGCGTGCGCACGACCCACAGCAGCAGCAGGCCGAGCACGCCGATCAGCATCGTGAACGCATAGGTGTAGAGGTAGCCCGACTGGAGCTGCCGCGACAGCCGGGCCACCTGCCCGACCACCCAGGCCGTGCCGTTGACCATGACGCCGTCGATCAGCTTCACGTCGCCGACCTTCCAGAGGAAGGCGCCGAGCTTGCGCAGCCCGTCCCGGAACAGGAAGGCGTAGATCTCGTCGATGTAGTACTTGTTCAGCAGCAGTTCATGCACGCCCTTCATCCGGGCGGCGATCGCCGCGGGCAGGTCGGGCCGCTTCAGGTACAGGTACCAGGCGAGCACCACCCCGGCCAGCGCCAGCCAGAAGGGGGCGGTGACGAAACCATGCAGCGCCATCTCCATCGGGCCGTGCAAGTGCGCCTTCAGGTGCTCGAGCGCGCCGTGGGCGGGGTCGACGAAGATCGGGCCGGCGAACCAGTCGCCGAGCACCATCGGCGACAGCGTCAGGTAGCCGATCACCACCGACGGGATCGCCAGCGCGATCAGCGGCAACGTCACCACCCAGGGCGACTCGTGCGGTTTGGCGTCATGGCCATGCCCGTGGCCGTGGTCGTCCGCGTGAGCGTCGTGCGGATCGTGCGGCTTCAGGTGGTAGCGCTCCTCGCCGTGGAACACCAGAAAGTACATCCGGAACGAGTAGAACGCGGTGATGAACACGCCGGCGATGACCGCGAACGAGGCAAGGCCGGCACCGGCGATGCCGGACTCGCCGACCGCGACGATGATCGAATCCTTCGAGTAGAAGCCCGACAGGAAGGGCGTGCCGATCAGCGCCAGCGAGCCGATCAGGGAGGTGATCCAGGTGATCGGCATGTACTTGCGTACCCCGCCCATCCAGCGGATGTCCTGGTTGTGATGCATGCCGATGATCACCGAGCCGGCCGCCAGGAACAGCAATGCCTTGAAGAAGGCATGCGTCATCAGGTGGAAGATCGCCACCGAGTACACGGACGCACCCAGGGCCACCGTCATGTAGCCGAGCTGCGACAGCGTCGAATAGGCGACGACCCGCTTGATGTCGTTCTGCACGATGCCCAGCAGGCCCATGAACAGCGCGGTGATCGCCCCGGTGACCAGCACGAAGGACAGCGCCGTGTCGGACAGTTCGAACAACGGCGACATGCGCGCCACCATGAAGATGCCGGCGGTGACCATCGTGGCCGCGTGGATCAGCGCGGAGATCGGCGTCGGGCCTTCCATCGAATCGGGCAGCCAGACGTGCAGCGGGAATTGCGCCGACTTGCCCATCGCGCCCACGAACAGCAGGATGCAGGTGACGGTGATCATCGACCAGGCGGTGCCCGGCAGGATCTCGATACTTGCGGCCGCCATGTCGGGGGCTCGCTCGAATACCTGCTGGTAGTCGAGGGTGCCGAAGAAGGCCAGCACCAGGCCGATGCCGAGCAGGAAACCGAAGTCGCCGACCCGGTTCACCAGGAAGGCCTTCAGGTTGGCGTAGGTCGCGGTCGGCCGCTTGTACCAGAAGCCGATCAGCAGGTACGACACCAGGCCGACCGCTTCCCAGCCGAAGAACAGCTGCAGGAAGTTGTTGCTCATCACCAGCATGAGCATCGAGAAGGTGAACAGCGAGATGTAGGCGAAGAAGCGCTGGTATCCGGGGTCGTCGTGCATGTAGCCGATGGTGTAGACGTGCACCATCAACGACACCGAAGTCACCACCAGCATCATGGTCGCGGTCAGGCTGTCGATCAGGAAGCCCACCTCCAGTCGCAGGTCGCCCGAGGTGAGCCAGGTGTAGACCGTGCCGTTGAAGGTATTGCCCTCGCGAACGTCGAGGAACACGCAGATCGAGGCGGCCAGCGATACCGCCACGCCGGCGATGGTGACCAGGTGGGCGCCGGTGCGCCCGATCTGGCGGCCGAACAGGCCCGCGAGAAGCGCGCCGAACAGCGGCGCAAGGGGAACCAGCAGGTAGACCGTCTGCATCGTCATCGCGGCGCCCTCATCCTTTCAGCGTGTCGAGGTCGTCGACATGGATCGTGCGCAGGTTGCGGAACAGCGCGACCAGGATGGCCAGCCCGATCGCCGATTCGGCGGCGGCGACGGTCAGGATGAAGAATACGAACACCTGCCCGGCGATGTCCTGCAGGTAATAGCTGAAGGCGATGAAGTTCAGGTTGACCGCGAGCAGGTTCAACTCGATGGCCATCAGCAGGATGATCACATTCTTCCGGTTGAGGAAGATGCCGAGCACGCTGATCGCAAAAAGGATCGCGCCCAGAATCAGGTAGTACGACAGCGGCACCAACGGCTTCGCTCCCCTAGTGTTCCTGCTTGTTCCACGGACCGGCGCCCCGGCGAGGCATGTTCTGCACGCGGGCTTCGGTCATTTGGGCTGTTGCGGTGTTTCCGCCGGGGCGGTTTCCGGCGGGGGCGCAGACACGCCCTTCTTCTCGGAGGGCATCGAGACCAGCCGCACGCGCCCTTCGCGGGTCGCGGCGACCTGGACCGACGGATCGATGCTGCGGGTGTTCTTGCGTGCGCGCAGCGTCAGCGCGATCGCGGCCACGATGGCCACCAGCAGGATCACCGCAGCCAGTTCGAACGGATACAGGTACTCCGTGTAGAGCACCATGCCGATCGCACGCGTGTTGCTGTAGCCCTCTGCCGCTTCCGGCGGCGGCGGCCGCACCGACAGGCCGAAATAGGGCCCCATCAGCGTCGCGCCCATCACCCCGAGCAGCAGCACCGCCACCGGCAGCGCGATCGGCAGGATGTTCCAGAAGCCCTCGCGCAGCCGGTCGACGTTGATGTCGAGCATCATGATCACGAACAGGAACAGCACCATCACCGCGCCGACGTAGACAAGGATCAGGGTGATCGCGAGGAACTCGGCATGCAGGAGCAGCCACAGCCCAGCCGCCGAGGCGAACGAGAGCACCAGGAACAGCGCCGCATGCACCGAATTGCGCGCGGTGATCACGCGCAGCGCAGACAGCACGAGCACTGCAGCCAGCACGAAGAAGACCGCCGACTGGAAGTTCATCGCGCCGCCTGCACGGCTGTGGTCATGGTCGGGGTCGCCGGCACCGCGCCGGGCGTCTTGTCAGCGGTAGTTCGCATCGGCCATCCTGTCGCGGGCGATCTGTTCTTCGTAGCGGTCGCCGATCGCCAGCAGCATTTCCTTGGTGTAGACCAGGTCGCCGCGCCGTTCGCCGTGGTACTCGAGCGTGCGCGTCTCGACGATCGAATCGACCGGGCAGGACTCCTCGCACAGGCCGCAGAAGATGCACTTGGTGAGGTCGATGTCGTAGCGGGTCGTGCGCCGGGTGCCATCGTCTCGCACGTCGGACTCGATCGTGATCGCCATTGCCGGGCAGACCGCCTCGCACAGCTTGCAGGCGATGCAGCGTTCCTCGCCGTTCGGGTAGCGGCGCAGCGCATGCAGGCCGCGGAAGCGCGGGCTCTGTGGCGTCTTCTCCTCGGGATACTGCACGGTGATCTTGCGGGCGAACAGGTTACGCCCGGTCAGCATCATGCCGCGCAGCAGTTCGAGCAGCAGGAACGAACGGAAGAAGCTCTGTATGCGGGTCATCATCGGGGGCCTCTGCGCATGTCCATGGCTCAGAACCACCAGCTGAACGGCGGCCAGGTACGGACCGGATCCATCATCGCGACGCCGACCACCATGATCCAGACCAGCGTGAGCGGAATGAACACCTTCCAGCCCAGGCGCATGATCTGGTCGTAGCGATAGCGCGGGAAGGTCGCACGCAGCCAGAGGAAGCAGAACAGCAGGAACGCGATCTTCAGGAACAGCCAGTGTGCGCCGGGCCCGAACAGCAGCCCGACGACCGGGATCGACGCCAGCGAATCGACCTGCACCGGCGGCAGCCAGCCGCCGAGGAACATCAGCGACGCCAGCGCCGAGATCAGGATCATGTTCGCGTATTCGGCGAGGAAGAACACGGCGAAGGCGGTGCCGGAATACTCGACATGGAAGCCGGCGACGATCTCGGACTCGCCCTCGGCCACGTCGAACGGCGCGCGGTTGGTCTCGGCCACGCCGGCGATGAAGTAGACCAGGAACAGCGGCAGCAGTGGCAGCAGGTTCCACGACCAGAAGCCGCTGCCCTTCTGGGCATCGACGATGCCGCCGAGGTTCAGCGTGCCCGACACCATCAGCACCCCGACCAGCGCGAAGCCCATCGCGATCTCGTAGGACACGATCTGTGCTGCCGAGCGCATGGCCCCGAGGAAGGCGTACTTCGAGTTCGATGCCCAGCCGGCGACGATCACGCCGTAGACGCCCATCGAAGTCAGCGCAAGCACGTACAGCAGGCTGGCATCGATGTCGGCCAGCACCGTCTCGGGACCGAACGGCAGCACCGCCCAGGCGGCCAGCGCCGGCATGATCGACAGCGTCGGTGCGATCAGGAACAGGAACCGGTTGGAACCGGTCGGGACGATGATCTCCTTGAAGATCAGCTTGAACACGTCGGCGAACGGCTGCGCGAGGCCGGCAGTCCAGCCCATGCCGAACGCCATCACCCGGTTCGGGCCGATGCGCAGCTGCATGTAGCCAATCACCTTGCGCTCGGCGAGCGTGAGAAAGGCCACGCAGATGGTGATCGGCAGCACGATCGCGAGGATCTTGACCAGGGTCCAGACGACTGGCCAGGCGGGACCGAGCAGGTTCTCGAAGAATTCCATCGTCGCGCCCTCAGCTCACGGTCTCGGCCGCAACGGCCTGGGTTGCCGCAACGCGCTCGATCGAGATCGCGGCGCCGTCGCCCGGGGCGCCGAGCGCGAAGGTCGATACATGGCCGGCCGGCAGCAGCAGGCAGCCTGCCGCAAGTCGGGGATCGGGCACCGCAGGAAACAGCGCGTTCGCGCCGCCGCAGGCGACCCGGACCGAATCGCCCGGCTGCAGGCCGGCAGCCTTCCAGAGGTCGGCCGCCAGGGCCGCTTCCACCGGAGCCGCGTCGCGCGTCTTCTGCAGCGGTGGCGAGCGTCGCGCCAGTGCATCGGCGTCATGGATGCGCACCGGCGCCACCCGTTCGATGCCGGCAGCATCAGGCAGCGAGGCGTCGACCGCCAGCGGCCCGGACAGCGCGTTGTCGCAGCCGGCCGCCGGCAGGCCGTCGAGTGCCAGGCCGGCGCGCACCGCGTCGGCCGAGTCCTGGTCGAAGCCCGCCAGGCCGAGCAGGTTGCCGAGCACGCGCAGGACCTTCCACGCCGGGCGGGTATCGCCCAGCGGCCGCACCACCCCGGTGAAGGTCTGCGCACGGCCTTCGGTGTTCACGAAGGTGCCCGAGGTCTCGGTGAACGGCGCGATCGGCAGGATCACGTCCGCGTAGTCGAGCGCACGGTGTTCGAACGGCGAGAACGCGACCACGAACTCGGCAGACTTCATCGCCGCCAGCGCTGCGGCGCCGTCGGCGCAGTCGAGCTCGGGTTCGGTACCGAGCAGCAGGTAGGCCTTGCGCGGCGCGGCGACCATCGCCGCGGCGTCGAGCCCTGCGCCGGTCGGCTGCGCACCGGCAAGCCTTGCGCCAACGCTGTTGGCGGCCGTGCCGAGATGACCGAAGCGGGCACCGGTGACCATTGCCAGCGCCTGGGCCAGAACTTCCAGCTCGGCAAAACGCGGATGCTGCTCGGCCAGGTTACCCAGCCAGACGATGCCATGCCCGGCCTGCACCAAGTCCTGCGCGGCCTGCCTGGCCAGCGTCGGGACCTCGACTGCCGCCAGCGCGGCATCGAGGCCGTCCGGCAGTGCTGCGCCCTTCGCCTCGGCGGCGGCCTTGAGCACCGCGCCCAGCGCGGCGACCATCGCCGACGGGGGCACGACCTGCTCGCCGGCCAGCGGCATCATCGGATCCTGCGCGAGCGGATTGAGCAGGTGGACGCGGGCCTTGCGCTTCGCAGCCTGGCGCAGCCGCTGCGCGAGCAGCGGATGGTCCTTGCGCAGTACGCTGCCGACCACCAGCACCGCGTCGGCCTTGCCGACGTCGGCGACCGGCAGGCCCAGCCAGGGGGCACCCCGGCGCGACCGGTCGAGCCGGAAGTCGACCTGGCGCAGCCGGTGGTCGATGTTGTCCGAACCGAGCCCGCGCACCAGCTTCGCCAGCAGGTGCAGTTCCTCGACGGTCTGGTGCGGCGAGGCCAGCGCGCCGATCGACGTCGCGCCATGGCTGGCGGCAATCGACTTCAGCCGCGCGGCCACGTGCTCGAGGGCCTGCGCCCACTCGACCTGCTCCCAGCGGCCATCGCGCCTGAGCAGCGGACGCACCAGACGGGTCTCGACGTTGAGCGCCTCGTACGAGAAGCGGTCCTTGTCGGAGATCCAGCACTCGTTGATCGCCTCGTTCTCCAGCGGCAGCACGCGCAGCACGCGGTTGCCCTTGACCTGCACCATCAGGTTCGAGCCCAGGCTGTCGTGCGGACTGACCGACTTGCGGCGGGTGAGCTCCCAGGTGCGGGCGGTGAAGCGGAACGGCTTGGAGGTCAGCGCGCCCACCGGGCAGACGTCGATCATGTTGCCGGACAACTCGGAGTCGACGGTGCGCGCGACGAACGGCATGATCTCGCTGTGCTCGCCGCGGCCAGCCATGCCGAGCTCCATCACCCCGGCAATTTCCTGCCCGAAGCGCACGCAGCGCGTGCAGTGGATGCAGCGCGTCATGTCGGTCGAGATCAGCGGGCCGAGGTTCTTGTTCGGCACCACCCGCTTCATCTCGTCGTAGCGGGATTCGCTCGCGCCGTAACCGACGGCGAGGTCCTGCAACTGGCACTCGCCGCCCTGGTCGCAGATCGGGCAGTCGAGCGGGTGGTTGATCAGCAAAAACTCCATCACGCCCTTCTGCGCCTGCACGGCCTTGGACGAGTGGGTGAATACCTTCATGCCCTCGGTGACCGGCGTGGCGCAGGCGGGCAGCGGCTTGGGCGCCTTTTCGACCTCGACCAGGCACATGCGGCAGTTGGCGGCGATGGTCAGCTTCTTGTGGTAGCAGAAATGCGGCACGTAGATGCCGAGCGCATTGGCGGCTTCCATCACCATCGCGCCGTCGCGTACCTCGACCGGTTTGCCGTCGACTTCCAGCTTGGCCATCGTTGCTATCGCTCTTTCAGGAGTACGGGCCGACCAGGCACCGCTTGTGGTCGACGTGGTACTGGAACTCGTCGCGGAAGGCCTTGATGAAGGCCCGAACCGGCATCGCGGCCGCATCGCCCAGCGCGCAGATAGTGCGCCCCTGGATGTTGTCGCAGAGGTTCAGCAGGAGGTCGAGGTCTTCCTGCCGGCCCTTGCCGTGCTCGATGCGGTCGACCACACGGTACAGCCAGCCGGTTCCCTCACGGCACGGCGTGCACTGGCCGCAGGATTCCTCGTAGTAGAAGTACGACAGGCGGTGCAGGCAGCGCACCATGCAGCGCGTCTCGTTCATCACGATGACCGCGCCAGACCCGAGGAAGGACCCGGCCTTCTGGATCGAGTCGTAGTCCATGTCGAGCGCCATCATGGTCTCGGCCGGCAGCACCGGCATCGACGAGCCGCCCGGGATCACCGCCTTCAGCTTCACGCCATCGCGCATGCCGCCGGCCATCTCGAGCAGCTTCGCGAACGGCGTGCCGAGCCTGACCTCGTAGTTGCCCGGGCGTGCGACATCGCCGCTGACCGAGAAGATCTTGGTACCGCCGTTGTTCGGCTTGCCGAGGTTCAGGAACGCCTCGCCGCCGTTGTTGATGACCCACGGCACCGCAGCGAAGGTCTCGGTGTTGTTGATCGTCGTCGGCTTGCCGTACAGGCCGAAGGTGGCCGGGAACGGTGGCTTGAAGCGCGGCTGCCCCTTCTTGCCCTCGAGCGATTCGAGCAGGGCGGTCTCCTCGCCGCAGATGTAGGCACCGTAGCCATGATGCGCATGCAGCTGGAAGCTGAAATCGCTGCCCAGGATGTTGTCGCCGAGGTAGCCCGCGGCGCGTGCCTCTTCGAGCGCTTCCTCGAAGCGCTCGTACACATCCCAGATCTCGCCGTGGATGTAGTTGTAGCCGACCGTGATGCCCATCGCATACGCCCCGATCGCCATCCCCTCGATCAGGATGTGCGGGTTGTAGCGCATGATGTCCCGGTCCTTGAACGTACCCGGCTCGCCCTCGTCGGAGTTGCAGACGAGGTACTTCTGGCCGGTGTAGTTCTTCGGCATGAAGCTCCACTTCAAGCCGGTCGGGAACCCGGCGCCGCCGCGGCCGCGCAGCGCGGACTTCTTCAGCTCGCCGATCACGACATCGGGCGGGATCTTCTCGGACAGGATCTTCCGGATCGCCTGGTAGCCGCCGCGCGCCTCGTAGTCGCGCAGGCGCCAGTTGGTACCGTCCAGGCCCTTCAGGATCACCGCATCAGGACCGTAGATGCCGGCCGGGAACGGAGGCAGCGGTGCATTCACAGGCCGCCCTCCTTCGCGTCGGCAACCGGCGCTGCGGCATGCTCGGCACGCAGCTGCTCGACCAGCGCGTCCAGGCGCTCGGGGGTCATCCAGGACAGCATGGTGCGGTTGTTGCGCATCATCACCGGCGCATCGCCGCAGGCGCCCATGCACTCGCCCTCCTTGAGCGTGAAGCAGCCGTCGGCCGTGGTCTCTCCGAAGCCGATGCCGAGCTTCTGCTTCAGGTGCTCGGCGGCCACGCCTGCGCCCTGCAGCTGGCAGGGAAGGTTGGTGCAGAGCGTGAGCTTGTTGCGGCCGACCGGCGCGAGGTCGTACATCGTGTAGAAGGTCGCCACCTCGTACACCGCGACCGCCGGCATGCCGATGTGACGGGCGACGAAATCCATCACCCGGTTCGACAGCCAGCCCTTCTCTTCCTGGGCGATCGCCAGTGCGGCCATCACCGCAGACTGGCGCTGGTCGGCAGGGTACTTCGCGATCGCACGGTCGATGCGTGCGACCGCGCCGGCCGACAGCACGGCCTCGCCGTCGGGAGTGGCGGAGATGCGGCCGCCTTCGGCCGCTGGCACGGGTGCATTCATCGCGCGGGGGTCAATCCATCGGTCATCGGGTTGCTCACCGGTCGCTCATCGATCAATCTCGCCGAACACGATGTCCTGGGTGCCGATGATCGCGACCACGTCCGCGATCATGTGGCCGCGGGACATCTCGTCGATCGCCGCCAGGTGCGGGAAACCCGGCGCACGTATCTTCAGCCGGTAGGGCTTGTTCGCGCCGTCCGACACCAGGTAGATGCCGAACTCGCCCTTCGGGTGTTCCACCGCTGCGTAAGCCTCCCCGGCCGGCACGTGCATGCCTTCGGTGAACAGCTTGAAGTGGTGGATCAGCTCTTCCATGTTCATCTTCATGTCGACACGGTGCGGCGCCGCCACCTTGTGACTGTCGCTGATCACCGGTCCCGGGTTCTTGCGCAGCCAGTCGACGCACTGCCGGATGATCCGGTTCGACTGGCGCATCTCCTCGATGCGCACCAGGTAGCGGTCGTAGCAGTCGCCGTTGGTGCCGATCGGAATGTCGAAATCGAGCCTGTCGTACACCTCGTACGGCTGCTTGCGGCGCAGGTCCCATTCGATACCCGAGCCGCGCAGCATCGGGCCGGTAAAGCCCAGTTGCAGCGCGCGCTCCGGCGAGACGACGCCGATACCCACCGTGCGCTGCTTCCAGATGCGGTTGTCGGTGAGCAGCGTCTCGTACTCGTCCACGCAGCCGGGGAAGCGATCGGTGAAGGCTTCGATGAAGTCGAGCAGCGACCCCTGGCGATGCTCGTTCAGCCGCTTGAGGTCGGACTCGCTGCGCAGCGGGGACGGATCGTACTGCGGCATGCGCCCGGGCAGGTCGCGGTAGACGCCGCCAGGACGATAGTAGGCGGCATGCATGCGCGCGCCGGATACCGCCTCGTAGCAGTCCATCAGGTCTTCGCGTTCCCGGAAGCAGTACAGGAACACGGTCATCGCGCCGATGTCGAGCCCGTGTGCGCCCAGCCAGAGCAGGTGGTTCAGCGTGCGGGTGATCTCGTCGAACATCACCCGGATGTACTGCGCGCGGATCGGCGGCGCCACCCCGGTGAGCTTCTCGATCGCCATCACGTAGGCGTGCTCGTTGCACATCATCGACACGTAGTCGAGCCGGTCCATGTAAGGCACCGACTGCAGGAACGTGCGCGTCTCGGCCAGCTTCTCGGTGGCACGGTGCAGCAGCCCGATGTGCGGATCGGCCCGCTCGATCACCTCGCCGTCGAGCTCGAGCACCAGGCGCAGCACACCGTGGGCCGCAGGATGCTGCGGCCCGAAGTTCATCGTGTAGTTCTTGATCTCGGCCATGCGCTTGCTCAGCCCTTGCGGAAGCCTTCGCTATCGGCGTAGTTGTCTTCGCGGATCACCCGGGGGACGACCTCGCGGGGTTCGATGCTGACCGGCTGGTACACCACCCGCCGCTGGTCAGGGTCGTAGCGCATCTCGACATACCCGGAGACCGGGAAGTCCTTGCGGAATGGATGCCCGACGAAGCCGTAGTCGGTGAGGATGCGACGCAGGTCGGGATGGCCCTCGAACACGATGCCGAACAGGTCGAACGCCTCGCGCTCGTACCAGTTGGCCCCGGCCCAGATGTCGGTCACCGAAGGCAGAACCGGGAAATCGTCGTCGGTGGCGAACACCCGCACGCGCAGCCGGGCGTTGTGCTCGAGCGACAGCAGGTGGTAGACCGCCGAGAACCGCGCGCCGTCCCAGGCACCTTCGCCATGGCCCGACCAGTCGACGCCGCAGAGATCAGTGAGTTGCGCGAAGCGCAGTGCAGGGTCATCGCGCAGCCGGGTCATCGCCTCGACCACCTGCGCGGCAGGGACCGTGACCGTCAGTTCGTCGTGCGCAAACTCGAGCTTTGAAGCCGCCTCGCCCAGCGCGGCCTGCACCCTTGCCTGCAGTTGATCGGGAGGAAGGCTCATCGTGCGATCGTGCTCTGCCGCTTGATCTTGTTCTGCAACTGGATGATCCCGTAGAGCAGCGCCTCGGCGGTGGGCGGGCAGCCGGGCACGTAGATGTCCACCGGGACGATGCGATCGCAGCCGCGCACCACGGAATACGAGTAGTGGTAGTAGCCGCCGCCGTTCGCGCAGGATCCCATGGAAATGACCCAGCGCGGCTCGGCCATCTGGTCGTACACCTTGCGCAGGGCCGGGGCCATCTTGTTGCACAGCGTGCCAGCGACGATCATCACGTCGGACTGGCGCGGGCTCGGGCGGAAGATCACGCCGAAGCGGTCCATGTCGTAGCGCGCCGCACCCGCATGCATCATCTCGACTGCGCAGCAGGCCAGGCCGAAGGTCATCGGCCACAGCGACCCGGTACGCGTCCAGTTGATCAGCTTGTCGGCCGAGGTGGTGACGAAACCACGGTCGGCGCCGGGGAACACGGGCGCTGATGTACCCAACTGAGAACCCGACTGCGCACCTGCTGCGGGCATGGCGAGATCGCTCATCGGCTGCTCCGTTTGATGCGTCCGGTCATTCCCATTCGAGTGCACCCTTCTTCCATTCGTAGACGAAGCCGACGACCAGCACCATCAGGAAGATGAACATCGCGCCCAGACCGAACCAGCCGATGTCTTCGAGCACCACCGCCCACGGAAACAGGAAGGCGATCTCGAGATCGAACAGGATGAACAGGATGGCGACGAGGTAGTAGCGCACGTCGAATTTCATGCGCGCGTCCTCGAACGCCTCGAAACCGCACTCGTAGGGTGACAGCTTCTCGGGATCGGGCCTGTTGGCGCCGGTCGCGGAACTGGCGATCCAGCCAACCAACGGGAGTACGAGCCCGAAAGCGAGCCCGACACCGATGAACAAAAGAATGGGCAGGTAACTTTCCAGCACAGCTAGCTCAACCGTCGACTATGCACATCTTTGGACCCCCGGTTTTCCCGGTACAGCCTCGCGCGTCGGCCAGCCTGCCGGAGGCAGGCCGGACCGTGCGAGGGTCACGATAACGCAGCCGCTGGGCCCGTCCGAGACATCACGACCGAACGGGTGGCGTGCGCTGCAATCACGCGTCTGGAGGCGTCAGGCGCCGCGCGAGGGACCGCCGTGCGCCTTGCCATGTTGCCGATCCATCACTTCAACCGGACCCGTGCACTGCACGGAAACCGGAACTGCTGGTGCCCACGATCAGACTCGAACTGATACGGCTTTCGCCACTGCCCCCTCAAGACAGCGTGTCTACCAATTCCACCACGTGGGCAAACTGACTGCTACCCCGCTATTGTCGCCTACTTTCGACCTTCCGGGGTCATCCGCCGTGCGTTTTACTTAGGAATATCTTGCGCCTTCGACGCTGCACCCGTTGCGGCTTCGGCAGGAGCGGCAGGCACCGGCACCGCGGGCGCACCAGCGGCCGGAGCGGCCGGGGCACCCGGCACCGGGATCTGGGAGGCCGGCGTGGCCGGCACCCGATCCATCAGGCCACGCGAGGCACCCGTGTTGGCTGCGATATAGGTCAGCACCAGGCTGGTGATGAAGAACACCGTAGCCATGATCGCGGTCATCCGGCTCATGAAGTTCGCCGACCCGCTGGACCCGAACAGGCTTCCGGCGGAGCCGCTGCCGAACGCCGCGCCCATGTCTGCGCCCTTGCCCTGCTGGAGCAACACGAACACGACGATCGCGCCGGCAGCAAGCACGTGGAAGAGGAGGATGAAATTCTGGAGCATCTTGTAGTTTCCTATGGTTCCGGCGATGCCGGCCGACGACGACCGGCGCAGGTCAGCCGAACGCGCGGCAGATGGGCTCGAAGTCGGCCATCTTCAACGAGGCACCGCCGATGAGGCCGCCATCGACGTCCGGCATGGCGAAGAGTTCGGCGGCATTCGATGCCTTGACGCTGCCGCCGTAGAGCAGCGACACCGAGGCACCAGCCGGGCCGAGCCGCGCGCGCAGGAAGGCATGCACGGATTGGACCTGGTCAGGCGTTGCATTGTGACCGGTGCCGATCGCCCACACCGGTTCGTAGGCGATCACGCATTGCGCGAGATGTTCATGGCCGAGTACTTCGATGCAGACCGACAACTGGCCGCCGACCACGACCTCCGTCATGTCGGTCTCGCGCTCCTCGAGCGTCTCGCCCAGGCAGATGATCGGTGTCAGCCCGGCGGACAAGGCAGCGGCTGCCTTCGCGGCGACCAGCGCGCTGGACTCGCAGTGGTGTGCCCGCCGCTCGGAGTGACCGACGATCACGAACGATGCCCCGAAGTCGGCGATCATCGCAGCCGACACTTCACCGGTATAAGCACCGGACGTGTGGATGCTGACATCCTGTGCACCCCAGCGCACTGCGCTGCCGGACAGGAGGTCGCGCGCCTGGGCAAGGTAGGGAAACGGCACGCAGACCGCCACCTCGACCCCGGGTGCTGCACTACCGGACACATAAGGAAAGGCAGACGCGCAGTCGCCCAGCAGCGCCGCATTGCCGGCCAGTGCGCCGTTCATCTTCCAGTTGCCCACGACGCGCCGGGTCCTCAACGCGACGCTCCCGAACGGGTCGTTCCAACCGACGTCCGAACCGTTATCCGAATCGACGTCACTCTCAACTGCATCGTTACCGATCGCCCGGTGCTCATATCGCTGGCACGCATCCCGCTTTTGTCTGGAGTAGAACCGCGGGATTGTACCGGCCGGGAGACGGGCCGGTCAAACCTCCGCCGGCCCTTCGTGCCGGCAAGGTCAGCCGAAACGACCGGTGATGTAATCCTCGGTCTGCTTGCTCTTCGGCTTGATGAAGATCGACTCGGTCACCCCGACCTCGATCAGTTCGCCAAGATACATGTAGGCGGTGTAGTCGGACACCCGGGCGGCCTGCTGCATGTTGTGGGTGACGATGACGACCGTGTAATCACGCTTGAGCTCGTTGATCAGTTCTTCGATCTTGGCGGTCGAGATCGGGTCGAGTGCCGAGCACGGCTCGTCGAGCAGCAGCACTTCCGGCTTGATGGCGATGCCGCGCGCGATGCACAGCCGTTGCTGCTGGCCACCGGACAGGCTGGTGCCGCTCTGGTGCAGCTTGTCCTTGACCTCTTTCCACAGCGCCGCACGGTTCAGCGCCCACTCGACCCGCTCGTCCATCTCGGCACGGGACATCTTCTCGAACAGGCGTACGCCGAACGCGATGTTCTCGTAGATGGTCATCGGGAACGGGGTCGGCTTCTGGAACACCATGCCGACCTTGGCGCGGATCAACGAGACATCGTCCTTCGTCGACAGGATGTCCTCCCCATCGAGCCGGATGCTGCCTTCGGCCCGCTGTTCGGGATAGAGCTCGAACATCCGGTTGAACACGCGCAGCAGCGTCGACTTGCCGCAGCCGGACGGGCCGATGAACGCGGTCACCCGATTCTCGGGGATCACCATGTTGATGTTCTTCAGCGCATGATACTTGCCGTAGAAGAAGTTCAGGTTCTCGACCTCGATCTTCGTCCGCTCGGCTGGAGCCTGCGTCACGGTGCTGTCTGCGGATTCACGCACTACGGGTTCGACGTTCTGCACGGTTCAGTCCTTCTTGCGGAACATGACGCGCGCGATGATGTTCAGCGCGAGCACGCCCATGGTGATCAGGAAAACGCCAGTCCAGGCCATCTTCTGCCAGCTCTCGAAAGGACTGAGCGCAAACTTGAAGATGGTGACCGGCAGGTTCGCCATCGGCTGCGACAGATCCGTGCTCCAGAACTGGTTGGACAGCGCGGTGAACAGCAGCGGCGCGGTTTCACCCGCGATCCGCGCAACAGCCAACAGCACGCCGGTGACCACACCCGCCCGTGCCGCCTTGAGCGTGACCAGCATGATCACGCGCCACTTCGGAGCCCCCAGCGCATACGCGGCTTCGCGAAGCTGGTTGGGTATCAGCTGCAGCATGTTCTCGGTGGTGCGCACGACCACCGGTATCACGATCAGCGCGAGCGCGAGTACCCCGGCATAACCAGAGAAGGTACCCGTCTTCGCCACGACGATCGCGTAGATGAACAGCCCGATCACGATCGATGGCGCAGACAACAGGATGTCGTTCACGAACCGGGTGACGTTGCCGAGCACCGTGCGCTGACCGTACTCACCGAGGTAGACCCCGGCCAGCACGCCGAGCGGAGTCCCGAGCAGTGTCGCCAGCCCGACCATCATCAGTGAGCCGTAGATGGCGTTGGCCAGGCCACCGCCCTCCACGTTCGGCGGCGGGGTCATCTCGGTAAAGGTCGCAACCGAAAGCCCGCCGATGCCGCGGATGACGGTATCGGCGAGAATCCAGATCAGCCAGATCAGACCGAACGCCATGGCCGCCAGCGACAGCGACAGTGCGATCACGTTGATCAGCTTGCGCCGGCGGTGCAGCGCGAGCCGGCGGGTATCTGATGCGATGGCGACGCTCATGTCCGTCCTCCCTCGGCGCGCTCGAGGCGTACCAGCAGCATTTTCGAGGCAGCCAGCACGACGAAGGTGATCAGGAACAGGATCAGCCCGAGCTGGATCAGCGAGGCCTCGTGCAGGCTACCCGGGTTTGCCTCGGAGAATTCATTGGCCAACGCCGAGGTGATGCTGTTCGCGGCGTCGAACAGCGAAATGCTGTTCAGCTGGTTGACGTTGCCGATGACGAAGGTGATCGCCATCGTCTCGCCCAGCGCCCGCCCCAGCCCGAGCATGATGCCACCGATCACACCAGTCTTGGTGTAAGGAAGCACCACCCGCCACACGACCTCCCAGGTCGTGGCGCCCAGCCCGTAGGCGGACTCCTTCAGCAGCGGTGGCGTCACTTCGAACACGTCGCGCATCACCGAGGCGATGAACGGGATGATCATGATCGCGAGAATGATCGACGCGCAGAGGATACCGATGCCGATCGGCGGGCCCTGGAACAGGGCTCCCAGATAGGGCACGCCGCCGAGCGTGTTCTGCAGAGGGATCTGCAGGTACTTGGTGAAGATCGGCGCGAACACCAGCAGGCCCCACATGCCGTACACGATCGACGGGATCGCGGCCAGAAGCTCGATTGCGGTGCCGAGCGGCCGGCGCAGCCAGCCCGGGGACAGTTCGGTCAGGAACACCGCAATCCCGAAGCTCACCGGCACTGCGATCAGCAACGCGATGATCGAGGTGATCAGCGTGCCATAGATCATCACCAGGCCGCCGAACCGCTCCTTCACCGGGTCCCATTCAGCGGTCCAGAGGAAGGAAAGGCCGAACTCACGCATGGCCGGGATCGACCCCGCCACCAGCGACAGGATGATGCCCACGAGCAACCCGAGCGTGACAATCGCCGCTCCGGTCGTCAGTACCGCAAACACCTGGTCACCGAACCTGTCGTCGCGCCGAACCACTTTAGGCTCGGGCGCGTCAGGTTCGGCCCTGGGACCGGCTGCACGTGCAGGCAGTGTTACCTCCATCAGGTTCTCCCGGCTTCGGTCGAAATTGCGGGCCGGATACCGGCCCGCAGGGGTGGGACAGAGTCGACCGTTACTTCAACGGAACGGGCTTGCCGTTCGAATCACGCAGCTCGCCCCAGAGCGCACGCACCGACTTGACCACTGACTCGGGCATCGGGACATAGTCGAGTTCGGTCGCGGTCTTGCTGCCGTTGGCATACGCCCAGTCGAAGAAACGCAGCACCGCGGTGGCGTTCTCGGGACGCTCCTGCACCCTGTGCATCATGATGAAGGTGGCACCGGTGATCGGCCATGCATCCTTGCCGCGCTGGTTGGTCAGGATCTGGTAGAACGTTTTCGACCAGTCGGCACCGGCTGCGGCCGCCGCGAAGGTCAGGTCGTCCGGCGCGACGAAGTTGCCTGCCGCATTGCCCATCAGCGCAAAGGCCAGCTTGTTCTGGCGTGCATACGAGTACTCGACGTAACCGATCGAGTTCGGCAGGCGCTGCACGAACGCGGTAACGCCTTCGTTGCCCTTGCCGCCGGCACCGGTGGGCCAGTTGACCGAGGCACCCTCGCCGACCTTCGACGCCCACTCGGCGTTGACCTTCGACAGGTAGTTGGTGAAGATGAAGGTGGTACCGGAGCCGTCCGCGCGACGCACCGGAGCGATCGCCGCATCCGGCAGCTTCACGCCGGGGTTCAGCTTGACCAGCACCGGGTCGTTCCAGCGGGTGATCTTGCCGAGGTAGATATCGCCCAGTATCTCGCCGGTCAGGCGCAACTGGCCCGCCTGGAGCCCGGGGATGTTGATGATCGGCACCACGCCGCCGATCACCGTCGGGAACTGGACCAGACCGTCCTTCGCCAGTTCGGCGTCGGTCAGCGGCATGTCGGATGCACCGAAGAACACCGTCTTGCCGCGGATCTGGCGCAGGCCGCCGCCGGAACCGATCGACTGGTAGTTCATGCGGACGCCAGTGGCCTTGTTGTAATCGGCGGCCCAGCGGGCATACAGCGGGGCCGGGAAGGTCGCGCCAGCACCGGTGATCTCGGTGACCTGAGCGATGGCGCTGGAGGCGGCGGTAAAGGCAACTGCTGCAGTCAGCGACGCAAGAATCCTGGAAAGCTTCATTGAGCGGTATCCTAGTTTTCAGAACAACGCACAGCTTAGCTACGTCAGGTTACAACGCTGTGACTGCCACGCAGACCCTTACAAATTCCTTGCAGCAGCCGGGCCGGACGAGGAAGCGGCTCAGGCGGCCTTGCGGATCGCCTCGGCGATCGACTCAGCGCAACGGCGCGACAGCGATTCCTGGTCGGATTCGACCATCACCCGGACCACCGGCTCCGTTCCTGACGGCCGCAGCAGCACCCGTCCCCGGCTGCCCAGCCTGGCATCGGCCTCGGCGACCGCGGCCGACACGCCAGGGTCGCCTTGGTAAGCCCGCGGATCGGTGGTGCGCACGTTGATCAGCACCTGGGGGAACAGCACCAGCGAACCAGCCACCTCGGCCAGGGTGCGCCGGCCCCGGCGCATCGCGGCGAGCACCTGCAGCGCCGACACGATGCCATCGCCGGTGGTGTGCCTGTCCAGGCACAGGATGTGGCCCGAGTTCTCTCCCCCGACCTGCCATCCGCGCGCGCGCAGCTGTTCGAGCACATACCGGTCGCCGACGGCGGCGCGCGCGAAGGCAATGCCACGCGCGGCCAGCGTCCGCTCGAGGGCGAGGTTGGTCATCAGCGTGCCGACGACGCCGCCGACCAGTTCGCCATGCTCATGGCGATCGACCACGATCGCATGCAGCAGCTGGTCGCCATCGTAGACCGTGCCCTCCTGGTCGCACATCAGCAGACGGTCGCCGTCGCCGTCGAGCGCGACGCCCAGGTGGGCGCGGTTGGCCTTGACCGCCTCGCGCAGCGCGGCCGGGTGCGTGGCCCCGAAGCTGCGGTTGATGTTGAAGCCGTCCGGCTGGTTGCCGATCGTGATCACGTCCGCGCCCAGTTCGTGGAACACCTCGCCAGCCACGTGGTAGGTGGCGCCATGGGCGCAGTCGACGACGATGCGCAGGCCGCGCAGGTCGAATTCGGCCGGGAACGTGCTCTTGCAGAACTCGATGTAGCGGCCGCCGGCGTCGGTGATCCGGCGCGCGCGGCCCAGGTGCGCCGATTCGCGCGTCACCATCGGCTCGTCGACCACCCGTTCGATCTCGAGTTCGACCGTATCCGGCAGCTTGTTGCCGTCGCCCGAGAAGAACTTGATTCCGTTGTCCTCGTAGGGGTTGTGCGAGGCGCTGATCACGATGCCGGCGGACAGCCGCAGCGCGCGCGCCAGGTAGGCCACGGCCGGCGTCGGCATCGGACCGCAGAGGTAGACGTCGACGCCGGCGGCGGACAGGCCAGCCTGCAGCGCCGACTCGAGCATGTAGCCCGACACGCGTGTGTCCTTGCCGATGACCACCGCCGGGTGCGGCGCGGTGCGGCCGGCATCCTCTGCATCGGAAGGCGCGACGCCGGCACCGGCCAGCACCCTACCTGCGGCATTGCCCAGGCGCATCACGAAATCGGGGGTGATCGGGTATTCGCCGACGCGCCCGCGCACGCCATCGGTGCCGAAGTACTTTCGAGTCAAGGGATCTGGGGGCCCTGGAGAGGGCCGATGGGGTTGGACGTGTCGAACGTCCGCCAGACCAGGAGTGCATCCCGGGTCTCGCGAACGTCGTGGACCCGGATTATGTCAGCGCCGTGCAGCGCGCACCACAGGGCACCGCCGACGCTGGCCGCCTGCCGCTCCCCGGTCGCCCGGCCGGTGATCGCCCCGAGCATCGACTTGCGCGACAGGCCGACCAGCACCGCACAGCCGAGTTCGCGGAAACGCGGCAGCGCGCGCAGCAGCGCGAGGTTGTGCTCGAGCGTCTTGCCGAAGCCGATGCCCGGGTCCACCGCGATCCGCTCGCGCACCACGCCGGCATGCACCAGCGCGTCGACCCGGCCGGCGAGGAAGGCATGCACCTCGGCCACGACGTCGCCATAACGAGGCTCGCGCTGCATGGTCGCCGGCGTGCCCTGCATGTGCATCACGCAGACGCCCGCATCGCTCTCGGCGAGGGTTTCCAGCGCACCCGGCGTGCGCAGGCCCTGAATGTCGTTGATGATGGAAGCACCAGCGGCGATGGCAGCGCTCATCACGGCCGGCTTCACGGTATCCACCGAGACCGGCACGCCGGCATCGGCCAGGCCCTCGATCACCGGCAGCACCCGCCGCATCTCGTCCGCGGCGCTCACCTCGGCGGCGCCCGGGCGGGTCGACTCGCCACCCACGTCAAGGATGTCGGCGCCTTCCCCGACCAACGCACCGCCATGGGCCAGCGCCGCCGCGCTGTCGAAGAACTGCCCACCGTCGGAGAACGAGTCCGGCGTCACGTTGATCACGCCCATCAGGCGTGGCACGTCCAGCGGGAGACGATACCGCCCGCAGCTCCAGTATCGGCGCACGGAACCGCTCCTGCGTGTGTGCTCAGGCCTCGGTCGCGGGCGTCGTCGACGGCGCAGGCGCGCTCGGCGTGGCGGCGTTGCCACCGCCCGGCGTCGAGGCCGGCGGCTGCGACGGCTTCGGCGGCCGCGGCGGACGGCCCTCCATGATGTCCTGGATCTGCTCGGAATCGATCGTCTCGAACTCGAGCAGCGCATTGGCCATCGCATGCATCTTGTCGCTGTTCTCCTCGATCAGCCGGCGCGCCAGCGTGTACTGCTGGTCGATGATCCGGCGGATCTCGGCGTCGACCTGCTGCATCGTCGCCTCGGACACGTTCTTGTGCGTGGTGATCGAGCGGCCGAGGAACACCTCGCCTTCGTTCTCGCCGTACACCATGGTGCCGAGCTCCTTGCTCATGCCCCACTGGGTGACCATCTTGCGCGCGAGGTCGGTGGCACGTTCGAAGTCGTTCGATGCGCCGGTGGTCATCTGGCCCATGAACACTTCCTCGGCGATGCGCCCGCCGAACAGCACCGCGATGTTCTGCAGGATCTGCTCGCGGTCCATGCTGTAGCGGTCTTCCACCGGCAGCTGCATGGTCACGCCCAACGCGCGTCCGCGCGGAATGATCGTGACCTTGTGCACCGGGTCGGTCTTGTCGAGCATGCGCGCGACGAGCGCATGACCGGACTCGTGGTAGGCGGTGTTCTTGCGCTCGTGCTCGGGCATGACCATCGACCGGCGCTCGGCGCCCATCATGATCTTGTCCTTCGCCTTCTCGAAGTCGTCCATGTCGACCAGGCGCTTGTTCTTGCGCGCGGCGAACAGCGCGGCCTCGTTCACCAGGTTCGCGAGGTCGGCACCGGAGAAGCCCGGGCAGCCGCGCGCCAGGATGTCCGGGCGGACGTCGGGCGAGATCGGCACCTTGCGCATGTGCACCTGCAGGATCTGCTCGCGGCCGCGGATGTCCGGCAGCGGTACCACCACCTGGCGGTCGAAGCGGCCCGGGCGCAGCAGCGCCGGGTCGAGCACGTCCGGACGGTTGGTGGCGGCGATCACGATCACGCCGACCGCGCCCTCGAAGCCGTCCATCTCGACCAGCAGCTGGTTGAGGGTCTGCTCGCGCTCGTCGTTGCCGCCACCGAGGCCTGCGCCACGCTGCCGACCCACTGCATCGATCTCGTCGATGAACAGGATGCAGGGTGCATGCTTCTTCGCCTGCTCGAACATGTCGCGCACGCGTGCGGCACCGACGCCGACGAACATCTCGACGAAATCGGAACCGGAGATCGAGAAGAACGGCACCTTCGCCTCGCCGGCGATAGCCTTGGCCAGCAGCGTCTTGCCGGTACCCGGGCTGCCGACCATCAGCACCCCGCGCGGGATGCGGCCGCCGAGCTTCTGGAACTTCGACGGGTCGCGCAGGAAGTCGACCAGTTCGGACACCTCTTCCTTCGCCTCTTCGCAGCCGGCGACGTCGACGAAGGTGATCTGGTTGCTGTTCTCGTCGTGCAGCTTCGCCCGGCTCTTGCCGAACGAGAAGGCACCGCCGCGCCCACCGCCCTGCATCTGGCGCATGAAGAACACCCAGACGGCGATCAGCAGCAGCATCGGGAACCAGGAGACGAAGATGTTCATCAGCAGCGAAGGCTCTTCCTCCGGCTTCGCCTCGATGATCACGCCGCTCTTCAGCAGGTCGCTGACCAGCCAGGGATCGGACGGGGAGTAGGTGACGAAGCGCTTGCCGTCGCCGCGCAGGCCCTTGATGACCCTGCCCTCGATGGTGACCTTGGCGACGCGGCCCGCCTTCACCTCTTCGATGAACTGCGAGTACTCCAGCGTGTTGCTCTGGATCTGCCGTGTGTTGAACTGCTGGAAAACGGTCATCAGCACAAGGGCTATGACCAGCCAGATCGCGACGTTCTTCACCAGGTTGTTCAAGCGCTGCTCCTGCTGGGGTCACGCGCGGGGA